>NZ_LRTR01000019.1 GCF_001550375.1 Streptomyces europaeiscabiei | reverse complement strand
GGCCGTCGGCGCCCGCATCGGCTCGGTGGCCCACGGCGTCCTGCACCACGCGCGCTGCCCGGTGGCCGTGGTCCCGCATGAGTGAGGCCGGCCGGTGACCCCGGCCGGCCGGTGGCTCACCTGGGAGCGGCGTCCTCCGCCGGCGCCGGCAGCAGCGCCAGTGTCCTCGGCAGGACGTTGACGATGTAGTCCTTCACCGCCGTGTCGAGGCCGATGTCGTGCTGGGCTCGCTCGGACAGGTACCAGCGGTGTTCGAGGAGCTGGTGGTAGATCTCGGCCCCGTCCATCGAACCGCGCAGTTCGAGCGGAACGGCCCGCACGGTCGGGCGGAACACCTCCCGCACCCAGCGGTGGGCCAGCACCTCGGGACGGGCGCCCAGGGGGTCGCCCGGGGCGTAGTCGTCCTGGGTGGCCATCCAGCTCTCCAGGTCGCTCAGGAGCCGCCGGGCCTGGTTCTCCTCGGTGTCCAGACCGGTCAGCCGCAGCAACTGCCGCTGGTGGTGGCCCGCGTCGACGACCTTGGGCACGAAGGTCACCGTGTCGCCGTTGCCGGAGTGCTCGATCTGCATCTCGGCGACGTCGAAACCGAGTTCGTTGAGCCGGCGGATCCGACGCTCGATGTAGTGGTACTTCCCGGCCGGGTACACCGACCTGCGCGTCAGCTCCTCCCACAGCTTGTGGTAGCGGGAGCAGATCTCGTTGCCGAACTCGATCGGGTCCACCGACGGGTGCAGCGCCCCGGACGCCTCCAGGTCCAGCAGCTCGCCGCTGATGTTCACACGGGCGAGATCGAGGTCGTACTCCCGCTGCCCGGAGCTGAGTTGCGTGTGCAGGTCGCCCGTCTCGGCGTCCACCAGGTACGCGGCGTAGGCGCCCGCGTCCCGCCGGAACAGTGTGTTGGACAGCGAGCAGTCGCCCCAGGCGAACCCGGCGAGGTGCAGCCGCACCAGCAGGACGGCGAGGGCGTCCATCAGACGGTGCATGGTGGCCGGACGCATGGTCGTCTCGAACATCGAGCGGTACGGCATCGAGCCGCCCAGGTGCCGGGTGATCAGCACGGACTCCAGCGGCTCACCCGCGTCGTCGGTGCGGCCGGTGACCACGCCGAGGGCGTCCACGGCGGGGATGCCGAGCCGGTCCAGGTCACGCAGCAGCTCGTACTCGCGCAGGGCGGGCCGCTCGGCGAGTTCCTTGACGGCGACGACCTCGTCACCGGCGCGGGCGTAGCGCACCACGTGTCGGGAGATACCGCGGGGGAGCGGCACCAGATGGTGCTCGGGCCACTCCTCCAGCGGCACGTGCCACGGCAGTTCGAGCAGCAGCGCGGGGTGTTCCGGATTGGTGGCGCTGATCTGCAGTGCCATGGGTCCTGGTCCTCTGCCTTCGTCTCACGGTGGTGCGGAGTGCTGACGGGCGGTGGTCTCCCACTTCCGCCCGGAGCATCTCCGCATCCGCAGGACCCTTTCGTCAACCACCGCCCGACCCGTGGTCAGGTCCGTCGGACAGCGGGCCGGACCGGTCAGGCGGGGACCGGCGCGGTCGGCTCCTCCTTCGGCCGCCGGAGCGCGGACCGCACGTTCCACGCGCCCACGCCCAGGCACACCAGCCCGGTCGCGCCCGGGTACAGCCAGACGCCGTTGTCCCGCTCGACGGCCGTGGTCGACGACTCGTCGTCCACGTAGACGGGCACCAGCCCGGTGGGCTTCGTCGCGAACGTGGTGTCCACCTCGACCGCGGGGATGAGGAAGGAGTCGTCGTCGGCCCGGAAGGACCCGCTGCACTTCCACTCGTCGTCGCCGCGCGACTCGGACACCTCGCACCGCGAGACGACGAACTGTCCAGCCACACCGTTCAGTTGGGTCTCCAGTCGGAGTACCGCCGCGCCGAACAGAAACAGCCCGCCACCCAGCGCCACCACCGTGGTGAGCAGCTTTCTCGGCCCCATACCCGCCACTGACAGTCCCCCAGTTCGATCTGTTCGATTGTTCGAAGTCCGGGGCAGCGTAGTGGACCGGCGGGGCGGGGAGCGACGGGTTTCGTCGTCAGCGCCGGGCGCGGCGGAACACGTTGTCGGAGTCCTGGTCGTCCCAGCCGGCGATCTCCTCCGACGCGGTGCGGCGGGCGGCCCGCGCCGACGTCGCGTACATCGCCTCGATCTCGGCCTCGTACCGCCGCACGATGGCGTCCCGGCGCAGCTTCATCGACGGAGTCAGCATGCCGTTGGCGAGGTCGAACGGCTCGGGAAGGATGTGGTAGACGCGGATCGACTCCGAGCGCGACACCGTGCTGTTGGCCGCGGCGATCGCCCGCAGCACTTCCTGCCGCAGCGCGTTCTCCTCCCGCGCCTCCCTGCCCAGCAGCTCACCCGGCGCGGACAGCGACCCCCGCCAGTGCGCGAGGAACTCCGGGTCCAGAGTGATCAGAGCGCCCACGCACGGCCGGTTGTCGCCCACGACCACCGCCTGGTGGATCAGCGGATGCATCCGCAGCTGCTCCTCCAGCGGTGCCGGGGCCACACCCCTGCCCCCGCTGGTGATGATGATCTCCTTCTTGCGGCCGGTGATCGAGAGGTACCCCTCGTTGTCCAGCCGCCCGATGTCCCCCGTGGCCAGCCAGCCGCCCTGGAGCACGGCCCGGGTGCCCGCCTCGTCGTTGACGTAGCCCTCGAACACCGACGGCCCGTTCACCAGGATCTCCCCGTCCCGGGCCACCCGGATCTCCGTCCCCGGCAGCGGACGGCCCACGGTGCCGAACTTCTCCCGGCCCGCCGGTTGGGCGGTGATGCCCCCGGCGGTCTCGGTGAGGCCGTACCCGTCGTGGACGAGGATGCCGATGCCGGCGTAGAAGAGCGTGAGGTCGCGGTTGAGGGGGGAGCCGCCGGAACAGCCGGCGCGCACCCGGCCGCCGAGGGCCGCGCGCAGCTTGCGGTACACCGTCTTCTCGTAGAACGCGTGTTGGAGCTTCAGGTCCATGGCGGGGCCGGGGCCCGTGTCCAGCCGCTGCCTTTCGGCGGCGAGGGCGTAGTCCTGGGCGGTGCGCACCGCGCGCTCGAACAGTGGCCCCCGGCCCGCCTGTTGGGCCTTGCGCAGGAAGTTCTTGTAGATCTTCTCGAAGAGATAGGGAACACCGAAGAGGAAGGTCGGCCGGAACGACCGCAGCGCCGCGGACAGCGCCTCCTCGGTCGACACCGGCTCATGCGCGAGGAGCAGCCCGCCGCGCAGACACATCGCCTGGATCATCAGGCCGTAGACGTGCGAGAACGGCAGGAACGCGAGGATCGCGGGCTGTTCACCCGGCGCGGCGGCGGTCTGCCCCCACCCGGCGAGCAGGACGTCACAGGGGCTCGCCAGGCTGCGGTGGGACAGCGCGCAGCCCCGGGGCCGGCCGGTCGTGCCGGACGTGTACGCGATCACCGCGGTGGAGTCCGGCATGACGATGCGGCGCAGCGAGTCCACTGTCGCGTCCGGCACCTCCCGGCCCGCCTCGACGAGCTGCGGCAGGGACTCGGCGTCCAACTGCCAGACGTGCCGCAGCAGCGGGAGCTTGGCGCACACCGAGCCGACCGTCATCACACCCGGCTCGTCCTCGACGACCACGCCCACACAGGCCGCGTCCCGCAGGATCCACTCGATCTGGTCGCGCGACGACGTCGGACAGACCGGCACGATCTCGGCGCCCACGGCCCACAGCGCGACGGCGAGCAGCGTCCACTCGTACCGGGTCCGCGCCATCACGGCGACCCGGTTGCCCGGCCGGATCCCGGAAGCGATCAACCCCTTGGCCAGCTCGACCACTTCGTCCCGCGTCTCGGCCGCGCTCACCCGTGTCCAGGTGCCCGGGGAGGTGGGGTCGTGGCGGGCCATCTGCGGCAGAGCGGGATGACGGTGCGCCGTCTCGAACAGCGGATCGGCCAGCCCTCCGGCCATGACCGGGCCCGTCGGTCGAGCAATACCGAAGTTGCCCATGCGACGCTCAGAACCTTCCCTGCACGCGACCTCGCCGAGCGGTGCGCCAACCGGCGGTGATCGAACGTAGCGTACGGCGCCGACGTCCGCTCACGGAATCGGCAAGTCGGCCGCCGCGCATCCGCACGGTGGGCTGTGAACGTGATGTGCGGCACGTGCCGGACCTCCCTCGCGGGGCCCTCCCGGGAATCGTCGCTGCACACGGCTTGATCACGTCTGACCGGCGGTAATACCCCGAACCCGGACGTCATACGGGTGTGGCACTGTGGTGCGCGCGAACGCGGGAGGTGTCCCGCCGATGTGGAGAGGTGGACGGTGCGCGAGCCCAACGTGATCGGGGACTGGCAGGAGTACGACGGCGATCTGGCCGGCCTGCGCGTGCGCGTCCACGGAGTGGAGTGCGCGGAACCCCCGCGTGGACGCGACGACGCCGCCGAGGGCCTGACGTACTTCCGGTTCCGGGTGACGGTGGAGAACCGCGGCGCCGAACACGTCGGCCTCCATCTGGAGGACGGCCAGCTCGACATCCGCACCGGGCCCGACGGCGAGAGCGCCTTCCTCGACTGGCGCAACTCCCGGTTCATCGAGGGCTTCGACCTCTACCCCCTGCGCCGCGCCACCTCCGTGCTGTACGCGGCCGCCGCCGAGGCCCACCTCACGCAGTTCGACATCCAGGTCCAGCTGCGCGTCGACGAGGAGTGGGCCGAGCGGTATCTGTGGTCCGGCGGCATCGGCGTCGACGAGGACCTCCTCGACCCGGCGGCCGGGACGGGCCGGGAGGGTATCGCCGGGCAGATCAGCGCCTTCCTGCACGAGGAGGCCGAGCGGGGCGCGGCGGGCTGAGCGGCGCGCCCCGGCTCGCCGCGCCCCGACTCACCACGGCTGGGGTCGTCACCCGGGCTCGGGTCGTCACCGGGTCCCGGCGGGCGTGCGGGCGCGGGTGACCAGCCGCTTGAGCAGCGGCCACGCCAGCAGCACGGCGATGATCGCGTACACCGTCACCGAGAACGGCGTGTTCACCAGGCCGCCGACGCTGCCGTCGCTGATCTGCAGGGCACGCCGCAGCTGCTGCTCGGCGTTGGGGCCGAGGATGACGCCGATGACGGCGGGCAGCACCGGCAGACCGTAGCGGCGCATACCGAACCCGATCAGGCCGATGACCAGCAGGATCACCAGGTCGATCACCTCGCCGCCGACCGCGTACGCGCCGACCGCCGCGAAGAACAGGATCCCCGCGTAGAGATACGGCCGCGGGATCCGCAGCAGCTTCGCCCACAGCGGGGCCAGCGGCAGGTTGAGCGCGAGCAGCAGCACCATGCCGACGAAGAGCGAGGCGATCAGGCCCCACACCAGGTCCGGCTCGCGTTCGAAGAGCAGGGGGCCCGGCTGGATGCCGTACTGCTGGAAGGCGGCCAGCATGACCGCCGCGACCGCCGTGGTGGGCAGGCCGAGGGTCAGCATGGAGACGAGGGTGCCCGCCGCCGAGGCCGACGCCGCCGACTCCGGGCCCGCCACTCCCTCGATCGCCCCCTTGCCCCACTCGTCCTGGTGCTTCGACAGCCGCTTCTCGGTGACGTACGACAGGAAGGTGGGGATCTCCGCGCCGCCCGCCGGGATCGCGCCGAACGGGAAGCCGATGAACGGCCCGCGCACCCATGACTTCCAGCTCCGCCCCACATCGGAGCGGCCGAGCCACGGCCGGCCCACCGGGATCGGCTCGGGCGGACTGCGCCGCAGGTGGGCGGCGACCCACAGCGCCTCGCCGATGGCGAAGAGACCGACCGCGACGATCACCACGTCGACGCCGTCGGCGAGCTGCAGGGAACCGAAGGTCAGACGCTGCTGGCCGGTCATCTGGTCCAGGCCCACCAGGCCGATCGTGAGTCCGATCAGCAGGGAGGCGAGCCCCCGGATCCGGGACGAGCCCAGTACGGACGTCACGGCGATGAACGCCAGCACCATGATCGCGAAGTAGTCCGGGGCGCCGATGTCCACGGCCAGTTCGGCGACCGCCGGCGCCAGCGCCACCAGCAGGATCGTGCCGATCATGCCGCCCGCGAAGTGCCCGATGGCGGCGGCGGCCAGCGCCTGCGCGCCGCGCCCCGACCTGGCCATCGGGTTGCCCTCCATGGCCGCCACCACGGCCGCGCTCTCCCCGGGGGTGTTGAGGAGGATCGAGGTGGTGGAACCGCCGAACATCGCGCCGTAGTAGATGCCCGCGAACATGATGAACGCGCCGACCGGGTTCAGCCCGTACGTCACCGGCAGCAGCAGCGCCACCGCCATGGCGGGGCCGATGCCGGGCAGCACACCGATCGCTGTGCCCAGCAGGACACCGATCGCGGCCCACAGGATGTTGATCGGCGTCAGGGCCGTGCCGAAACCGTCGAGGAGGGAGTTGAGGGCGTCCATGTCAGAGCACTCCCATCAGCGGGCCGCCCGGCAGCGGCACCCCGAGCAGGTTGTTGAACACCGCGTACGTGACGAGGGAGATGACGGCCGCGATGAGCGGATCGCGGTCGAGGCGCCGGCTGCCGAGGGCGTAGGCCGCGCCCCAGAACAGCAGGGCGCCCGCTATGGGGAAGCCGAGCGGTTCGATCAGGACGGCCGCGCCGAGGAACACGCCGGCGAGCAGCGCCACCGTGCGCCAGTCGGCGGGCTCGGACAGGTCGATGTCCTCGCCGCTCTCGGCCTGGCCCCGGCCGCCGCGCAGCACGTCGACGGCGAGCAGGGCGGCTATCAGCAGCAGCCCGGCGCCGACCGCGATCGGCACGGTCTTCGGGCCGACGGGGCCCCGCTGCGCGATGTCGACGTCCATGGTGAGCGCGTCGGTCAGGACCAGGACGCCGAGTGCCAGCAGCAGGACGCAGACGCCGAGTTCGGAGTGGTCGCGCAGCCAGGAGCGGGGCCCGGCCGCGGGCGCCGGGGGAGTGCCGGTGGTCTCCGTCGTCACAGTCCCAGCTCCTTCAGCACCGACACCACGCGCTTGTCCTGGGCGTCCAGGAAGTCGCCGAACTCGTCGCCGGTGAGGAACGCGTCGTCCCAGCCGTTCTGTTTCATCGACTGCCGCCACTGCGGTGAGTCGTGCAGCTCCTCGATCAGCCGGGTGAGCTTGTCGCGCTGGGCCTCGGTGAGGCCGGGCGGGGCGACGATGCCGCGCCAGTTGGTGAAGTTCACGTCGTAGCCCGCCTCCTGGAGGGTCGGCGCGTCCAGCCCGGCCACCCGCTCCGGGCCGGTCACCGCGAGCAGCCGCAGCTCGCCCGCCTTGATCTGGTCCAGGTACTCGCCCACCCCGGACACCCCGAAGGCGACCTTGTTGCCGAGGATCGACGCGAGCAGCTCACCGCCGCCGTCGAAGGGGATGTAGTTGACGTCCTTCGGCGCGATCCCGGCGGCCTGCGCCATCAGCATCGGCGCCAGATGGTCGGGCCCGCCCGGCGCCGAACCACCGCCCACAGGCAGCTTCCCGGGGTCCTCCTTCCACGCCCCGATGAGCTCGTCGATCGTCTTGTACGGCGAGTCCTTGGCGACCACCACGACGTCCTGCTCCTCGGTGAGGCGGGCGATCGGCGTGGTGTCGGCGAGGGTCTTGGGCGCGTCGTTGGAGCGGACGGCGCCCACGACGCCGAGGCCCATCGACATCGCGAGCTTGCCGTTGCCGTGCTCGCTGACCAGTCGGCTCAGACCGACCGTGCCGCCGGCGCCGGGCAGGTTGAACACCTCGATGTTGTGGGTGAGCCCGGCGTCCTCGGCGTTCTTCGCGGCCGTCCGGGCCGTGATGTCGTAGCCGCCGCCGGGCGTGTTCGGCACCATGAAGCGCAGGCCCGGGATCTGGGTGCCGGTCTCGCTGCCGCTGCCGGTCGTCAGCAGCGGCGGCCCCACGAGCACGAGCACAGCCGCGCCGAGCAGGGCGAGGGGGGTGCGCAGCCGCACGAATGCCACCACCTGTCGGTTGGGTCGAGGGCAACAGTGACCTGGGCCACATCGTGCCCGCGTGGGGCGGGCCTGACGCACTTGCGGAAGCAACGGAGGTTGTGGTCGTAGTGGTCACGGCCCCTGTCACCTTATGAGCACGTCCCGCACACCTCTCTTTCCCGGACCGCACGCGGGCGCCATGATTGTGCGACCCACCGCACAAGGCGGCGCCCGAGCCAGGGGACGTCGGGGTGCGGAGTCGGTACGAGACAAGAGCGGGACGCCCGACATGGCGTCCGCGGGAGAGAAGAGCGGGACGCCCGACACGGCGTCCGTAGGAGAAGAAGAGCGGGACGCCCGACATGGCGTCCGCAGGAGAGAAGATCGAGACGCCCGGGACGGCGTCGGCACGAGAGAAGAGTCCGTCGTGGTGTTCCGTCGCCATACCCTCGCAGGCGAGATGCTGGTCCTCCAGCTCGCCATCGTCGTGGTGGTGCTGGTGGCGGTCGCCGCGGTCTCGCTCACGCAGTCGGCGGCGACCTTCAACCGGGTCGAGGGCCGTCGGGTCACCGCGCTCGCCGAGCAGCTCGCCGCGAATCCCCTGGTCCGCGACCGGCTCGCCCAGTCCGTCGCGCACGAGGCGCTCGCACCCCTGGTGAACTCCACCCAGACCCAGTCGGGGGTCACCTCCGTCACCGTGGCCGATGCCGACGGCAGGATCGTCAGCTCCACCGACCCCACGGTGATCGGCGAACTGATGCCCACCGGCCGGGGCGCCGTCGCGGGCCGCGGCTGGTCCGGCCCGCTGACCTTCGACGGCAGCCGCGAACTCGTCGCCCAGGTGCCCGTGCTCGGCGCGACGACGAAGGACAACCTCGGCCTGCTCCTGGGCACGGTGATGATCGGCGAGGCCTCGCCGACCGCGTGGCAACGCCTCAGCGGTGCCTCCTCCTACCTCCTCGCCTACCTCGGCATCGCCAGCGGCCTCGGCCTCGCCGGCTCCTGGCTGCTCGCCCGGCGCGTCAAACGGCAGACCCTCGGCCTGGAGCCCCAGGAGATCGCCGGCCTCGCCGAACACCGTGAGGCCATGCTCTACGGCATCGCCGAGGGCGTGATCGCCCTGGACCCCCAGCACCGGCTCACCCTCGTCAACGAGATGGGGCGGCGCCTGCTCGACCTGCCCGAGGACTGCGTCGGCAAGAGCCTCGCCGACCTCGGCGTGGAGGGACGGCTGCGGGACGTCCTGGCCGGAGCGCAGGACGAAGGGCCGCACACACGCGACGAGGTCGTCGTGCGCCGGGGCCGGGTCCTGGTGATGAACCGGATGACCGTCACCAAGGACGGTCGCCACCTCGGCTCCGTCACCACCCTGAGGGACCGTACCGAGCTGGCCCGCCTCGAACGGGAGATCGGCTCCTTCCGCAGCTCCTCCGAACTGCTGCGCGCCCAGGCCCACGAGTTCGCCAACCAGCTGCACACCATCTCCGGGCTCATCCAGATCGGCGAGCAGGACGAGGTCGTCCACTACATCCGTGCGCTGAGCCGGCACCGCCACTCGCTCGACGTCACCCTCAGCCGCCGCGTCCGTGACACCACCGTCGCCGCCCTGCTCATGGCGAAGACGTCCCTCGCCGCCGAACGCCGGGTCACCCTGCGGATCTCGGACGGCACCGCACTCGACCGGCTCGCCCCCGAGGACGCCGCCGACGTGGCGACGGTGGTCGGCAATCTCGTCGACAACGCCGTGGACGCGGCCGCCACCACCACGACCGCGCCGGACGATCCCGAGTCCTGGGGCGGCGCCGACGGCCGCGAGGCCTGGGTCGAGGTGGAACTGCGCCAGGACGCCTCCAGCGTGGAGATAGTCGTCCGTGACTCGGGCCCCGGCGTGGCCCCCGAACTCGCCCGCGAGGTCTTCTCCCACGGCTTCACCACCAAGGCCGCGCGGGAAGGCGAACGCGGCATCGGACTCGCCCTCACCCGTCTGGTCTGCGAACGGCACGGCGGTGAGATCTCGGTGACCAACACCACCGACGGTGCCATGTTCACCGCCCGCATGACCGTCAGCCACCTCGCCGACGCGGTGGCGGAAGGAGCGACACCATGAGCGGCACGAGCAGCCCGCCCGGCACGGTCGACGTGCTCGTGGTCGACGACGACTTCATGGTGGCCCGGGTCCACCGCACCTTCGTCGAACGCGTCGAGCCGTTCCGCGTCGTCGGCGTCGCCAGCACCGGGGAACAGGCGGTCGCGGCCGTCGACGAGCTGCGCCCCGACCTGGTCCTGCTCGACCTCTACCTCCCCGACGGCTTCGGCCTCGACGTCATACCCCGCCTGCGGACCGCGGGACACGACTGCGACGTCATGGTCATCAGTGCCGCCCGGGAGGCCGACAGCGTGCGCGGCGCGGTCCGCCACGGAGTCGTCGACTACCTCCTCAAACCCTTCGAGTTCGAGGAGCTGAGCTCCCGGCTCCAGCGGTACGCCGCCCAGCGCGGCCGTCTGCTCACCACCGTCGTACGGGGCCAGGCCGACGTCGACCGCGTCCTCGCCGGAGCCACGGCGCCCGCCTCGGCGGCCGGCGCCCTGCCCAAGGGCATGAGCGTCGAGACCGCCGAGCTGATCGAAGGCACCCTCCGCGGCACCGACGGCACCCTCTCCGCCACCGAGTGTGCCTCCCTCACCGGCATCTCCCGTGTCAGCGCCCGCCGCTACCTGGAGTACTTCCACGGCACCGGCAGTGCGGACGTCTCCCTGCGCTACGGGGTGGCCGGGCGGCCGGAGCGGCGGTACAGCTGGCGGGTGTGAGCGCACGGGCCCAGATCGGCCGCGGCTGCAGCCCCAGGCGCCGTCCCGCCGGAGGCCTCGATCGGTTCCACGCACCGCTGTCGACCGCCGACGTCATGGACGAACTCGCTTCCTGTTCCTGTTCCTGTTTCCGTTCCTGGTCGAGGTCGAGGTCGAGGTCGGGGTCGGGGTCGGGGTCGGGGTCGGGGTCGGGGTCGGGGTCGGGGTCGAGGTCGCGCACGCGTCGATGCTCACGGTCTGCGCCCGAGGTCGACCCGCTGAGGAGGAAGCCCGTGTCGTGCCCCCACCGTCGGTACGCGTTCCAGGACGCCGCCCGCGAAGACGTCGTACAGCGGGAGCGTTTCGAGGTGGACGTACCCGATGTGGCAGTCGCAGACGGACAGGGGGCACGGGCGGGGCGCGAGTGCCGTGCGGAAGGAACCGTCGTAGAGGTTGCCCAGTTCGGCCTTGACGAAGTGGCAGCGCCGCACGGTTCCTTCGCCGTCCACCGAGATGACCGTCGAGCCGGTACGGCAGGCGCGGCCCGCCGAGCGGTGCGGGTGGCGGCTGAAGGGGAAGAGGGGGTCCAGCTCGCTCCACACCGCGGCCTCCTCGTCGGTGTAGGTGTGCCCCTCGGCGGCGTTCACCCACAGATACACCTGCTCCGGTAGTTCCCCGCGCAGTCGGCGGGCGTGCTCCAGATGCTCGGGAAGACCGACGATCCCCACGCTGAAGCGGATCCCCGCCCCGGCCAGCCGACGGGTCTTGTCGAGGAACCGCTCGTACGGGGTCTGCCCGGGGTGGTAGGTGCACCACAGGGCCACGGTGTCCGGGTCGGCCTGCGCCAGCCACTCCGTGCGGCAGCTGAGGTTCGTCTGGATCGCCACCCGGTCGATGTGCGGTTCGTGGGAGAGGTCGACCAGGGCCTTCCGGTACCAGGAGCGCACCAGCCCCTCGCCCCACGGCGTGAACAGCACCGACAGCCGGTCGCCGGTCTGTTCCCGTGCCCAGGTGGTGAAACGGTCCAGGGCAGCGCGGTCGGCCCGCAGCTGCGCCGTCGAGTCGCGGCGCTTGGCGAACGGGCAGTAGGGGCAGTCGTAGTCGCAGGAGGCGAGGGGGCCGCGGTAGAGGATCGTCAGGTCCATGGGTGCCGTCACTTCAGCTCGTACTCGGCCATCGCCGCCCGTACGGCGGGGGAGAAGAAGCCGGGCCCGATGGCGTCCGAGTGGGCCAGCCCCTCGGCGGAGAGCTTCAGCAGCCCGGTGCCGGTGTCAGCCAGCCAGCCCCGCCCGGCCAGCAGGTCCAGCTCCAGCGGGAAGTCCGCGTACGGGTCCGACCCGAACCGCCGCCCGTATTCCGCCACCGGCAGCCCCCGCGCCTGGAGCAGCGACTGCAGCAGATGGCGGCGCCGCGCCTCGTCCTCGTCGACCTCGCGGCCGTGCACGGCCCGGCCGAAGTCCTCGGTGGCCGTGTAGTCGTCGATGATCGTGCGGATCTGTCCCATGCCGACCGCGTAGTCGAAGGAGTAGTGCAGCTTCGACGTGTACGAACGGGCGCCGCACCCCAGGCCGATCATGCCGTCGGTCTGGCAGGCGTAGTCGTCCGGGCCCTGCGGCGGCGCGTCCGTGCGGCGGAACATCCGCATGGACACCTGCTCGTAGCCGTGCGCGAGCAGATGGTCGCGGCCCTCGCGGTAGCGCCGCAGCCGGGCCTCGTCCCAGTCGCGGTCCGCGGCCCTGGGGTCCGCGTGGCGGCCGAGCCCCGTCAACGGCCGGACGTACAGCGGATAGAGGTAGATCTCCTCCGGCAGCCAGGCGAGGGCGGCGTCCAGCGACACCCGCCAACTGGCCGCCGTCTGCCCGTCGATGCCGTAGATCAGGTCGATGTTGAGGATGGGGATACCCGTGTCGCGGATCCGGGACAGCGCCGTCTCCACATCGGACCGCCGCTGCGGGCGTACGGCCGCACGCGCCTCCTGAGCCACGAAGCTCTGCACACCGAGGCTCAGCCGCGTGGTGCCCCGGTCCGCCAGCACGGCCAGCCGGTCGGCCGTCGCCGTGGCGGGGGAGGCCTCGACCGACAGCGGGACCGCCCGCAGGTCCGCACCCATGTGCCGCTCGGCGATGTCGCACAGCCGCTCCAGCTCGGCCGCCTCCAGATAGGTCGGCGTGCCGCCGCCGAACGCGGCGTTCGCGAACCGCGCCGGCTCCGCGTCCCCGAGCGCCTCCCGCACCGCGATCGCCTGCCGTTCGAGGGCGTCGAGATAGCGGCCGGTCAGCCCGTCGGGCGCGCCGATCCGCGTGAAGAGATTGCAGAAACCGCAGCGCACCTCGCAGAACGGTATGTGCGCGTACAGCGACAGGGCCTGCCGCGACTCCCCGGCCCACAGGTCCGCGAGCCGTGGGCTGCCGGGCAGCTTCCGGTACGCCGTCTTGTGCGGGTAGGCGTACACGTAGTGCTGATAGGGGCGGACCACGGTGTCGGTCACGGTCATGCGGACGGCTCCAGGAAGAAGTGGCTGTAGGGGACGGTCCACACGGCCTCGTGGCCGAGACGGTGCCCGGTGTAGCCGTCCTCGCCGTACGTGGTTCCGTGGTCGGAGCAGACGACGGCGAAGCAGCGGCGCCGCGAACTCATCGCGGCGAAGAGCCGCCCGATGTGCCGGTCGATGTAGACGAGGGCCGCCGCGTGCGTGACCAGGCTGTCGCCCGCCTCGCGGGTGGCGCCCGGCAGATGGAACCAGTTGGGCTGGTGCAGCGCCGAGGCGTTGAGGAACAGGAACAGCCGCTCCTGCGTCGGCAGTTCGGCCACGATCCGCTCGGCGCGGGCCACCTGGGACTCGAAGGACGTCGGTGACGCCACGGAGAACTCCGGCTCCCAGTGGCTCTCCTGGAACAGGCCAGGCAGGACGCTGCCGAGTGCCCCCTGCTTGTTGAAGAAGCCGACACCGCCGACGCACACCGTGCGATAGCCGTGCTCGGCGAGCGCCGACACCAGGTCGGGGCTGTCGAAGACGAAGGTGCGCCCCGCGGTCGTCTCGCTGCCGGCGAACCGGCCGGCGAAGAGACGCGGGTGCGGTCCCGGCGCCGCCGGGGTCGGCAGGAAACCAGCGAACATCGCCTGGTGGGAGGCGTAGGTGAAGCTGCCGGGCGCGTGCCGCTTCTCCCAGGTGCCTCCCGGCAGGTGGGCGGCCAGGTTCGGCAGCCGGCCCTCCGCCGCCAGCTCCACGGCCACGTCGTACCGCAGGGTGTCGAGGGTGAGCAGCAGCAGGTCGTCGCGGCCCACCACCTCGTTCATGTCGGGGGCGCAGGCCGCGCCGGCCGTGTCAGAAGGGTGCATGGTCTTTCCTTGCCCGGGGGTGGTGGGAAGGGGCGGGGGACAGTGCGTCGCGCACCGCCGCGAGCTGCGCCGCGTAGGTGTCCAGGCCCTCCGCCGGGCCGCCCGGCAGGCCGGTCAGCCGGGGCAGCAGATCGCCGAAGGCGTTGACCTCGCCCACGGCGAACCGCCGCCAGCCGATCGCCGGCAACAGGTCCACGCCGACGCACAGCGTGGCCGGGAAGCAGGCGGAGGCCCGCTCGCAGATGTCGAGCGCCTGCCGCCAGCGGTCGCCCGCCGCGTCGACGACCGACGTCAGATCGCCCCGGGCCCCGCCGAGATGGAGATTGGTCATCGGGAAACGGCTGGTGCGGACGACCGCGTGCGTGGCCCGGCCCGCCACGACCAGGACCCGCAGATCGGCGGATCTGCCCTGCGCGGACGCCTTCGGAAGCCAGCGCTCGATGTGCAGCCCGTCGGCCGCGAGGGCGTCGACGATGCCGGCGATCTCCCGCTCGTCCGAGTAGCGCCGCACGCGCAGCGAGTTGTGCAGCCGAAGCGGGGCGTGCAGCCGGCCGTCGGAGGTCACCTCCACCGACGTGGTGGCCCTGACCCGCCCGCCGGCCGTCGACTCGACGGCCAGCACACCGGACGCGGAGGACCCGTGGGCCGGCTTCACGAACACACGTGGCATGCCGTGCTCCCGCATCGCCGCCCGCACGTCGTCCCAGCCGCGTACGGGCCGCACGTCGCCCGAGGTGGGCGACGGGGGCACCGGGACCCCGGCCGCGTCGAGCCGGGCGTGGCACAGCCGCTTGTCGAACAGCACCGGCAGATCCGCCGGATCGTCCAGCCGCAGCCCGCCCCGCAGCGACCCCACCGCCGCCAGGAAACGGGTGTACCAGGTGGCCGAGCCCTCCACCCGTGTCGGATCGTCGACGCCCCGCAGCAGCCGGTCCACCTCGGCGTTCTCTCCCGGCGAGTCCAGCCGTACGACCTCGTCGTCGGCGAACCCGTGCCCGCCCTCGCGCAGCACGTCCCGCCACTCGACCACACGCGGCGTGCCGGCACCGGCGGCCTCGGCCGCCGCGACGAACAGCCCGACCCGCCGGTTCTCCCCGTTCCCGACGACCACCCACCTGTACGGGCCGGGCCCCGCCCCCGCCGCACCACTCCAACCGGACACACCATCCCCCTTTTTTCGCTCGCGAGCTTCTACGCGCTCACTCGCCCACCGCGACGAACCGCCAGACCGTGCCGTCCTCCTCCTCGTCCGACTCGGCGTCGTCGGCGTCGACGTCGACCTGGACCCCGGCGGCCTCCAGGGAGTCCCGGAGGCGGTCGCGTATCGCCGTGCTGAGGTAGTTGTGGTGCAGGTCCAGCGTGGTGAGGTGGGTGAGCGGCTGGCCCGTGAGCAGCGCGGTCGCGCCGTCGTCGGTGAGGACGCCCATCGACACGTCGAGGACGTCGAGGCGGGCCACCACCGGGGCCGAGGCCAGGGCCGCGCAGATGTCGTCCTGCATCTCGCTGTTGCGCAACGCCAGATGCTTGAGGGCCGGCAGCCGGGTGCCCGCGAGGATCGGCGCCAGGTCGGCCACCTCGGAGTCGCCGCCGTACTCGGACGTGCCCAGCCACAGGTCCAGCTCGACGAGGGCCGGCAGGTCGCTGCCCGCGACCCCCCGGACGGCGTCGACGGGCATGCCGCCGGTCTCGACCGTCAGGGACCGCAGGCGCTCGTGCCGCAGCGTCGGGAAGCCGAGTCCCTGACCGCCCCGCACACCGAACTCCTCCAGCTCGGTGAAGGCGTTCAGCAGCGGGCCCACGTCGCCCTGGTTGATCCAGGAGATCTCGCACTCCTCCATCACGATGTCGCCGAGGAACAGCGCGCGCAGCGCGGGCAGCCGGTCCTTCGCCGAGACCAGGGCTTCGACGATCTTCTCGGGGCCGTTGTCGTACGCGTCGCTCCAGGCCCCCACGACCAGCGCCCGGACCTTCGCGGTGTCGACAGCGGCGAGGAACCGGGCGAACGCCTCCTCCCACGCCTCCTCGCTGTCGTACGAGTCCACGGCGATGCTCCAGGCCACCGACTCGGGAGCGGGCAGGTGCCCCGCGTCCTCCGGGTCCTTCACCGGGCTGGGGAAGCGGTGGACCGGCAGGCCGTGGAAATCCTCCAGATGGCTCCCGATGGTCATGTGCGCCCCGCCCCTTCGTTCCATGTCCATGGGCGGCAGCCGAGTCCGTACCCGGTGCGCCCGCTGCGCACCCGGAGCACACGGTGCCGCCGGGTAGAGGAGTTCTACCAAGTCCGACTGACATCGTGTGCGGCGGACCCCTGTCCTGTGGACGAACAGTCGTGCCCGACCCGGCGAACTGTCGTGCGCGGGCCGCTTGTCAGTGGCTGCCTCTACGGTTTTTCTCGTGGCACAGCGAGTGCCCGACGGGAGGGAGACCCATGTACCGGCAAGGAGACGTCCTCATCGCGCCGCTGGCGGAGAGCGCCGTGCCCGACAGTGCGCTCGACGCGGCCTCGGAACCCCGCGACGGGCGCGGCCGGCTCGTCCTCGCCCTCGGCGAGGTCACCGGTCACGCCCACGCCGTGGTCGGCCCCGGCCGTCTCATCCGCGAGGCGAGCGCGTTCGGGCCGATGCTGCTGCACGTGCCGGAGGGCGCCCGCGTCGTCCACGAGGAGCACGCGGTCATCTCCCTGCCCAAGGGCTGGTACCGGGTCGTACGCCAGCGCGAGTACGTGCCGGGGTCGGTGCGGATCGTGGCCGACTGAACCAGTGAGGGGGACGGCGGCCGTGGTGTGCGGCGGCCCGCAGGTGACAGGCATCGGGACACAGGAGGAACGGCGTGACGGAAGAGACGAGTTGGCGGGCGGTGGCGGCGGCCACCGGGACGGGCGACCGCGCCCGGACCGAGGCGGGGGTACGGCTCGCCTACCGGCGGGCGGGGCTGC
>NZ_LRTR01000189.1 GCF_001550375.1 Streptomyces europaeiscabiei | reverse complement strand
CGGGCGGCTCGGTGGCTGCCGCCGCGGCGCGGGCCCGGACCACCGCCAGTGCGGCGGCCAGCTCCTCCGGGGTCGGATTGCCCCGTACGACCTTGATGGTCATGTCGGCTCCCAGCAGGGCTAGAGGGGGATGTTTCCGTGCTTCTTCGGGGGGAGGGATTCCCGCTTGGTGCGCAGTTGACGCAGACCGCGGACGAGGTGGCGGCGGGTTTCGGACGGCATGATCACCGCGTCGACGTAGCCGCGTTCGGCCGCCGTGTAGGGGTTGAGGAGGGTGTCCTCGTACTCCTGGATGAGGCGGGCGCGGACTGCCTCGCGTTCGTCGTCGGGGGCGGCGGCGATGGTGCGGCGGTGGAGGATGTTGACCGCGCCCTGGGCGCCCATGACGGCGATCTGGGCGGTGGGCCAGGCGAGGTTGAGGTCGGCGCCGAGGTGCTTGGAGCCCATGACGTCGTAGGCGCCGCCGAAGGCCTTGCGGGTGATGACCGTGATGAGGGGGACGGTGGCTTCCGCGTAGGCGTAGATCAGCTTGGCGCCTCGGCGGATGATGCCCTCGTGCTCCTGGCCGACGCCGGGAAGGAAGCCGGGGACGTCGACGAAGGTCAGGACCGGGACGTTGAACGCGTCGCACGTGCGGACGAAGCGGGCCGCCTTCTCGGAGGCGTCGATGTCCAGGCAGCCCGCGAACTGCATGGGCTGGTTGGCGACGATGCCGACCGGGTGGCCCTCGACGCGGCCGAAGCCGGTGAGGATGTTCGGCGCGAACAGGGCCTGGGTCTCGAAGAACTCGGCGTCGTCCAGGACGTGTTCGATGACCGTGTGCATGTCGTACGGCTGGTTCGCGCTGTCCGGGACCAGCGTGTCCAGCTCGTGGTCCTCGTCGGTGAGGGTGAGGTCCGCCTGTTCCGGGAACGCCGGGGGTTCGCTGAGGTTGTTCGACGGGAGGTAGGACAGGAGCTGCTTGACGTACTCGATCGCGTCCTTCTCGTCGCCCGCCATGTGATGGGCCACGCCGGAGGTGGCGTTGTGGGTGCGGGCGCCGCCCAGCTCCTCGAAGCCGACGTCCTCGCCGGTGACCGTCTTGATGACGTCCGGGCCGGTGATGAACATGTGCGAGGTCTGGTCGACCATGACCGTGAAGTCGGTGATCGCGGGGGAGTACACCGCGCCGCCCGCGCACGGGCCGACCACGAGGGAGATCTGCGGGATGACGCCGGAGGCGTGGGTGTTGCGGCGGAAGATCTCGCCGTACATGCCGAGGGCCATGACGCCCTCCTGGATGCGGGCGCCGCCGGAGTCGTTGATGCCGATGACGGGACAGCCGGTCTTGAGGGCGAAGTCCATCGCCTTCATGATCTTCTGGCCGAAGACCTCGCCGAGCGAGCCGCCGAGGACCGTGAAGTCCTGGGAGAAGACGGCGACCGGACGGCCGTCGACCGTTCCGTAGCCGGTCACGACACCGTCGCCGTAGGGGCGGTTGTTCTCCATGCCGAAGTCGGTGGAGCGGTGGCGGGCGAACTCGTCGAACTCCACGAAGGAGTCCTCGTCGAGGAGCAGATCGATGCGCTCACGGGCCGTCAACTTGCCCTTGGCGTGCTGCTTCTCCACCGCGCGCTCGGAGCCGGCGTGCGTCGCCTCGTCGATACGGCGCTGCAGGTCCGCGAGCTTCCCCGCGGTCGTGTGAATGTCGATCTGTTCCGGCTCGGACATCGGGATGTGGCTCCCTGCCTGCTCATGGGGACGTGAGGGATCAGTACTTGCTGCTCGGTACGTGCTCGGTACGCGCTGGGTGGTGCTGGGTGGTGCTGGGTACGTGCTCAGAAGTGTGTGGGGTTACTCATCCGTAGCGTAGTGCTGTGCCTACCGTTCGGCAGTGCGGCGTTTACCACACCTAGGGTGGGTTGCATGACGCCGCGAGATGCCTCAGACGACGCTGACGACAAGCCCGGCAGCCGGTGGTCCGACCTGGACCGGCCGCCCCTCAACTCCGCCTCCCTGCGCCGGGCGCTGATCCGGGAGGGCGGGCTGTGGAGTTCCCTGGACGTGCTGCCGGTCATCGACTCCACCAACACCGGCCTCGCGGGGCGCGCCGACCTGCTTCCCGAGGGCGCGGTGCTCGTCGCCGAGGAGCAGAAGGCGGGCCGCGGTCGCCTGGATCGCACGTGGACCGCGCCCGCGCGCTCCGGCCTGTTCTTCTCCGTCCTCCTCAAGCCGGGCGAGGTGCCCGTCGAGCGCTGGGGCTGGCTGCCGCTCCTCACCGGCGTCGCCGTGGCGACCGGGCTGTCCCGGGCCGCCGGAATCGACACGGCACTCAAGTGGCCCAACGACCTGCTGGTGACTGTGGGTGGGCAGGAGCGCAAGGCCGGCGGCATCCTCGCGGAGCGGGCGGGCGCGGAGGGGGTGGTCATGGGCATCGGCATCAACGTCAGCCTGCGGGAGGACGAGCTGCCGGTGCCCACCGCCGGGTCCCTGGCGCTCGCCGGAGCCGTGACCACGGACCGTGATCCGCTGCTGCGGGCCGTGCTGCGGGCGCTGGAGGACTGGTACGGGCGGTGGCGTGCCGCCGGGGGCGACCCTTCGGTGAGCGGTCTCCAGGAGACCTACGCCGCCGGGTGCGCGACCTTGGGGCGGAAGGTGCGCGCCGAACTGCCCGGGGACCGGTCGGTCGTGGGGGAGGCCGTGGCGGTGGACGGGGACGGGCGGCTGGTTCTCGCCACGGCGGACGGCGTGCAGGAGCCGGTGGGGGCGGGGGACATCGTGCATCTGCGGGCCGTGTGACGTGTGGCGACGGTGGGGCTTGGGCACCCGGGGGCCGGTCCGGGCGGGAGTGGGTTGCGCGCTCCGGCGCACGCCGGGTGCCGTGCACCGGAAGGGGTACGCACCCTTCGGCCCACCTGACGGAGTGAGCTGGCGCACACCTGCCGTAGAGTTGAGGCCGGTCGAGTACGTGACCGCGGGAGATCGGAAGGGCAGCAGGAGTGAGCGTCGAGGACACGGGCTCCGGCACGGACGCGGATGACCGCGTGGAGCCGCCCCCCCTCTCGGCTTCGCTCGAGCGGGGAGAGCCCCACGGCGAGGACGCCGATGAGGAGGACCCGCTGGCCCTGCGGCTCGAAGGGCTGATCCTCGGGGCCGAGCGCCGGTACACCCCCTTTCAGGCGGCGCGCAGCGCGGGCGTTTCCATGGAACTGGCGTCCCGTTTCTGGCGGGCCATGGGCTTCGCGGACATCGGCCAGGCCAAGGCCCTGACCGAGGCGGACGTACTCGCGCTGCGGCGGCTCGCCGGCCTCGTGGAGGCGGGGCTGCTGAGCGAGGCCATGGCGGTGCAGGTGGCCCGTTCGACCGGGCAGACCACGGCGCGGCTCGCCGAGTGGCAGATCGACTCCTTCCTGGAGGGCCTGACCGAGCCGCCGGAGCCGGGGATGACCCGGACCGAGGTGACGTATCCGCTGATCGAGCTGTTGCTGCCGGAGCTGGAGGAGTTCCTCGTCTACGTCTGGCGGCGTCAGCTCGCCGCCGCCACCGGGCGGGTCGTGCAGGCCGCGGACGACGAGGAGATGGTCGACCGGCGGCTCGCGGTCTGCTTCGCCGACCTCGTCGGGTTCACGCGTCTCACCCGGCGTATGGAGGAGGAGGAGCTCGGCGAACTGGTCGAGGCCTTCGAGACCACGGCGGCCGACCTCGTGGCGGCGAACGGCGGGCGGCTCATCAAGACCCTGGGCGACGAGGTCCTGTACGCCACGGACGACGCGGGCGTCGCCGCCGAGATCGCGCTGCGCCTCATCGAGACCATGGCCAACGACGAGACCATGCCCGAGCTGCGCGTCGGCATGGCCTTCGGCACGGTGACGACCCGGATGGGCGACGTCTTCGGGTCGACCGTGAACCTCGCGAGCCGGCTCACCTCGATAGCGCCGAAGGACGCGGTCCTCGTCGACGGCGCCTTCGCCGAGGAGCTGACCCGCACGGGCGAGGCCCCCGCCTCCGAGGCCGAGGCCGCCGAAGCCGCGGCCGCCGCGGAGAAGGAGGGTGAGGAACCCCCGACCTACCGCTTCGCCCTCCAGCCCATGTGGCAACGCCCGGTGCGTGGCCTGGGCGTGGTCCAGCCATGGCTGCTCACGCGGAGGCCGGGCAAGGCGTGAGGGCGGGCGCCTCAGGTGGCTGGTCCGGGTCGCCGAGCCGAGCCGTGCCGCTGCTTCGGAGCCGTGCCTGTGCCCGGTGCCTGGCTGCCACCGTCGCCGCGGGTCCTGGTGTCGGCGGGACTTTGCCGCTGTCGTAGCCGGGCGGCTGCCGGTGAGCTTCCTGACGCTGTCGGGCCCGGCCGCCGAGGCCCACGGCCGCCGGACCCCGGTCAGGGGGTGCCCTGTCACCTGCCCAGGGCGTCGTTGACGCAGAGGCCGACGATCGGGACGCACAGGCCCGGCTTCGCGGGCTTCGTGGGGGTTGCCGTGTCGCCAGGCGTGGTCGATGAGTCCTCGGAGTCGGGGGCGGCCGGCTGCTGGGGGGCTGCCGCTGGTGGCCGGGTGGGCGTCGGTGCAGTGGGGCGGGGTGCATCCGGGGTGCGGGCCGCCGGGGGCGTGTCCGGGGCGGGCGGGGTCCTGGACAGGTCGTAGGCGCCGGGGTCGGAGGGGATCTCGACACCGATGTCCGGGGCGGGCGGGACGGTGGAAGGGGCCGGCGTGGGGGCGGTCGCTCCCGGTGACGGCGGCCGTGTCGATGCGGGGTTTTCGCCGCCCATGGGGGTGTCGGCGGTCGGGGTCCCCGCGTCGGGCGAGGGCTCGCCTCCCACGGTCGCACCGGCGTCGGTCGCCTCGTCCGTGACCTCGTCCGCCGCGCT
>NZ_LRTR01000188.1 GCF_001550375.1 Streptomyces europaeiscabiei | reverse complement strand
GCCGACCTCGCGGCCGGGGCGCGGGCCGGCCGGGGTCCCCGCCGGCCTGGTCCGAGGGGTCCGCCGAGGGCCCGGAGACGAGGGGAGAGAACGGCATCGTCGGCTGCACCGAGGTGGCCGACGGCTTCCAGAGGGCCGACGGCATCGCAGACCCCGCGGACCCGGCGGGCATCGCAGACCTCGACGACGATGGCCTCGGTGAGCCCGGCGCCCGGGAAGGCGCTGCTGCCTCGGTCCTCGCCGGTGTTCCCGACGGCCCCCGTGGCGCGGACGACGCCATCGGCCCCGACGCCGTCGGTGCACCCGCCGGTGCGTAGGTCGCCGGTGCGTAGGTCGTCGGTGCCGTGCGCGTCGTAGTGGCCGTTGGTGGCTCCTTCGGCTCAGCCGGCTCCGCTGGCTCCCGTGGCTCCCGTGGCTCCCGTGGCGCTCGTGGCGCTCGTGGTGTGGTCGGCGTCGGCCTGGTGGCCGTGTTCGTCGTCATGGTTCGTCCCTCCCCTGCGCGCCCGTGTCCCCGTGCGCCTGTGGCGGAGCGCAGGTTATGCGCCGGGGTGGGCGGTGTGGCCGGAGAAGGCCCGGATGTCACTCGTACGTGGAAAAGGTCGCCGGGGTTCGTCAATGGACCACGGTGCCGTGGCTCTCGTTGGGGTGGGCGCCGGGCGCGCGGGTGACGCTGCCGCCGAGCGTTCTTGCCGAGCCGGGCCGACTGGGTCCTGGCCGGGGTTTCGTCGGCTCGGAGTGGCTGCGATGATCGGGGCGGCAGGAGTTAACCCGCGTTAACCGGGAGGGTTTCATGGGCGACGGTGCGGCAGTGGAGCGGGCGGTAGGGACGGAGGGGGAGCGGCGGTTCGGGGAGTTCGTCGTCGTGCGGCGGCATGGGTTTGTCGCCGAGCTCGCGCTCGATCGGCCCAAGGCCATGAACGCCGTGTCGACCGACATGGCCCGTTCCGTCGCGGCGGCGTGCGGGGCTCTGGCCGCCGACCGGGACGTGCGTGTGGCCGTGGTGACCTCGACGCATGAGCGGGCGTTCTGCGTGGGGGCGGATCTGAAGGAGCGGAACTCGTTCAGTGACGCCGATCTGGTGCGGCAGCGGCCCGTCGCGCGGGCGGCGTACACCGGCGTACTGGAGCTGCCGATGCCCACGATCGCCGCCGTGCACGGCTTCGCGCTGGGCGGCGGCTTCGAACTCGCCCTGTCCTGCGACCTGATCGTGGCCGACCGTACGGCGGTGGTGGGGCTGCCCGAGGTGTCGGTGGGGGTGATCCCGGGCGGCGGGGGCACGCAGTTGCTGCCGCGTCGGGTGGGGGCCGCGCGGGCCGCCGAGCTGATCTTCACGGCGCGGCGGCTGCAGGCCGAGGAGGCGCGGGAGCTGGGGCTCGTCGACCAGTTGGTGGAGGAGGGACGCGATCGGGAGGAGGCCTTGGCGCTGGCCGCGCGGATCGCCGCGAACTCGCCCGTCGGGCTGCGCGCCGCCAAGCGTGCGCTGCGGCTCGGGCAGGGGCTCGACCTGCGGGCCGGGCTGGAGGTCGAGGACGCGGCATGGCGTTCCGTGGCGTTCTCGGGGGACCGGGCGGAGGGTGTGGCCGCCTTCAACGAGAAGAGGAAGCCGGACTGGCCGGGGGAGTGACCCGCGGGCCAGCCCGTGGTCCCCGAGCGGCAGGGGTGGGACGGGCCGCTCCCCGGCCCTCATGCGGAGCCCAGCCAGGTCGGGGGTGGCGGCCAGGTCCGGGGTGGCGGAGGGGCGCCAGCGCCGCGCTCGATGGTGGGAGGTGACTCCTGGCCCTGTGCGGTGCTTGATCGGGCTGCGGGCGACGCGGTGCCCCGCCCGCAGCCCGAGGGGCGGGGGAGGGTGGCTGTTGGCCCCGGAGCCCGGCGGGCCGGGTGACGGGCGTAGCGCTCGTCGGCAGCGGCCCCGACCCGTATCCCTGAGGGCGCCGCCGACAGCCCGTACCCCTGTCGTGTCGGTGTCACTGGCGGCCTGCGCCCGTGCCGACGCCATGGAAGCCCGGATCCCTCTCAGTGCCACCGGTACTGGTGCGCCCGACGCCCGACGCCCGACGCCCGACGTCCGACGCCCGACGCCCGACGCCCGACGCCCGACGTCCGACGTCCGACGCCCGACGTCCGACGTCCGACGTCCGACGTCCGACGTCCGACGCCCGCCGACAGTCCCTCGTGTCCCGGTGCCTGCCACCGGTGCCCGTGCTTGCCGTCGGCGCCGCCCGTCCACCCAGGGGCCGGCGCCGATGACCCGTACCCCTGTTCGCCCCACCAACGTCTCAAACCACCGCAAAGCTCCCTAGCCTGGGGTAATGGGAGAGGACAGGCGGCTGAGGGCCGTGGTGGCGTTGGCGCGTGGGATGGCTGGGGCGCGTACGTCGCGGGAGACATGGTGGGCGGCCGCGGACGGGTCGTGTCGGGCCCTGTCGGGCAGCTTCGCCGCGCTGTCCGTGTGGGAGCGGGAACGTGGGCTGCTGCGGGTGCTCGTGAACGTGGGGAACCGGGCGGCGGACGAGGACGAGTTCCCCGAGGACGAGACCTACCCGGTGCACGAGTTCCCGGAGATCGCGGAGTTCCTGCACGAGCGTTGGCTGGAGGGCGGTGAGCCCAACGCCTGGGTGGAGACGGCCGCCGGGCCGGTCGCCGGGCGGCGGCCCGGCGGCTACTGCCATCAGCGGGTCGCCGCGCTGCGCCGACGCGGCCGTGGCTGCTGCGTGGTGGCGCCCGTCGTGCTGAACGGCCGGGCGTGGGGCGAACTGTATGTGGCCCGGCCCGCCGGGGAGCCCGTCTTCCACCGCGACGACGCCGCCTTCGCCACCGTGCTCGCCTCGGTCGTGGCGGCCGGACTCGCGCAGTCCGAGCGGCTGGAGGAGGCCCGGCGGCTCGCCTTCACCGACCCCCTCACCGGGCTGGGCAACCGGCGCGCGGTCGACCGCCGGCTCGACGAGGCGATGGAGGCGCACCGGCGCGACGGCACGGTGATCAGCCTGGTCGTCTGCGACCTCAATGGCCTGAAGAAGGTCAACGACTCCTACGGGCACGCGATGGGCGATCAGCTGCTGGAGAGGTTCGGCTCGGTGCTGTCGCGCTGCGCGGCCGAGCTGCCCTGGGTGCTGGTCGCGCGGCTCGGCGGGGACGAGTTCTGTCTGCTCGCGGTGGGGCCGTCGGCGGACGAGGTGGTACGGGTCGCCGGTGACCTCTGTGTGCGGGCGAGGGAGCTGGAGCCGGGTGACGGGGTTGCCTGTGGCGTCGCGTCCACCGGGGATCCGATCGGGCCGTTGCGCTCGGCCCGGCGGCTCTTCCGGCTGGCCGACGCGGCGCAGTACCGGGCCAAGGCCGCGGGTTCCGTCGAGCCGGTCGTCGCGGGGCGTGAGGGGGAGGGTGGCGAGGACCCCGTGGTCAGACTCGCCGACCGGCCGCCCGCGCCGACCGATCCCGCGCACCCG
>NZ_LRTR01000187.1 GCF_001550375.1 Streptomyces europaeiscabiei | reverse complement strand
GTGGTCGCCGGCGACCAGGCGGGCGCGGGCGAGCTGGGTCATCGTCCAGGCCTGGCCGCGGGTGTCGCGGGTGCGGCCGAAGAGGTCCAGGGCGGTGCGCAGTTCGCTCTCCGCGCGCGGCACCTCGCCCATGCGCAGCAGCAGTTGACCGAGTTGGAAGTACGCCCAGCCCTCGCCGTGCAGGGACTCCTGCTGGCGGTGGATGACCAGCGCACGGGTCAACAGGTCCAGGGAGTCGGCCAGATGGGAGCGGTCGCGTTCCACGGCCGCCAGGGCGTGCATCGTCCACGCGCGGTCCGCCGCCAGTTGGGGGGGCGACTGCATCTGCAGGGCCTCCAGGAGCTTCGCCGCCGCCTCGGTCAGGTTGCCCTGGTGGTGAAGGGTGATGCCCAGGGAGCACAGGGCACGGGCGGCGCCCGCGTCGTGGTTGGTCTCCATGTAGAGGTCGACGACCGAGGCGAGCGTCGTACGGGCCTTGTCCAGCTCACCCAGCTGACGGGCCGCGATACCCGTACGCCACTGCACCGAGCGGGTCAGCAGGCCCTGGTCCACCGACTGGGCCAGCTCGCTCAGCTCACCGAGGCGATAGAGGTCGCCGCGCAGCAGGCAGTAGTCGCACAGGGCGCCGAGGAGGCTGAGGACCGCCGCCTGGTTCACGCCCTCCGCGTGCCGCAGCGTGGAGGTGATGAAGCTCGTCTCGTCGTCCAGCCAGCGCAGCGCCTCGTCCAGGGAGACGAAGCCGTGCTGGCCGAAGCGGTCCGAGCGGGTCGACATGTTGCCGTCGACCAGGCGCAGGACGGAGTCGGCGAGGTCGGCGTAGGTGACGATCAGGCGTTCCTGCGCGGCCGTACGCTCGCTCGGCTCCTCCTCGTCGAGAAGGCGGGCGTGGGCGAAGGCGCGGACCAGGTCGTGCAGGCGGTAGCGGTTGCCGTGGACGTGGTCGATGAGGCCCGCGCGGGCGAGCGCGGTGAGGTGGCGGGTCGCCTCCGTCTCGTCGGTGGCGAGGAGCGAGGCGGCCGCCGCCGCGCCGAGGGAGGCGCG
>NZ_LRTR01000186.1 GCF_001550375.1 Streptomyces europaeiscabiei | reverse complement strand
GCGCGGCCGGCCAGCGCGAGCCGGCGGAACAGCTGGCGCGAGGACTCCCCGAAGTCGGTGTAGCGCAGCCACAGGGCGCGCTCGACCGGCTCGACCGGACCGTACGCGCCCAGGTCGGTGGCCAGTTGGCGGGGCTCACGCGGGCCGAGGGAGGAGCCGGCGATGCGCAGGGCGAGGGGCAGGCCGCCGCACAACTCCCGGATCCGGGCGACGGGTTCGGCGTTGTACGAGTTCGGGTCGGTCACTTCCACGGCTTCTGCCGAGCCCGAGCTGCCGTAAGCCTGTGCCGGGGGACCCGAGGACAGGACCTCGGCGCTCTGGGCCGCCGTTTCCAGGAGTTCCATCGCGCCCTCCCCGTCGAGCGCCTCGACCGGGAGCTGATGGACCCAGGCGGGCAGGTCCGCCGGCAGGGCGAGCGGGGTGCGGGCGGTGACCAGGACGAGGCTGTCGGAGCGTTCGGGGACGAGGACGCGGACCTGCTCGGGGTCGGAGGCGTCGTCCAGGACGATCGTCACGGGCAGGGCCGTCAGGTGCTGGTGGTACAGCTCGCTGAGCCGTCTGACCTGCTGGTCCTGGGAGGTGCGCTCACGGAAGAGGAGCTGGTCGCGGGGGGCGCCGAGACGATTCAGCAGATGCATCAGCGCGTCCCGGGTGGAGAGCGGGGTCTCCTCCGGGCTGTCGGCGCGCAGATCGACCACACAGGCGCCGCGGAAGTAGTCCCGCAGTTCGTGGGTCGCGCGGACGGCGAGGGCGGTACGGCCGGAGCCGGGCGCGCCGTGCAGCACGACGACCGTCGGCCGGGTCTCGGTCTCGGCGCGGGCCGCCTGTACCCACTGGCGGATCCTCCCCATCTCCGTGCGCCGGCCCGCGAACCGGTCGTCCGCCTCCGGGAGTTGGGCGAACGACTGTTCAAGAACGTTGCGCCGCCGCGCCGCCGCGCTCTTGTCGGCACCGCGCAGCTGGGGCGCCTTCTTCTTCGGCGTGGCCGCGGCGAGTACACGCTGCTGGTCCAGGAACGGGCGTATCCCGCGCACCTCCAGCGCCGTCAGCCACTGCAGCCGAAGCTGCTCGGGGCCGCCGGGCTGGCCCAGGGCGCCCGCGCGGTGGTGGGCCGCGGGCACGTGGGAGGCGGTCACCTTCAGGACCGTGGCCACGGCGCTCGCGATGCCGACGATCAGACCGGTGCTGACGGCGGTGCCGGCGTCGACGCCGAAGGAGAGGTCGGCCACGACCGCCGTGCCTGCGGCAACGGCCGCGACCAGCAGGGGAGTTCCGGAGCCCTCCTTCGCGTAGCGCTGGCCGAAGGTGAGGCGGCCGACCTCCGACTCGTCCAGTGCGCGGGTGTACGCCTCGTACTCCTCGGCCGCGTTCCGCGCCATCGTGTCCAGCGCGACGCGGGCGCGGCCGAGCAGGACCACCCCGTCCGTACGGCCGCCCGACCTGCGGACCTCCTCCTCGACCGCCCGGACCAACAGCCCTTCGGCCTCCCCCCGGTGGCTGTCCCGCATCCCACGTCCCCCTATCGCCGAAACGGTTGCCTCCGGCCAGTGTGGGGCGATGGGCGCGACTAGGCGAGAGGGCGTGATCGTAGGCTGGGGGTGAGGTGCGGGGTTCGCCGTGGGTGGTTGGGTTGTTCGCCGACCGCGGGTCCGTCGTGGTTGCCCGCGCAGTTCCCCGCGCCCCTGACGGGGCGCGCGCCCCGTGCTGAACTGTGATTCCCGGGTACTGGGGAATGATGGTGTCCATGGCGAATCGACTGGCCCACGAGACCTCCCCCTATCTCCTCCAGCACGCCGACAACCCGGTCGACTGGTGGCCCTGGTCGACGGAGGTGTTCGAGGAGGCGCGGCGGCGGGGGGTGCCGGTGCTGCTCAGCGTCGGTTACTCGAGTTGCCACTGGTGTCATGTGATGGCGCACGAGTCGTTCGAGGACCGGGAGACCGCCGAGTACCTGAACACGCACTTCGTCAGCGTCAAGGTCGACCGGGAGGAGCGGCCGGACGTCGACGCGGTGTACATGGAGGCCGTGCAGGCGGCGACCGGGCAGGGCGGCTGGCCCATGACCGTGTTCCTGACGCCGGAAGGGGAGCCGTTCTACTTCGGGACGTACTTCCCGCCGGCGCCCCGGCACGGGATGCCGTCCTTCCGGCAGGTGCTGGAGGGCGTGCGGGCCGCCTGGACCGACCGGCGGGACGAGGTCGCCGAGGTCGCCGGGAAGATCGTGCGGGATCTGGCCGGGCGGGAGCTGAAGTTCGCGGCGGTCGACGCGCCCGGGGAGGACGAGCTGGCGCAGGCGCTGCTGGGGCTCACCCGGGAGTACGACGCGGCGCGCGGCGGATTCGGCAGGGCGCCGAAGTTCCCGCCGTCGATGGTGATCGAGTTCCTGCTGCGGCACGCGGCGCGGACCGGCTCCGAGGGCGCGCTGCAGATGGCCCAGGACACCTGCGAGCGAATGGCCCGCGGCGGCATCTACGACCAGCTCGGCGGCGGCTTCGCCCGCTACTCCGTCGACCGCGAGTGGGTGGTACCCCACTTCGAGAAGATGCTGTACGACAACGCCCTGCTCTGCCGGGTCTACGCCCACCTGTGGCGGGCCACCGGCTCCGAACTCGCCCGGCGCGTGGCCCTGGAGACGGCCGACTTCATGGTCCGTGAACTCCGGACGAACGAGGGCGGATTTGCTTCCGCCCTGGACGCCGACAGCGATGACGGCACCGGTTCCGGGAAGCACGTCGAAGGCGCCTACTACGTCTGGACGCCGGAGCAGCTGACCGAGGTCCTCGGCGAGGAGGACGCGCGGCTCGCCGCGCAGTACTTCGGGGTCACGGAGGAGGGGACCTTCGAGGAGGGTGCGTCCGTGCTGCAACTCCCGCAGCATGAGGGCGTGTTCGACGCCGAGAGGATCGAGTCGATCCGGGACCGGCTGCATGGGGCGCGGTCGCGCCGCCCCGCCCCGGGCCGTGACGACAAGGTGGTCGCCGCCTGGAACGGGCTCGCCGTCGCCGCGCTCGCCGAGACCGGCGCCTATTTCGACCGCCCCGACCTGGTGGACGCCGCGATCGCCGCCGCGGACCTCCTCGTACGACTGCACCTGGACGAGAAGGCGCGGATCGCGCGGACCAGCAGGGACGGGCAGGTGGGGGCCAACGCGGGGGTGCTGGAGGACTACGCGGATGTCGCGGAGGGGTTCCTGGCGCTGGCGTCGGTCACGGGGGAGGGGGTGTGGCTGGAGTTCGCGGGGTTCCTGCTCGACCATGTGCTCGCCCGGTTCGTCGATGAGGGGTCGGGGGCGCTGTACGACACGGCCGTCGACGCGGAGAAGCTGATCCGGCGGCCGCAGGATCCGACCGACAACGCCACGCCGTCGGGGTGGAGCGCGGCGGCGGGAGCGCTGCTGAGCTATGCGGCGCACACCGGCTCCGAGCCTCATCGGACCGCTGCCGAGCGGGCGTTGGGCGTGGTGAAGGCGCTGGGCCCGCGTGCGCCGAGGTTCATCGGGTGGGGGCTCGCGACCGCCGAGGCGCTGCTCGACGGGCCGCGCGAGGTGGCGGTGGTCGGACCGCAGGGGCATCCGGGGATGCGGGAACTGCACCGGGCGGCCTTGCTGGGGACCGCGCCGGGTGCCGTGGTCGCCGTCGGGACCACGGACAGTGATGAGCTGCCGTTGCTGGCCGACCGTCCGCTCGTCGGCGGTGAACCGACCGCGTATGTCTGCCGTAACTTCACATGTGACGCTCCCACGACCGATGCCGATCGGTTGCGGACGGCTCTCGGGGTGGCCTCGACCGGCTGAAAGTCGCTGGTCGGAGACCGGGACAAGATCGAACAACTGGCGGGATACGGGACTGTGTGCGGACACTTCCGACTACATGTTCCCTCGAACGGAAACACGGTTTTTATCGGAAGGGCTCCCCGGGTTCACAGTTTCCCCCTAGTCTCCTCGCAGTGACGCGGCGGGAGTGATCCCCGTCGCGCCAGGGGGTATTGGTCCGGGGGGATCTAATTTGCTGACGTCTGTCCTCATAGCTGTCGTTTCGCTTGCCCTGTTCTGGATGGCCGCTTTCACCCTGTGGTGGCAGATGCACGCGTGGCGCACGCCCGAAGTGCTCGCCTCCACCCGGTTCAGCAGACCGGACGGCGACGAACATGTCTCGTTCTCACTGCTGCTGCCAGCACGCCATGAACAGGCCGTGCTGGACCACACCATCCAACGACTGCTCGAATCCAGCCACGACGACTTCGAGATCATCGTGATCGTCGGGCACGACGACCCGGAGACCACCGCGGTGGCCCGGACGGCCGAGGAGCGCGACCCGCGGGTCCGCGTGGTGGTCGACCACCACGAGAAGAAGAACAAGCCGAAGGCCATGAACACCGCGCTGCCGCACTGCCGTGGTGATGTCGTCGGAGTCTTCGACGCCGAGGACCAGGTCCATCCCGAACTGCTGTCCCACGTCGACCACGCCTTCCGTACGACGGGCGCGGACGTCGTGCAGGGCGGGGTGCAGCTCATCAACTTCCACTCCAGCTGGTACAGCCTGCGCAACTGCCTGGAGTACTTCTTCTGGTTCCGGTCCCGGCTGCATCTGCACGCGCAGAAAGGGTTCATCCCGCTCGGCGGCAACACCGTCTTCGTAAGGACCCACGTCCTGCGGGAAGCCGACGGCTGGGACCCCAACTGCCTCGCCGAGGACTGCGACCTGGGCGTACGGCTGTCCAGCGTCGGCAAGAAGGTCGTCGTCGCCTACGACTCCGACATGGTGACCCGGGAGGAGACCCCCGGCAGCCTGATGTCGCTGATGAAGCAGCGCACCCGCTGGAACCAGGGCTTCCTCCAGGTCTACCGGAAGAAGGACTGGAAGCAACTACCGGGCTTCCGGCAGCGGTTGCTGGCCCGCTACACGCTGATGACGCCGTATCTCCAGGCCTTCTCCGGGGTGGTCATCCCGCTCAACGTGGCCGTCGCGCTCTTCCTCGACGTCCCCGTCGGCGTCGCCTTCATCACCTTCCTGCCGGCCGTCACCGCCCTCGTCACCTTCGTGTTCGAGGTGGTCGGACTGCACGACTTCGGCAAGCAGTACGGCCTCCGTGTCCGGTTCGCCCACTACGTCAAGCTGATCGTGGGCGGCCCCTTCTACCAGGTGCTCCTCGCCTTCGCCGCCGTACGCGCGGTCTGGCGTGAGCAGCGCGGTCGCAACGACTGGGAGCTGACCAGTCACGTCGGCGCACATCTCGCGAACGTGAACCGAGAGGACGTTCCTGCGTGACCTCCACACTTCCCGCGGCGACCAAGACCGAAGTCAAGGTCCCCGCGCAGAGGACAGCCGCGCCCGCAGCCGGTTCGACCGGTCGAACGACTGCTACCGCTTCCACTTCGCCTCCGCCGAACCGGCTGCGTGACTCGCGCTCCGACCTGATCCTCTGCGGTCTCCTCCTCGTCGCGATCATGATCGTGCAGGGGTGGAACATCGCCGACTACCCGACCCTCAGCGACGACGAGGGCACCTATCTCGCGCAGGCCTGGGCCGTGCAGGAGGGCAAAGGGCTCGCGCACTACACCTACTGGTACGACCACCCGCCCTTCGGCTGGCTCCAGCTCGCCGTACTGACCTGGATCCCCGCCCAGCTCGCCCCCGAGTCGATGACCGTCGGCTCGATGCGCGTGGTGATGCTGGGGATCAGCGCGGTCAGCGCCGTCCTCGTCTACGTCCTCGGCCGCCGCCTCTCGCTGCCCCGCTGGGCCGCTGGCCTCGGCATGGCCCTCTTCGGACTGTCCCCGCTGTCGGTGGTGCTCCAGCGGGAGATCTTCCTCGACAACATCGCGGTGATGTGGACACTGCTCGCGTTCTGCCTCGCCGCCTCACCGAGCCGTCACCTCTGGCACCACTTCGGCGCGGGGCTGGCCGCCGCGGCGGCCGTGCTCACCAAGGAGACGATGCTCCTCGTCCTGCCCGCCGTGCTGCTCACCATGTGGCGGCACAGCCACCGGGACACCCGGAAGTTCGCCATCACCGGCGCCGTCACCGCCTGCACCCTGATCGGCGCCTCGTACCCGCTGTTCGCCCTGCTCAAGGGCGAGTTGCTGCCCGGCGCCGGCCATGTGTCGCTGTGGGACGGCATCGTCTACCAGATGAGCCGCCCCGGCTCCGGCTTCATCCTCACCGAGGGCACGGGCTCGTACAACGTCCTGCAGTCCTGGCTGTACTACGACCGCGTCCTGCCCCTCGGCGGACTCGCCGGCGCGCTGCTGCTCCTGGTCACCTGGCGCTGGTCGGTGACCGCGCGAGCCCTCGCCGGACCCGCGCTCGCCGTCGCGATCCTCGCCGGAATGGCCCTGCGCCCCGGCTATCTGCCCGCGATGTACGTCCTCCAGGCCCTGCCCTTCCTCGCCCTCGTCCTCGCGGGCGGCACGGCGAGCGTCGCCCACGGCGTCCTGCGCAGGTGGCGCGACACGGCCGAGAACCGGGCCCTGACCTGGGCGCGCCGCACGGTCGCCGTCGCCCTCGCCGCCACCGCGGCGGTCTACGTCGTCCCCCGCTGGTACGACGGCAACCACACCGCGATGACGTTCAACGCCAACGCGCCCTACCAGAAGGCCGCCGAGTGGCTCGGCCGTGAGGTCGACGACCCCGCGGGCACCCGAGTCCTCGTGGACGACGCGCTCTGGCTCGACCTCGTCCACGAGGGGTACAGGCCAGGCCTCGGCGTCATCTGGTTCTACAAGGCCGACCTTGACCCGGCGGTGACGAAGACGATGCCGCGCGGCTGGCGCGACCTCGACTACGTGGTCGCCTCCCCGACCGTGCGGCGCGACGCGGTCGACCTGCCCAACGTCAAGGGCGCGATGGAGAACTCGACACCGGTCGCCACCTTCGGCACCGGCGAGGACCGGATCGAGATCCGCAGGATCGAGGCCGCCGGCGGCCACGAACGAGCGCGCGAGACCGAGGCGGCCGGCGACGACGACCGAATCCGCGATACCGAGGCCGCTGGAGGCGACCGATGAACAGCGGAAGGCACGAGTCCACCGCCCCCGAAGAGCTGGGCGACCCAGCCGTGCACGGTGCCACGGCGAGTGAGCCGAAGGGGCGCGCCGGAGGTGAGAGGGCGAACGCGCGGAGAGCCGATGGGCCGAGCACGATCGCCCTCCCGCCACCGGCCCTTGCGCCCCTCGGGCGAACCGAGCCTGCGAACACGGTTCCCGAGCCCGGGGCCGTCACCATCGTCGTTCCCACCTTCAACGAGTCCGCGAACGTACGGGAGTTGCTGCACCAGATCACGCAGACGGTGCCCGGGCGGCTGCCCTGCGAGGTCGTCTTCGTGGACGACTCCACCGACGACACCCCCGAGGTGATCAACGCGGCCGCGCGGGACTGCCCGTTCCCGGTGACCGTGCTGCACCGCGACAAACCGGTCGGCGGACTCGGCGGCGCCGTCGTCGAGGGCATCAAGGCGGCCACGTCCGACTGGATCGTCGTCATGGACGGCGACCTGCAGCATCCGCCCTCGCTGGTACCGGAGCTGGTGGCGACCGGGGAGCGGTCGTCAGCGGGTCTGGTGGTCGCCTCCCGCTACATCAAGGGCGGCAGCCGGGCCGGGCTCGCGGGCAGCTACCGTGTGGCCGTCTCACGCGGGGCGACCTGGCTCACCAAGTCCCTCTTCCCGCGCCGGCTGCACGGCATCAGCGACCCGATGAGCGGCTTCTTCGCGATCCGCCGCAGCGTGGTCACCGCTGAGATCCTCCAGCCGCTCGGCTACAAGATCCTCCTCGAACTCGCCGTGCGCAGCCGCCCGCGCCAGGTCACGGAGGTGCCGTTCGTGTTCCAGGACCGGTACGCCGGCGAGTCCAAGTCCACCGCGCAGGAGGGCTTCAGGTTCCTGCGCCACCTCGTCGGGCTGCGCACCGCCTCACCGCTGGCCCGCATGATGGTCTTCGGACTGATCGGCGTCACCGGCTTCCTGCCGAACCTCGCGGGCCTGTACGCGCTCACCTCGGCCGGCATGCACTACGTTCCCGCCGAGATCCTCGCCAACCAGCTCGGGGTGGTCTGGAACTTCTTCCTCATCGAGCACCTGTGCTTCCGCGAGCGGCGCAGGCACCGCAAGGGATGGGACCGCATCGGGCGGTTCGCGTTGCTCGCCAACGCCGACCTGGTGTTGCGCATCCCGCTGATCGCCCTGTTCGTCGGCAGGTTCGGGATGGGGGCGCTGTCCGCGACCGCGCTCGCCCTGGTGACGACGTTCGTACTGCGCTTCGTGGGGACCGAGGCGCTGGTCTATCTGCCGCGAAAGACGTCTCGCCGTGGGGAGCACGGCGAACAGGAGCAGGTCGAGCCGGCAAGGAGAGCCGTGTGAAGAGCCACCTCAAGAGCAGCTTGAAGAGCAGATTGCAGAGCCGCTTGAAGAGCAGCTTGAAGTTCCGCATCAGACCCGTACCCAGGACCAGACCCAGACGAAGAACAGCCCTGCTGGCGACCGGAGCGCTCGCCGCCGGCCTCCTGCTGTTCTCGCCCCAGCCCGCGTCCGCCGCCAACCTCATCCAGAACCCCGGCTTCGAGACGGCCGGCAGTGACGGCATGCCGTACTGCTGGGAGAAGTCCGGCTGGGGCGACAACGACTTCACCTTCACCACCGTGGCGGGCGCCCACTCCGGCACCAAGGCCATGAAGGTCGAGCTGACCCGTCGGGTCTCCGGCGACCGCAAGGCCCTGATCACCGAGTCGGCGGCCTGCGCGCCCTCCGTCACGGTGGGCAAGCAGTACGACCTGGCCCTCTGGTACAAGTCGACGACCCCGGACACGTCCGTCACCCTGTTCCGGCACGACACCACGGCCGGCTGGCAGTACTGGACCGACCTCAAGACGCTGGACATGGCCGGGAGCTGGACCGAGGCGACGGTCCGCACCCCCGAGATCCCGGCGGGCACCGACCGGATCACCTGGGGCGTCTCCGTCTACGGCACCGGCTCCGTCACCACCGACGACTACACGATGGACCAGGTAGCCGACCCCGTCCCCGAGCCGGAGTGCACGGGCACACCGGAGCAGTGCCAGAACGGCCGCTGGGACGTGCTGCCCACCCAGAACCCCGTCCGCTCCATGCACTCCGTCGTCCTCAACAACGGCAAGGTGCTGCTGATCGCCGGCTCCGGCAACAGCGAGCAGATGTTTGAGGCGGGCACCTTCACCAGCGCGGTCTACGACCCGGTGAAGGGCACGTACAAGCAGATCCCCACGCCCGACGACATGTTCTGCGCGGGCCACGTCCAACTGGACGACGGCCGTGTCCTCGTCATGAGCGGCAACAAGGCGTACCCGGTGGTGGGCGGACACGGCTACGAGGGCTACAAGGACTCGTACATCTTCGACCCGGTCACGGAGACCTACAGCAAGACCAACGACATGAACGACGGCCACTGGTATCCGTCGGCGACGATCCTCGGCAACGGTGACGTCATCTCGTTCGGCGGTCTGCGCGAGGACTCCACCGGTTCGGTGACGGCCGAGCTGTGGTCGGACGCCGAGCAGAAGTGGCTCGAACTCTGGAAGGTCAACCAGACCTGGTCGTACTGGGGCCTGTACCCGTCGATGATCCTCATGCAGGACGGCCGCCTCTTCTACTCCGGCAGCCATGTCTTCGGCAACAACATCCCCGGCACGGGTTCGGCGATCTACGACTACGGTGCCAACACGATCACGTCCATCCCCGGCCTGCAGAACAAGGACCAACGCGACCAGTCCGCGAGCGTGCTGCTGCCCCCGGCCCAGGACCAGAAGGTCCTGACACTCGGCGGTGGCAACATCGAGTCCAACCCCGACGCCAACCGTCTCACCGACGTCATCGACCTGAAGGCCGCGAACCCGGCGTACGTCGCCGGCCCGCCGATACCGCAGGGCACGGTGGACCTCGGCAACGGGAAGGTCGCCCAGACGGGCAACCAGGGCAAGATGTACGTCTCGGCGGTCCTCCTCCCCGACGGCAAGGTCCTGGAGACGGGCGGCGCCCTGCACAACCGGGCCGACCCGGTGTTCGAGACGTCGCTCTACGACCCGGCGACCAACACGTTCGACCCGGTGGCGACGGATCCCGAGGAGCGCGGCTACCACTCCTCCGCCTTCCTCCTCCCCGACGGCCGCGTCATGACCACGGGCGACAACCCGGGCAACGGCACGTGGAACCACGACGTGTCGATCTACACCCCGCCGTACCTCCTGAAGGGCGCCCGCCCGAAGATCACCTCGGTGATCGACAAGGAGTGGGTCTACGGTGACACGCAGCGCATCACGGTGGACCGCCCCATCGCGAAGGCGGAACTGATCCGCCCCGCGGCGGTGACCCACTCCTCCGACCCGAACCAGCGCTTCGTGGATCTGCCGCTCTCGGTCGACGGCAACAACATCGACCTGAACGTGACGAGCAACCCCAACCTGGCCCCGCCCGGCTGGTACATGCTCTTCGCGGTCGATGCCAACGGCGTTCCGTCGGTGGCGGAATGGGTCCACCTCCAGGGCCCGACGGCCTTGGCCCAGGCCTCCGGCGAAGCCCCCTCGGCCCACGTCCACGACTTCGCGGACGCCCCGAAGGGCAAGACCACCGGCCCTCGGAAGAAGACCAAGTCGAAGAAGGTCAGCCCCACGATCTCCGGCTGCGACCGCCACTACGGCACGGCGAACGTCTGCGTCCCGACCACGTTCCCGGACGAGGTCGAGAAGACGACGGCGTCCCGCTGCCAGTGGCTGAAGGAGAACGACTACGGTCGCCTGAAGGTCAACGGCAAGGACGACCCGTTGAAGCTGGACCGGAACAGGGACGGGTCGGCGTGTGGAAAGGCGGACGTGAAGCGCCGCTGACGATGCGCACGGACGGTACGACCTGAGAGGTACACCGTGGGAACGCGGCCCCGCACCTGGCGACATCTGCCGGGTGCGGGGCCGCGGTCCGGTCCGGAACAGCGGGCACGGCAGCCCCCTGGAAGGCATCGACATCGGTTCATCCCCCAGGCCGACCGCACGCACAGCAGCCGCCGCCAGGGGGCCGTCCCCCCTGCAACACGCGCATTCCCACCGGGAAATGAGCGGCGGAGTCCCCCTGCTAGGGTGCGCCGATGTCGTTGATCAAGCAGTTCCAAGTCACCTTCGACTGCGCGGACCCCGAGCGCGTCGCTCGCTTCTGGTGCGAGGTGCTGGGGTACGTCGTACCGCCGGTACCGGAGGGATTTACCACGTGGGACGATTTCGATCGCTCTCTGCCGGCTGAGCGGCAGGGTGCGGCGTTCGCCTGCGGTGATCCCTCGGGCGTGGGCCCGCGCCTGTACTTCCAGCGCGTCCCCGAAGGCAAGGTCGTCAAGAATCGGGTGCATCTCGACGTGCGAGCCGGCACCGGGCTCGTGGGCGAAGAACGCCTTGCCACGCTCGAAGCCGAGTGCGCACGACTGGTCGCGCTCGGCGCGACATGCGTGCGAGTGCTGCTCGCCGACGACCACAACGAGTCCTGCATCGTGATGCAGGACATCGAGGGCAACGAGTTCTGTCTCGACTGACCATGCTCCGAGGGCGGCGTCGATGCCGGACCCCGACGAGAGCGTGACCGCCACGGAGTGCGGCCGCGGCGCATGTCGTGCTCGGGCGGGGCGGCGGCGGGTCACGTGCGAAGCGGTATGCCCGGCCCGGCGCTGATCACCGCGGTACTGCGGTACTGCGGTCGGGATGCGAGGTGCTTACCCACGTTGGATGGTGGAGTCATGAACCAGCACCACCAGTCCCATCGGACGATCGAGATCGACACCCGGCTCGTCACGACCGGTGCCGTGCTCACCGCGGCCGGTGCCGCGGTGGCATGCGCCGGCATGGCCATCGGGGCCTTCGCCGTGTTCATGGCAGGTCGGCGCATGATCCGCGACATGGACGTGCCCCCGGCCCAGCAGGCGGCCATGAAGTGGCAGCAGGCCAAGGAGGCGTCCCGAGCGGGTGTGCGGGCGTGGCAGTCCGCGTCCGACGCTCAGAACGGATCACTCACCCGCTAGTCCGGCGAAGCCGCCCACCCACCGGGTCCCGGGTCCGGTGGGTGGCGCGATGCCTCCTGTCGGGGACCACGCGGGTTGTCCGGACCGGATCCGGGCGCTGCCTGACGCCGGTCCGCATTTCGGTCGAAGCGATCGCTCCGTACGAAGCGGGTGGCCACCTTCTCGACCATGCCGTTGACCGCGGAGTCGAGCTGCGGGCCAGTCCCTTCACGGCCTGCGACGGCGCGGGGCGGCAGCCCCTGCGACTGCAGCCACACGGAGATGTCCGCGGCGGCCTGGCTGCCGTCCACCCGTACATCCGCGGCGTGAGTGATGCGCCTGACCGCCGCGTCCTCGATCGCAGGATCCGAGGCCGGCGGCGAGACCGTTTCCACCTACCGGTCGGTGTCCAGCGCGATGTCGTGCATCCACACCGTGAGCAGGGCGACCGGCATCAGAATGCAGGTGAGCACGCGGAGCACCGCCGAGGCGGTGCTCCGCGTGATCGGCACGGCCGCCGAGCCGTGCGCGGGGGCCCACTCCCCGCCGCGTCACCCGCGCCCG
>NZ_LRTR01000185.1 GCF_001550375.1 Streptomyces europaeiscabiei | reverse complement strand
CGGGCAGCGCGGCGGTGTCGAGCCGGTCCCGGAAGGCGCCCGCGAGCAGACTGCCGAGCAGGGCGATACCGATCGCGCCGCCCACCTGCCGCAGGGTCATCAGCAGCCCGGAGCCGCTGCCGGCCCGGTCGGTGGGCAGGGTGCCGAGGGCGCCGGACATCGCGGGCACGATCGAGAGCCCGAATCCGGCTCCGGCGAACGACAGCCACAGCGCCGTGAACCCGTAGCCGGAGCCGACCGTCGTACGACTGCCGAGGAAGGCGGCGAAGGCCAGCACCACCAGTCCCGCACTGACCACGGACCGGGACCCGAAGCGTTCGACGACGGGTTGCGCGACGCGCGCGCCGACCAGCAGGCCGCCCATCAGCGGCAGCAGCCGTACGCCGGTGCCCAGGGCGTCGTTGCCGAGGACGGCCTGGAGGTACGGCGGCAGAACGAACATCAGGCCGGACAGGACGAACATGACGAGGGTCGCGGCGAGTGCGTTGAAGAGGAAGCCGCGGTGGGCGAGCAGGCCCATGTCGAGCATGGGGCGCGCGGACCGCCGCTCGCGCAGCACCAGCCCCGCGATGAGGACCGCCGCCCCGGCGAACATGCCCAGGACCAGCGGGTCGCCCCAGCCACGGGTCGGTGCCTCGATGATCGCGTAGATGAGAGAGCCGAGGCCGGCGGCGGTGAGCGCGGTGGAGACGATGTCGATCCTGGGGGAGGCGGGGTCGCGGGTCTCGGGCAGCAGGAAGACGCAGGCGGCGATGCCGATCGCCGCCATCGGGACGTTGATCAGGAACACCGAGCCCCACCAGAAGTGGTTGAGGAGCCAGCCGCCGATGATCGGGCCGAGCGGCAGGCCGAGCATGGAGCCCGCCGAGACGATGCCGACGGCCTTGGTGCGCTCGTCGGGGGCGAAGAGCGAGGGCAGTACGGAGAGGGCGAGCGGGGTGACCAGCGCGGCGCCGATTCCCATCACGGCGCGGGCTGCGACCACCGCGTTCACGTCCTGGGCCAGGGCGCCGACGACCGATCCGGCCAGGAAGATCCCCAGCCCGACGATCAGCATCCGCCGTCGGCCGAACCGGTCGCCGAGCAGTCCGGCGGGGAGCATCAGGGCGGCGAAGACGACGATGTACGCGTCCGCCATCCACTGCTGCTGCCCCGTGGTCGCGCCGATCTGCTCGGCCATGGTCGGCAGCGCCACGTTGAGGATCGTCATGTCGAAGCCGAGCACCAGCATGCTCGCGACGAGGGCGCCGAGGGCCCACCAGCGGCGGGGGTCGGGCCGGGCGGAGGAAGACTCTGTGACAGTAGCCATGAAATGAGAGTAGCTCTCAAAATCCATCCACTGTCAATTCAAATCAAAAGCGTCTCTCGTTCGACGTCCGGGGATACGAAAATGGCCACGGCTCGGAAGCCGTGGCCAGGAGGGAGCGGGGGGTGCTATGCGTGCTGGTACGCCACCATCGAGATCCCCACGTAGTGCACGACGAACGCGGCGAGGGTGAAGGAGTGGAAGACCTCGTGGAAGCCGAACCAGCGGGGTGACGGGTCCGGGCGCTTGAGGCCGTAGATCACTCCGCCGACGCTGTAGAGGAGGCCGCCGACGATCACCAGGACGAGGACGGTGATGCCGCCCGTGCGCATGAAGTCGGGCAGGAAGAAGACGGCCGCCCAGCCCATCGCGATGTAGCAGGGGGTGTAGAGCCAGCGGGGGGCGCCGACCCAGAACACCCGGAAGGCGATGCCCGCGAGCGCCGCACCCCAGATGCCCCACAGTAGCCACTGACCCTTGGCGCCCGGCAGGAGCAGCATGGTCAGCGGGGTGTAGGAGCCCGCGATGATCAGGAAGATGTTGGCGTGATCCAGCCTGCGCAGGATGCCGTCCATGCGCGGGCTCCAGGTGCCCCGGTGGTACAGCGCGCTCACACCGAACAGCAGGCAGGCCGTGAGGGCGAAGATCCCGCAGGCGATGCGTCCGCGTGTGGAGTCCGCGAGGGCGGTGAGCACCAGGCCTGCGACGAGCACGGCCGGGAACATGCCGAGGTGCAGCCAGCCCCGGAGTCTGGGTTTGATCTCGTCGGTGATCTGGTGGGCGATCTGATGCGGCAGGGATCGCGCGTCGGAAGGGCGGCTGTCGGCCGGCGTCTCCGGGTGCGCATCGGGGACGGACGCTGTCATGCCCTGCATCGTACCTACGGAACCGTAACTTACGGGACCGTGCGGGCTGTTCGTGTCCCCGGAAGTGGCCATCCTCTCACGCGGGGCCCTCGATGGGGATGTGGAGCGCATGTGCCGATACTCGCGGTGAAGCTGTGGTGACGCAGGGAAACCTCTCGGGTGAAGGTCGGCGAGTGGCGATGGTCACGATGCTCACCTGTGAGGCCCTCTGGACATATGGGCGCTCTCGTCGGATGATCAAATGAGTGCGGTCGGCACCGGATGAGCGCCCAGAGATCCAATCCTCGAAGCATCCGGGTCGCAGCCCCCACGGGGCCTCCAACAAAAAATCCCTCATTTAGGAGCAATCGTGGCGCGCGACATCGCGGCTCCCCCTTCAACCGTCCCGACCACCCACCGAGAACTCGTGGCGTGGGTGAACGAGATCGCCGAACTGACCGAGCCGGACAACGTGGTCTGGTGCGATGGATCCGAGGCCGAGTACGAGCGCCTGTGCGGGGAGCTCGTCGAGAAGGGCACCTTCCGGAAGCTCGACCCGATCAAGCGCCCGAACTCCTACTACGCCGCGTCCGACCCGACCGATGTCGCCCGGGTCGAGGACCGCACGTTCATCTGTTCGGAGAAAGAAGAGGACGCGGGCCCGACCAACCACTGGAAGGCCCCCGCCGAGATGCGGGACCTCTTCCAGGGCGAGAAGGGCCTGTTTCGCGGTGCGATGCGCGGCCGGACGATGTACGTCGTCCCGTTCTGCATGGGCCCGCTCGGCTCGCCGCTCTCCGCGCTCGGCGTCGAGATCACCGACTCCGCGTACGTCGCCGTCTCCATGCGCACGATGACCCGTATGGGACAGCCGGTGCTGGACGAACTGGGCTCCGAGGGCTTCTTCGTGAAGGCCGTGCACACGCTCGGCGCCCCGCTGGAGCCCGGCCAGGCCGATGTGCCGTGGCCCTGCAACAGCACCAAGTACATCTCCCACTTCCCCGAGAGCCGCGAGATCTGGTCGTACGGCTCCGGGTACGGCGGCAACGCGCTGCTCGGCAAGAAGTGCTACGCCCTGCGCATCGCGTCGGTGATGGCGCGCGACGAGGGCTGGCTGGCCGAGCACATGCTGATCCTGAAACTGACGCCTCCGCAGGGCGAGTCGAAGTACGTGGCGGCGGCCTTCCCGTCCGCCTGCGGCAAGACGAACCTGGCGATGCTGGAGCCGACCGTCAAGGGCTGGACCGTCGAGACGATCGGCGACGACATCGCGTGGATGCGTTTCGACGAGGACGGGCAGCTCTACGCCATCAACCCCGAGGCCGGGTTCTTCGGCGTCGCGCCCGGTACCGGTGAGCACACCAACGCCAACGCGATGAAGACGCTGTGGGGCAACTCGGTCTTCACCAACGTGGCGCTGACGGACGACGGCGACGTGTGGTGGGAGGGGATGACGGAGGAGACTCCGGCGCACCTGACCGACTGGAAGGGCAACGACTGGACGCCGGACACCGAGACGCCGGCCGCCCACCCCAACGCCCGCTTCACGGTCCCCGCCTCCCAGTGCCCGATCATCGCGCCCGAGTGGGAGAACCCCAAGGGCGTGCCGATCTCGGCGATCCTGTTCGGTGGCCGCCGTGCCACGGCGGTGCCGCTGGTGACCGAGTCCTTCGACTGGAACCACGGGGTGTTCCTGGGCGCGAACGTGGCGTCCGAGAAGACCGCCGCGGCCGAGGGCAAGGTCGGCGAGCTGCGCCGCGACCCCTTCGCGATGCTGCCTTTCTGCGGCTACAACATGGGCGACTACATGGGCCACTGGGTCGATGTCGCCAAGGGCAAGGACCAGGCCAAGCTGCCGAAGATCTACTACGTCAACTGGTTCCGCAAGAACGACGAGGGCAAGTTCGTCTGGCCCGGCTTCGGTGAGAACAGCCGCGTCCTGAAGTGGATCGTGGACCGGCTGGACGGCCGGGCGGAAGGGGTGGAGACCCCGATCGGCATCCTCCCGACGGCGCAGGCGCTGGACACGGAGGGGCTGGACCTCTCCTCGTCCGACCTCGACTTCCTGCTGACCGTCGACAAGGAGGTGTGGCGGGAGGAGGCCGCGCTCGTCCCCGAACACCTCAACACCTTCGGTGACCACACGCCGAAGGAACTCTGGGACGAGTACCGGGCGCTGGTGAGCCGTCTGGGCTGACGCCCTGCCTTCTGCTCCGCGACCGGCCGGACATGGGTTGCCCTGACCAGCGACGTCTCCTCGGCCGGTCGCGGACTTCTTGCTGCGCCTGACAGCTCGGGAGTGTCTGTGGGATGGCGGGTGCGGGTCCGGTGGGGCTTCTCGCGCAGTTCCCCGCGCCCCTAAGGGCCTACGGCCCTTTCGGGCCGGAAAAAGCACGGGGCGTAGCCCCTGCTTTTTCAGGGGTGCGGGGAGCTGCGCGACCAGCCCCCACCGGACCCGCGGCCGGGGGGCGAAGGGGCGCAGCTCCTTTGGATGGGACGGGTAGGGGCGGAGGGGGCGAAAAGCACTGCCGCGCACCGGATTTCGCGGGACACTCGGGACATCCGCACCGAACCCCGAAATGAGGTGAACGGGGTGCGTACACCCGTAAGTGACCCCCTGAAGATCGGCCCGTACAAGATAGTCGGCCGCCTCGGATCGGGCGGCATGGGCTGGGTCTACCTCGGCCGCTCACCCGCCGGCCGCGAGGTCGCCGTCAAGGTCGCCCGCCCCGAACTCGCCTCCGAACCCGAGTTCCGCGAACGCTTCGCCCGCGAGGTCGCCGCCGCCCGTGTGGTCAGCGGCGCGTACACCGCCGCCGTGGTCGACGCCGACCCGACGGCCGAACTCCCCTGGCTGGCCACCCTGTACGTCCCCGGCCCCTCCCTCGCGGAAGCGGTCCGCGCCGACGGCCCCCTCCCCGAGGTCCAGGTCCGCCCCCTCGGCGCCGGGCTCGTCGAGGCGTTGCAGGCCATCCACGCCGCCCATGTGATCCACCGCGACCTCAAGCCGGCGAACGTCCTGCTCGCCCAGGACGGCCCCCGCGTCATCGACTTCGGCATCTCCCGGGTCGACGGCGCCCCCGGCCTCACCCGCGTCGGCGTCGTCGTCGGCACCCCGCCGTTCATGTCGCCCGAGCAGATCCGAGGCGACCGGGTCGGCCCGCCGAGCGACGTGTTCTCGCTGGGCGGGGTCCTGGTGTACGCGCTCACCGGCCGCCCACCGCACGGCAGCGGGGAAGGCGTACGCGTGGAGGTCGTACGGGGAGAGCCCCGGCTCGACGGCGTACCGGCGGGACTGCGGCCCGTCATCGCCCGCTGTCTGGCCAAGCGCCCCGAGGACCGGCCCCGACTCGCCGAGATCCTGGCCCAGTTGATGGGGGAGGACATCGGCGCCGAGGTGTGGCCGCCGCCGCAGGTGGCCCGGACCATCGAGGTGCGGTACGAGGAACTGCAGGAGCGCCACCGGCGCCGTACGACGAGCGAGTCCGTCCCCTCCTGTCTGCTCCTCCACGCACAGGCGCTGCTCGACGCCGGGCTGACCGACGCCATGGTCGCCGGGGCGGTGGTCCGTGACGGTGCCTGACTCCTCCCCGGGCCGGGAATCCTCCCCGGGCCGCGACTCCTTCTCCGGGCGCGGCTCGTACTCCGGGAACTCCGGGCGCGACTCTTGTCCGGGGGGCAATGCCGAGATATACGACCTCGGCACGCACTGGCGGCAGTTGGTGCAGAACTGGGTCACGCGGCGGAATTACCACACGGTCCACGACACCGTCTCCGTTTTTCTGCGCTTCGATCTCCATGAGGCGGGGCGGACGGTCACGGTGAGATTCATGACCACCAAGAGACTTCTCGTGGCGTTCGCGACGGACGGGAATTTTCTGCGGCAGGACCAACTCGCCATCGCCGCGGCCGCGTCGAACGCATGGAATACCGAACAGCTGAACCCCATGCTTTCCGTGTGGGACGTGCGCGGGCCGCGCCCCTGTCTCGCCGGAGTCTGCGATCTGCCACTGACGTGCCGTATCACGCAGGCGGACTTCGACGCGCTGGCCAATGACTGGGTGGATCGGTCACGACAGATGTTCAGCCGTTGTCATCAGGTGTTCAAGTTGTAGAAGTGAAAAGCGTACTGATCGTAAGTTGACGGAAGTCGCCGTAACTCCACCGGCGGAATTCACCAAACCCTTCCGGCCGCCTGGCTGCCTGCTCCACTATTGGGTGGGCTTTTTCAGGGCCGCGGGGGTGTGCCTTTCAGGCCACGGGGGGTTGGTGCGATGGGTGCGGTCGGGCGTTTGTCGTTTCTCGGTGTGCTGGTGGGGTTGTCGGTCGCTCTCCTGCCGGGGGGACCGTCGGTGGCGGTGGCCGACTCGTGTGCCGACCGGCTCACCGAACAGTTGGAGTGCTGGGCCGAAGTGATCAAGGACGGCCCCGTTGTGATCACGCTGGACGAGCCGCTGGCGTACGAGGAGGTCGAGGAGCGGCAGCGCAACGACATCGAGACGCTGCGCAGGGACAGGTACCCGCTCGTGGTCCGGGTGCAGAAGGGCAAGGCCACCGGTGAGGGCGGTACGGCCTTGCTGGTCCTGGCCGAGGGGCGGCTCGTCCACCCAGAGGCTCGGATCGACCGGCTGCGACCCGGCCCGATGGACGCTCTGCGGGAAGCGGGTCTCTGCATCGACCGGGAACCGCTGTGCGGCCTGATCGAGCGCAAGGGCGACAAGTCCGAACCCCTGGACGGCAAGGCGCTGATCGACGCGGGGTTCGCCGCCGACCACACCACACATGTCGAGGCCATCGGCCCCGTACAGAACGACCGGAAACCGTCCGCCTCGACCGCGCCGGGCAAATCCGCCGGTCAGGGTGGCGAGGAGCGGGACGACGACCGGGCCGCCCCCACCGACGGCGAAGCCGCCGGCTACGGCGGCGCCACCTGGACCGCCTTCTGGATGTGCCTCCTCCTCGCCCTGCTCCTCCTCGCCTTCGTGATCGTGATCCGGCGGTCCAGGGGCCCCGTGGCCGTGGGACACCGGGCGCCGTCACCCGGGCGGGGCGCCGGCGGGCCCCGGTGG
>NZ_LRTR01000184.1 GCF_001550375.1 Streptomyces europaeiscabiei | reverse complement strand
GCGGGAGCGGGGCCGGGGACGGGGACGAGAGCACCACGCGTTTGCGGGTCGCGCCCGCGCCCCGGTACGGGCGGCAGGTGGGGGCTCGCCCCGCGCACGCCCGGACCGCGGTCGTACGGACCGAACTGCATCCGCAGGGCTATGTCGAGGTCGACCGGGTGCTGCGCCGGGCGGTGTGGGCCGAGCCGGGGCGGCCGCCGCCCGCGCCCGGCGGTCTCGTCGACGTCACCGACGCACGGGAACGCGACTCCGACGTCCTGTACGCCTTCCCGCCGACCGCCGCCCGGCATGCGAAGGGCACGCCCCGGTAGGGGCACCGGCCGAGCCGTCGGAACGACGCCCCGGACGCACCACAGCACGCCCGCGACAGCAGAGTCACCGGAGCACAGAGGCGTCGGAAGCGCAGAGTCACCGGAAGCACAGAGGCACCAGCACCAGAAGCACAGGGGGAAGAACCATGCACAGCGAATACCCGCCCACGCTGCCGGCGGAGTACGCCGACATCGAGTTCGAGAACAACGCCCAGCGCATGCCGCTCGTGCTCTGCCTCGACACATCCAGCTCCATGGCGGGCCAGCCGATCCAGACGCTCAACAACGCGCTCGCCGAGTGGACCCGCGAACTCCATGACGACGTCAGCCTCAGCTACAGCGTGGAGGTCGCCGTCGTCACCTTCGGCGGCCAGGGCGTCGGCGCCTGGCGCGGACCGCAACTCCTCGACCCACGCACCCGGACGAGCCCCTTCATACCCGCGCACGCCTTCCAGGCACCGCAGCTCACGGCCGCAGGCGTCACCCTGATGACCGAGGCGCTGGAGCTGGCGATGCACATCGTCGCGGCCCGCAAGAGCGAGCTGCGGGCCTCCGGGCTGCAGTACTACCGGCCGCAGATCTGCCTCGTCACCGACGGCCTGCCCACCGACCCGACCGGCCATCTCACCGACTCCTGGCACCGGTTGGTCCCCGTCCTCGCCGAGGAACAGAGCGCCCGCCGGTTCCGGCTGTACGCGATCGGGGTCGGCGGGATCACGGACATGGGGGAGAAGGTGCTGCGGGCGTTCGCGCCGAAGTTCAACGCACGGTTGCAGGGGTTCCCGTTCCGGGAGCTGCTCCAGATGATGTCCGCCAGCGCCAACGCCGAGCAGAAGGGGGCGGGGGACGAGGTGTTCGAGAAGATCTTCAGCCAGTTCAAGACGCAACGCCCGGCCTGGGAGGCGTGAGGTGACCGCCGCCCCGCCCTGGCGGATCCACGGCCTGAGCGTCGAGGGCTACCGGCACCGGCGCCAGGGCCTGCCCTGCCAGGACGCGTGCGCCGCGACCGCCACGCCCTGCGTCGCCGTGCTCGCCGTCGCCGACGGG
>NZ_LRTR01000183.1 GCF_001550375.1 Streptomyces europaeiscabiei | reverse complement strand
CCGGTCGGAGGAGGGCGCGCGGCTCGCGGTGCAGCTCGCGACCGAGCACTTCACACGGCGGGCCGAGGCGGCCGTGGAGGTGCGGCCGGGGGAGGCCGTGCACGAGCTGCTGCGGGACGCCCTGCACGACGTGAGCAAGGACTTCCTCGACCGGACCGGCGCCGACGCACAGGACTTCGCCACGACACTCACGGTGGTGGTCCTCGCGCCCGGCTGGATCGGCCACGTCACCGTGGGCGACGGGTTCGTCGTCGTACGGGCCGGGACGGAGGACGGGGAGCGGCAGTTCCATCTGCTGCCGCAGGCCGCGGCGGCGAGCGAGTACAGCAACGAGACGGTCTTTCTGACCTCGCCGGACGTGGCGCGCTGGACCCGCACCGAGTGCGTCGCGGACGACGGGGTCGACGGGGTGCTCCTGTCCACGGACGGGCTCGCCCAGGCCATGCTCAACCGGTCGGCCGACGGAGCCCAGTCCCCGAACACCTCGTTCGCCGACGCCGTCTTCCGCTCCCTCGACACCGCCCCCGAGGACGACCGCGACCCCAACCTGGCCGCCCTCCTGCGCTCCGACCGCCTCACCGCCCTCAACGCCGACGACAAGACCCTGCTGCGGGCCGTGCGCACCCACCGGCGATGACCGCTCCGCACACGGCGCGCCCGCTTCTGCGCGGCGACGAACGGCCCAACGAACACCCGGAGGTACGGCCATGAGCGGCCGCACGGTCTTTCTCGACGGTAGGCGGGTCACTCTGGCCGAGTTGCCGCTGAAGGGCGGTGGGCAGGCGGCGGTGTTCCCGGTGGAGGGGGACACGGGGATCGTCGTCAAGATCTACCGGGACACACCCGGGCCTGACCAGGAGCGGCGGCTGGCCCGCATGCTCACGATGTCCCCGCTGGCCGCCCGCCCGACGGACGCCAACCAGCCGCCCGAGCTGGCCTGGCCCACCGCGATCGCCCGGGGCACGAACGGCGAGTTCCTCGGCTACGCCATGCGCCGCTTCGGCGAACCCCAACACGTCCAGCTGGTCGGTTTGTTCACCCGCGTCCAGCGCCTCAAGCTCTTCCCGGACCGCGCCGACTGGCGGTTCCTGCTGGGCGTCGCCTGGAACCTCGCCTTCATGACCGCCCGTATGCACTACGACAACCTCGTCATCGGCGACTTCTCCAGCAGCAACGTCGTCGTCGACGCCAACGGCTTCGTCACCTTCCTCGACTGCGACTCCATCGCCTTCACCGACCCGGTCACGGGCGAACTCTTCCCGTGCCTGATGCACACCACCGACTACTCGTCCCCCGAGCGCCAGGCGGGCGGCCCCGCGACCCGGCAGAGCGACGACTTCGCCCTCGCCGTCCTCGTCTACCAACTGCTCACCGCCGGCAACCACCCCTTCGGCGGGGTCCCGCACGAGAGCGCCTCCGAGTCGACCGTCAAGGACAACATCGCCGCGAGCTGCAGTTACGTCGTCCGCCCCGAGCGGGTCACCATCCCGCGCGGCACCATCGACCCGTCCGTCCTGCCGACCGACATCCTCATCCTCGCCAAGGCCGCCTTCGGACCCGGCGTCCAGAACCCCGACGCCCGGCCGCAGGCCGAGGCCTGGCTCCGCGCCCTCGACAAGGAACGCGGCGAGGTGCGCGCCTGCACGGTACGGCCCCTGCACACCTACGGCTCCCACCTGCCGACCTGTCCCTGGTGCACCCGGGCCGCGGTCACCGGCCACGACGTGTTCAACGGCCCCCGCCCGACGTCGGTGCCGGTCCCACCGCCCCCGCCCGGCCCGCCCCCGTCGCCGTACGCGGCGCTGAAGGTGCTGGCCGTGGTAGCGGGGGTGGTGTTGCTGATCGTGATCCTGACCAGCGTGGGGTGAGAGTTGCGGACCGAAGGGGTGGATGGGTGCGTGGGTGGGTGCGGCTCCGGTGGGGCTTCTCGCGCAGTTCCCCGCCCCCGAAAAGCAGGGGCTCCGCCCCGTCGCTTTCGGGCCACGCCGGCCCGTCGTCTTCCAGGCTCGCGGTGCCGATTGTCTTTCAGGACTGCGGGGCCGTGGTCTTTCAGGCCGGCAGGGGCCCGGGCTTTTAGGGGCGCGGGGAACTGCGCGAGAAGCCCCACCGGGCCCGCACCCGACAACCGACCCCGTGCCTCCTCAACCCGACCGGTCCTCCAGATACCGCGTATGCGATTCCTGCCGACGGGCCTCCGCGTCACGCAGAGTCGCCGCAAGACGCACCAACTCATCCTGTAACACCCCGAGTTGCTGTTCGAGGTGCCGCTCCGGCGGTTCCGTGCCCGGCGTCAGACGGCTCCACCAGCGGGTGCGTACGAAGGTGTCGACGGCCTCGGGAACGTCCTGCCGTACGGCCCGGGAGAGGGCGTGGATGCCCTCGGGGTCGCGGGCCAGTACCTCGGCGACCCAGCCGGGGGCGAGGAGGGCCGTGAGGAGTTCGGTCAGCTCGGTGAGTCGGCCGGACGCGGCCGGCGGCAGCTCGATGTCGGTCAGGTACGCGCGCAGGGTGCCGAAGTCGGTCCGTAGCTCGTCCAGTTGGGCGGAGGGGTCCGGGAAGTCCGGCAGCGGGGGGCGCTCCGGCGGGGCGATCAGCGCGCCCGCGCCGTACAGCCCGACGACCACGACCGGCCAGTACGGTCCCGCGACGCCCGCGAAGGTCAGCCCGAGCCCGGCGACCCCGAGCGCGCTGCCGGTGAGGTTCTTGCGGGACTCGATGTACGCGAGGAATCTCATGGATCTACCTCTGATCTTGGCCGGTGCTCCGCCTTTCAGAGCGGGGGTGAAGGCCATCTTTGGGGCGGAGGCGCGGAGCGCCGGAGTGCTCCGCGCCTCCGGGGTGACGGTCAGATGGGGCTCTGTTCCGGGAGGGCAGTCGTCAGGCGCGCGAAGCGCGTCAAGCCCGCTGCCGCGAGGTAAGCGGGACTCTCCCGGCTGCAGCCCGGAGAGCACTTCACTGGTAGCCACGGATCTCCTCGAAGGCGCCGTCCAGCGAGCCCTGCCGGGCGTCGAAGAGACGGCCGCCGGTCAGGTCGGCGATGTGCTCCAGCTCGCCCTTGTCGGAGTCACCGAAGAGGATCGGGAAGACGGGGATCTGCTGTTGATCGGCGGGCAGTCGACGGTAGAACTCGTCGAAGTCGGCGGGGCTCGCGCCCTCGGTGTTCTCGCCGTCCGTCATCAGCACGATGGAGGTGAAGGTGTCCCGGTCGGCGGTGCCGAGATGCTCGTACGCCTTCCGCAGCGAGGTGTAGATGGCGGTGTCGCCGTCGGCGGACAGTTTCCGGGTGTCGGCGCGGATGCCGTCGAGCCCGGCCTTCGGGTCCCCGGGCTGTACGACATGTGTGCGCACGCTCTTCACGTCCGAGCCGAACGGCATCAGCGTGACCTCCTCCCGGTCCCGGAAGTCGCCGGTCAGCTCGGTGAGCGCGGTCTTCAGCCGGTCGAGGCGGTCGCCCTCCATCGAGCCCGAGGTGTCCAGGACGTACACGGTCCTGGAGGGGCGGCGCAGCTCGTTCTCGTACGCGTCGAGGAGGCCGTCGGCGACGGACCGGCTGCCGGGGAAGGGGAGTTCGCGGCGGCGCGTGGTGTCGAGGCCGGCCGCGGGCGGGACGGAGGCGACGACCGGGCGGCGCAGGGTCTTCTCGGTGATCAGCCGCTGGATGCCCGGGGTGCGCAGGGCGTCCGTGAGACGGCGTACGTCGTCCCGGACGTCCCCGCTCGTGGACGCCAGCGAGGAGAGCGGGTAGTCGGCGGTGACGACCCCGTCGCGCGGCCGGATCACCGTCAGGCCCTTCCTCCCCTTCAGTACCGACTCGTAGTTGAGGAGCGCGTCGATGTCACCGCGCCGGTCGTACGCCGCCGCCAGCCAGCCCGACGACCCGGACGTCAGCTTCTGCCCCGTGAAGAACTCCTTCAGCCGGGGCGTCGCCCGCGCCACGTCCGCGTCCGTGAGCGCGGCCTGGGCGTCGGAGAGGCCCGACGCCACCGAGACGAGCGTCGAGAAACCGGAGTGGGAGCGGGACGGGTCGGTCATGCCGTACGTCAGCTTCCCGTCCGCCACCGCGTTCTCGATGTCCGACCAGGTGACGTTCTCCGGCTTCCACCCCAGCTTCCGTACGGTCTCGATCTTCACACCGATCGCGACCGGACTGGACATCACCGACGTCTCGGACACGACCTGCTTCGCTGCGTCCGGGCGGAGCCGCAGGTAGTCGTTGGAGGAGAGCCAGACGGCGTCGTACGCGCCCTTCGCCCGCGACTCGGTGAGCAGTTCGACCGCGTCGAGCGTGCCCATGTAGGTGGGCCGGACCTTGATCCCGGTGTCCTTCTCCACCTGCTCCAGCACCGGCTTCATGTCGGCGAGTTCACTGGAGGCGAGGACGCGGAGGGTGCCGGGGACGTACGTGGTCGCCTCGGCCGGATCGGGCTGCGCCCGGTTCGCGGCGGTGCAGGCGGTGGCCAGGAGGGCGAGGGCGGTCGCCGCGGCGACGGCCGTCGCCTTACGTGTTCTCATCCGAGGCCCCCTTCCAGTGCTCCCCGGTTCCGGCTCCGCTCCAAGTACTGCGTGGCGTTCTGGAGTTCGGAGGTCAGGGACTCGACGGTCGCGGCCATGGTCTCCGTGGCCTGCACCTTGTAGGTGTCGATGGCGTCGAGGGTGCGGTAGATCTGCTGGAAGGCCGAGCGGAGCGTCTCCGCGCCGACGGCCGGGTCGGCGGCGATGCGCTGGATCTCGCCGGTCTGGGTGGCGAGCATCTCGGCGTTGCCCCGGATGAGGTCCTCGGTGGTGCCGCGCAACGCGTTGACCTGGTCGACGACCTTCTTCTGGTTGTCGAGGGCGGAGGCGAGCATCACGGAGATACGTAGCGCCGAGACCGTGGTCGTGGCGGCCCGGTCGACGCCCTTGATCAGCTCCTCGTTGTTGCGCCGTACGACGTCCATGGCCAGATAGCCCTGGGCGCAGACCGCCAGCTGGGTGAGCAGGTCCTGGTGCTTCTGCCGGACGGGGAAGAGGACGTCGGCGCGCAGGGTGTCGCCCTGCTGCGGATCGGCCCCGTCGGTGTGCGTCCGGATGTGCGCCTCGACAGCCGTGTCCAGGGCCTCCGTGAGGACGACGTATTCCTGGAGCTTGCCCATGGTCTCCCACAGCCGGACGCGTTCGGTCTGCAACGCGGCGTTGTCGCGCCGCAGTTCGTCCTGCCCGCCGCGCAGCGACCCCACGATCCTGTTCAACGTCCCCTGCGCGGAGGCGTACTTGGCGACGTGGTCGCGCAGCTTGTTGCCGCCGGGCAGCCGGGACAGGAACTTGCGTCCCCTGCTCGCCGCCAGGTCACGCGGGTCCAGGTCCTCGACCACTCGCCGGAGTTCGACGAGCGAACCGCCGACCTGCGACTGGGCGTCCCCGCCCTTGCTCGGCAGGCTGCGCACGGTCCGCTCCAGCATCCGGTTGGACTGCGCGGCGGCGGTGCGCATCTCGCCCGCGCCGAGCGAGGTGATCTCCCCGACCCGGCCGGCGAACTCCGGGGAGCGCGCGTCGAGAGCGGCGAGCCCCCGCACGTACTCCTCGGCCTTGCGGGCCATGTCCGTCCGCACGGATTCCTCGACCGGCACGAGCCCGCCGGCCTTCTCCCGGGGCACGGCGGCGACCGGCTCGGGAGGGGTGAGAGTGAAGGTGGTGTCGCCGCTGCTGTCTTCGATGGTCATGTGTCGTGTTCCCCCGTCGTCCTACTGGCCCCTGGCCCGGCGCGCCATCTCGTGCAGCACCTCGGAGGTGGGCACGGGCGCCTGCCGGACGGCAAGCTTCCGCATCAGATAGGTGGTGTGGCCGGCGGTCGCCGACGTGAACTCGGTGGCCGTGCCCTGCGGCCGGAACCCGTGCCGGGCGGCCAGTTCGCGCAACTTCGGGTCGGTGCCGAGGAGTTCGCCGAGCGCGCGGCCCTCGGCCGTGACCGGTACGACGGTGTGGTCGCTGAAGACGGTGGTGTCCGGGTAGAGGACGACCATGTCGTCGATGCTCTGGCCCGCCGTGAGCAGGGCGGCCACCTGCGACTCGTAGACGAGTACGAGCGGGTTGCCGACCCCGCTGACGAAGTCGCGGAAGGCCGCGTCGGTGCTCGGCTGCTGGGCGCCCTGGACGCTGATCAGCTCGTGCATCAGCGGCGCGGTCCGGTCCAGGTCCGCCTTGCTCGCGACCACCCGCCCGCCGTTGGCGACGTTGGAGGCGGCGGCGAGGTAGAGCGCCCCCGAGCTGGAGGTGGTCGGATCGGTGGTGGCGATGTACAGGAGCCCCAGCAACTCGCCGTACTTGTCGGCCCCCTTGAGGTCCTGCCACGTCCGGCCGGCCTCGGCGGCCCTCAGATACGCGCCCATGTCGAGGACGCCCCGGCTCTTGTCGAGCGTGGCGAGCCCGTTCTGCCGCAGCACCTCGGCGGCGTCCCGGTGGGCGACCACGACGAGGGGCGAGTAGAAGGGGCGCGGCAGCGGCTCACGGACCTTGTACTTTGCGGCCAGTTCGTCGGCGGGTGCCTTGCTGGACGGGAACGCGAAGTCGTACCCCTTCAGATCCAGGCCGTCCATGGCCCAGGATCCCGACGTCTCCGTCCTCACGGTGTAGCCCTTGGCGGCCAGGGCCTTCACCACCTGCGGGTCGGCGAAGAACTCCGCCTTCTCCGACCCGATCACTCCTCGCACGGTCTTCGTTGCCGTGCTCGTGTCCCCGGTTTCCCGGCCTGCCACGACGGCTGCCACCACGCCGCCGATCAGCAGTACCGCGAGGACGATTCCTGCGATTCGTCTCACACGGGGAGAGTGCTCCCGGAACCCAACGTTCCTCGGCGTCACGGGTGAACGGGAGGTGAAGCGGTGGTCCCGGAACGCAACGGACGGGCTCCGCCGGGCCGGGGGAGCCCGGGGGTTCCGGTGTGGGGTGGGTGCGGGTCCGGTGGGGGCTGGTCGCGCAGTCGCCCGCGCCCCTTGGCGGCATGGGGCGCGCACGGAGTCTTTCCGGGGTGCGGGGACCTGCGCGAGCAGCCGCAACGCACCCGCAGTCGCCCGATCGCAGTCGGCCCCGAGCTGTCAGGCGCTCAGGGGAACACCTGCGTGCGCGTCCATCCGCTCCGCTGCCAGAATCGCGGACGCGGTATCCGCACGGGACGCCGCGACGACGAGTGCCCGCCCGGCGAGCGCGTGGGCGCGAAGGTGAAGCGCGGCGACGTCCCCCGCGCCCTCGCCGGCAGCGGAACGCGCCGGCGCAAGTCCGCCCCTCAACCGGGTGACCTGCGTGGCCAGCGCCTCCGCGGCGACGTCGAGGTCGTCGGAGGGGGCCAGTGCGCGGAGCTCGTCGGTCGCTGCCAGCAGGGCCGCCAGATGACCCGCGAGCTGGATGTCCAGCTCTTCCTCACGCGAACGGTGAGGGAAGTCGGAGGAGGTCGTGCCGGCCATCGTGTGGACCGATTTGGTGCGGATCGGCTCGTACATGGGATGGCCTCCAAGCTCTCGGACGACCACTCTACCTTAGATTTCGTCTAAAGTTGAGCGAGATCCGAAAGCCCTGGTTCGCCATGCTCGCCGTGCGGTGTCACGCCCGCCGTGCGGTGTCACGCCCGCCGTGCGGTGTCACGCCCGCCGTGCGTTGTCACGCCCGCCGTGCGTTGTCACGCCCGCCGTGCGGTGTCACGCCCGCCTGGCGTTGTCACGCCTGCCCGTATCCGTCCAGGAAGTTCCCGATGCGGGTGATCGCGGACCGGAGATCACCCACCGTCGGCAGGGTGACCACCCGGAAGTGGTCGGGCTCGGCCCAGTTGAACCCGGTGCCCTGGACGACCATGATCTTCTCCTGCCGGAGCAGGTCGAGGACCATCTGACGGTCGTCCTTGATCTTGAAGACGTTCGGGTCGAGGCGCGGGAAGAGGTACAGCGCCCCCTTCGGCTTCACGCACGAGACGCCGGGGATCTGCGTGAGCAGCTCGTACGCGAGATCCCGCTGCTCCTTGAGGCGCCCGCCCGGCAGGACCAGGTCGTCGATCGTCTGGCGCCCGCTGAGCGCGGCGACCACCCCGTGCTGACCCGGCATGTTCGCGCACAGCCGCATGTTCGCGAGGATCGTCAGGCCCTCGATGTAGGAGTCGGCGTGCGCGCGCGGCCCGGAGATGGCCATCCAGCCCACCCGGTAGCCGGCCACCCGGTACGCCTTCGACATGCCGTTGAAGGTGAGGGTCAGCAGGTCGGGGGCGACCGAGGCCGTCGGGGTGTGTGTGGCGTCGTCGTAGAGGATCTTGTCGTAGATCTCGTCCGAGCAGACGAGGAGGTTGTGGCGGCGCGCGATGTCCGTCAGGCCGCGCAGCATCGCCTCGTCGTACACCGCGCCCGTCGGGTTGTTCGGGTTGATGATGACGATCGCCTTGGTGCGGTCGGTGACCTTCCGCTCGACGTCCGCGAGGTCCGGCATCCAGTCGGACTGCTCGTCGCAGCGGTAGTGCACGGCCGTACCGCCGGACAGGGAGACCGCCGCCGTCCACAGCGGGTAGTCCGGGGACGGTACGAGGACCTCGTCGCCGTCGTCGAGCAGGCCCTGCATGGCCATCACGATCAGCTCGGAGACGCCGTTGCCGATGAAGACGTGCTCGACGTCCGTCTCGATGCCGAGGGTCTGGTTGTGCATGACGACGGCCCGGCGCGCGGCGAGCAGTCCCTTGGCGTCGCCGTATCCATGGGCGCTGGACACGTTCCGGAGGATGTCCTCCAGGATCTCGGGCGGGCACTCGAAGCCGAAGGCCGCCGGATTGCCGGTGTTCAGCTTGAGGATGCGATGCCCTGCCGCCTCGAGCCGCATCGCCTCCTCGAGCACCGGGCCCCGGATCTCGTAACAGACGTTGGCGAGCTTGGTCGACTGGATCACCTGCATGTCCGTGAGCTTACGGCCCGGTAACGCGTTCCGGGTCGTGTTTTCCACCACGTGGGACGGCCGCTATACCCCGAATTGCCCCGTCGGCGTCCTGCGGACCCGGACGGGTGTCACCCGTTCGGGCCCCCTGTCCGCCTCGTGTCACCCCGGTCGTGCCGCTTGGCCGAAGATCGTGCGGCCGGAACCAACTCCTTGCTCGGTCATCACCCGGCCTTCACAATGCGCATGACAAACTGCGGGTGGCCGGAAGATCTTCTGTCACCCATGTAGCAAGAGGGGACCCCCACATGAGAAAGCCTCTCGTCGCCTCGCTGTTCGCCCTGGTGATCACCGGAGCGGGCGCGGCACCGGCGATCGCGGCACCGGAGCCCGCGGCGGCGCCCGTGAAGACGGCGGTCGGAAGTGTCGTCGACACGGCGAACAGGACCGTGGCCGACCTCGCGGCCCCGGCGGTCCAGGCCGTCAACTTCGCCGGCACCGTCTCGCTCAGCAACTGTTCCGGCTCGGTCGTCCGGATGCCCGCCTCCGAGGACAACGACCCGGCGCTGGTGATGACCAACGGCCACTGTCTGGAGAGCGGCTTCCCGGACGCCGGCGAGGTCATCGTCGACCAGGCCTCCACCCGCACCTTCGGCCTGCTCAACTCCGCCGGTACCCGCGTCGCCACACTCCGCGCCAGCAAGATCGCCTACGGCACGATGACCGACACGGACATGGCGGTGTACCAGCTCACCACCACGTACGCGCAGATCAAGAGCTCGTACGGCATCGACGCCCTTGTCTACGACACCGCCCGCCCGGCCGTCGGCACCGCCATCACGGTCGTCTCCGGGTACTGGAAGCGGACCTACAGCTGCGCTGTCGACGGATACGCGTACCGCTTGAAGGAGGGAGCCTGGACCTGGAAGGACTCCATCCGCTACACCTCCGCCTGCCAGACCATCGGCGGCACCTCGGGCTCCCCGGTCCTCAACAACGCCACCGGCAAGGTCGTCGGCGTCAACAACACGGGCAACGAGAGCGGCGGGCGCTGCACCGACAACAACCCGTGCGAGGTCGACGCGAACGGCACCGTGACCGTCCGGCGGGGCATCAACTACGCCCAGCAGACCTGGCACGTCCCCGCCTGCTTCGGCGTGGACAACAAGCTCGACCTCACCCGCAGCGGCTGCATCCTTCCCAAGCCGTAGCGAACGGCCTTCTCAGTCCCCGCGCCGGATCGCCCGGCCCGCCAGTACGTCCGTCCGACGGCCGTCCTCGACGACGAAACGGCCGTCGACCAGGACGTACGGGATGCCGGTGGGCAGGGTGCGCGGTGCCTCGTACGTCGACCCGGCGGCCACGGTCGCCGGGTCGAGGAGGACGAGGTCGGCGCGGTACCCCTCGCGGACGAGTCCCCGGTCCGCGAGGCGGAGCCGCGCGGCGGGGCGTGAGGTGAGGTGGGCGACGCACTCCTCCAGGGAGAGCACGCCCAACTCCCGCACGTACCGGCCGAGATAGTGCGGGAACGTGCCGTACGCGCGCGGGTGAGGCTTGTCGCCGCGCAGGATGCCGTCGGAGCCGCCGGTGTGCGCGCGGTGGGCCATGATGGTCCGCACGTTCTCCTCGTGCCCGACGTGCTGGAGGATCGTGGAGCCGAGCCGGTCCTCGACGAGCAGTCGGCGCGCGGTGACCCAGGGGTCCTCGCCGTGTGCCCTTGCCGACCGCGCGATCGTCCGGCCCACGTACGACGACAGCGCCGGTTCGGTGACGCCCGAGATCTCGATGGTGTCCCACTCGACGGGCACGCCGTGGCAGCCGTCGGCGCCGACGACCTCCAGGTGGTGCCGGACCCGTTCGGCCGTGTCGTCGTCCCTCAGCCGCGCGAGGACCGCCTCCGGACCGCCCGCGCCCGCCCAGCTCGGCAGCAGCGCCACGAGGGTCGTGCAGCCGGGGGTGTAGGGGTATGTGTCGAGCGTGATGTCCGCGCCGGCCGCGAGCGCGTCGTCGAGCAGGGCGAGCAGTTCCGGGGCCCGGCCCTCGTTCACGCCGAAGTTCATGGTGGCGTGGGCCAGATGGAGGGCGCAGCCGGCCTCGCGGGTCAGCGCGACCATCTCCGCGTACGCCTGGAGCGCGCCCGCCCCGTACGAGCGGTGGTGCGGGCAGTAGTAGCCGCCGTACGAGGCCACCACCCGGCACAGCTCGGTGAGTTCGGCGTCCTCGGCGTACATGCCGGGGGTGTAGGTGAGCCCCGACGACATGCCGACCGCGCCTTCCCGCAGCCCGGCGGCCACCGACTCCCGCATACGGTCCAGCTCCCGCGGTGTAGCCTCCCGGTCCTCCCAGCCCACGGCGAGCATACGGACCGTGCCCTGCGGGACGAGGTACGCGGCGTTCAGGGCGATGCCCTCGCCGTCGAAGCCGTGGTCGAGGCGGTCCAGGTATTCGCCGACCGAGCGCCAGGAGAAGTCGATGTCCTCGCCGTAGCCGTTCCAGCCGGTGATCGCGCGGCGGACCTCTTCGAGGGTGCGGTCGTCGACCGGCGCGTACGACAGCCCGTCCTGGCCGATGACCTCCAGGGTCACCCCCTGTGCCACCTTCGCGGTGTGCTCGGGGTCCCGCAGGAGCGCGAGGTCGCTGTGGGCGTGCATGTCGACGAAGCCGGGGGCCAGGACCAGGCCCTCGGCGTCCAGCTCCCGCCGGGCCCTCGGCCGCTGGCACCCCGCCGCGGCCGCCTCCTTGACGATCGAGGTGATCCTGCCGTCCGCGACGACCACGTCGGCGCGGTAGGAGGGGTCGCCGGAACCGTCCACGACCTCGGCGTCACGGAAGACCAGGTCCATGTGCGTCGCCTTTCGGGCTGCGGCGGGAGCGGAAGCGGTTGCCGGGCTCAGAAGCGTCGGGCTCAGAAGCGTCGGGCTCAGAAGTGTCGGGCTCAGAAGAACGTGCGGACGTAGTCCACGACCGTGCCGTCCGCCTCGACCACCGGAATCAGCTTCCACTTGTCGAACGACGTGCACGGATGCGACAGCCCCAGCCCCACCCAGTCGCCGACGTCCAGCCCGGCCCCGGCCTCCGTGCGCAGCCACGCGTGCTGGTCGGAGAGACCCGTCACGGTGATCCCCGTGGCATCGCGGACCGCGCCCGTGGCGGCGTCCCGTACGACCTCCGCGCCGGGCAGGCCGAGGTCGTACGCGGCGTCCCGCTTGCCGGCGTTGGCGAAGGCCTGGTCGGGGGAGGGGCGGGAGACGACCTGGGCCCAGAGCCGGAAGGCGGGCTCCAGGGTGCCCTCCTCGGGGACGCGGTTGAAGGGGGTGATCCGGCGGTAGTGGCCGGCGTCGTGCGAGACGTACGCGCCCGACCGCAGCAACTTCAGTACGGGCACGGACAGTTCGGGGAGCTCGGCGAACACCTCGGCCACCGTGTCGAACCAGGCGCTGCCGCCCGCGCTGACCACGATCTCGTCCAGCCCCGCGAACCGCCCCGCCTTGTCGAAGTCGACGGCCAGCGCGGTGAGCCGGCGCAGCCACGCCCCCACCCGCTCGGGGTCGGCCTGCGGCACCTCGCCCTCGTACCCGGCGACCCCCACCAGCCGCAGCGTGCCGGCCGCGGCCACCGCGTCCGCGACCGCCGCGCACTCCGCCTCCGTACGGACCCCGGTACGCGCGCCGTCACCCGCGCCCAGCTCCACGACGACGTCCAGCGGGCGGGCGGAACGCCCGGAATCCCGAAGCGCCGCGTCCATCAGTTCGACACCGCGCACGGAGTCGACGTAACAGACGAACCGGAAGGAGGGGTCCGCCGCCAGTTCGGCGGCGATCCAGCGCAGGGCCGCCGGGTCGACGACCTCGTTGGCGAGGAAGATCCGCTCGATCCCGAACTCCCGCGCCACACGCATCTGATGGGGCATGGCGAGGGTGATGCCCCACGCGCCGCGCTCGATCTGCCGCCAGAACAGCCGCGGTGCCATGGACGTCTTGCCGTGCGGGGCGAAGGCGAGGCCGTGGCGGGCGGAGTAGGTCTCCATCAGCGCCAGGTTGTGCTCCAGGCGCTCCGCGGACAGGGCGAGCACCGGGGTGGTGAAGCCACCGGTGAACAGGTTCAGTCGCCGGTCGGTCAGCTCGGCCACGGTGAGGCCGTCGGTGTCCGCCGGGAGGCCCTTGAAGCGGTGGTCGACGCGCTCCGCGGCCAGCCGGGCCAGCGCTTCGACCCTCTCGACACTCATGGGGATCCTCCCTGACGAGGTGTGTTGCAGTATATGCAACGTTCATTGCGCATGTCGCTTACCGCTGTCTAACATCCCAGCCAGCGCCGGGTCAACGGTGCCGACCCGCCCCAGCCGACGCGACGAGGAGCCTCCATCATCGTGACCTCCGACGGACTCCGTTCCCCCGACGCCGCTCCCGGCATTGTCGACGTCGTCGCGTTCGGGGAGTCCATGGTCACGTTCCTGCCCACCCGCCCCGGGCGCCTCGCCGACGTCCCCTCCTTCGACCGGGCCATCGGCGGCGCGGAGTCGAACGTCGCGTGCGCGCTGGCGGCGGCCGGGCACACGGTCCGGTGGGTGAGCCGGGTGGGGGCCGACGGATTCGGGGACCACCTGGTCGAGACGATCGGCGGACACGGCGTCGACGTGACCTCCGTGGGGCGGGATCCGGCGCGCCCGACCGGCGTGTACTTCCGCACGGCGGGGGACCGGGCCACGGACGCGCACGAGGTCGCCTACTACCGGGCTGGTTCGGCCGCCTCGGCGATGTCGGCACAGACCGTGGACCTGGCGGCGGTGCGCGCCGGACGCCTCCTGCACCTCTCAGGGATCACGGCGGCCCTGTCCGACGCCTGCCTGAACCTGCTCCGCGACCTGACGGCCCCCCGTCCGAACCGCCCCCTGATCTCCTTCGACGTCAACCACCGGCCGGGCCTGTGGCGCGCCGCCGACGGCCCCCACGTACTGCTCGAACTGGCCCGCGCCGCCGACCTCGTGTTCGTCGGCGAGGACGAGGCCGAGGAGGCCTGGGGCGTCAGGGGCGGTCCGGAGGCGGTCCGGGCGCTGCTGCCGGAGCCGGAGACCCTGGTGGTGAAACAGGGAGCGCACGGAGCCACCCTGTTCGAACGCCGGCCCGCACCGGCGGATCAGCCGGGCAGGGCGGCAGGGGGGTGTGCCGGGGGGTGTCCGCCCGCAGCGGCCGGCGTCCACCACCGGGCCGC
>NZ_LRTR01000182.1 GCF_001550375.1 Streptomyces europaeiscabiei | reverse complement strand
CGGCGCGTCCCCGGTCCCACCCCGGCCCCGGCCGCCCCCACGACGGGGCGCACCCGGCCGCCCACGGACACGACCACCTTCGTCCCCGCCCTCCAGGTGCACGTGGTCACCCCGGTGGGCGCCGGCGACGCCTTCGCCGCCGGCTTCCTCTCCGCCACCCTCCGCGCCCTCCCCGCCCGCGACCGCCTCCGCCACGGCCACCTCATGGCCGCGGCCGCCCTGACCGTCCCCGGCGACCTCGCCGCCCCACCGCTTCGCGACCACGCCGATCGCCTGGCGGCCCTGGACGACGACGCGTGGGGGAGACTTCGAATCGGCCCCGGCTGGACGCAAGCCGATCAGGCCCCCGAGGAGGTACTCACCCCATGAGCCAGACCGTCGACCGCGCGCTGAGCATCCTGCCGCTGCTCGCCGAGGGCCCCGCCGACCTCGGCCGGGTCGCCGACCGCCTGGGCGTCCACAAGTCCACGGCCCTGCGCCTCCTGCGGACCCTCCACGAGCACGGCCTGGTCTACCGCCAGTCCGACCAGCGCTACCGCCTCGGCGCCCGCCTCTTCGCCCTCGCCCAGGAGGCCGTCGAGAACCTCGACATCCGCGAGATCGCCCACCCCCACCTCGTACGCGTCAACGAACACTGCGGCCACACCGTCCACCTCGCCGTGCACGAGGAGAACGAGGTCCTCTACATCGACAAGGTGGAGAGCCGCTATCCGGTCCGCATGTACTCCCGTATCGGCAAGCCGGTCGCCATCACGGTCGCCGCCGTCGCCAAGCTGCTCCTCGCCGACCTCCCCGAAGCCGAGCGCCGCGCCCTCGCGGAGAAGCTCGACTACCCCCTGTACACGCCCCGTTCGACGCCCAACGCTGCCGCCTTCCTCAAGGAGCTGGCACGGGTCCGAGAACAGGGCTGGGCCACCGACCTCGGCGGCCACGAGGAGTCCATCAACTGCGTCGCCGCGCCCATCCACGGCACCGACGGCCGGGTCGTCGCCGCGATGTCGGTCTCCGCGCCCAACGTCGTCGTCACCGCCGACGAACTCCTCACCCTGCTCCCGCTGGTCCGCCGCGTCGCGGACGCGATCAGCGGCGAGTACTCCGGCAGAACCCCAGCGAAGGACACCGTATGACCGACACGACCGGTGAGAACGACAAGAGTCGCAAGGGCGACAAGAGTGACGGGAACGACAGGAGTGACAGGAACGAGAAGGTCGCCCTCACCCCCACGACCCACACCGCTCCGCCCGCCAAGTTCTCCCACGGCGTCAGGAAGGGCAACATCCTCCAGGTCGCCGGCCAGGTCGGCTTCCTCCCGGCCGTCGAGGGCCGGCCCCCGACGCCGGCCGGCCCCACCCTCCGCGAGCAGACCCTCCAGACCCTCGCCAATGTCAGGGCGATCCTGGAAGAGGGCAGCGCCACCTGGGACGACGTGCTGATGATCCGCGTCTACCTGACCGACGTGGACCACTTCGCCGAGATGAACGCGCTCTACAACGAGTACTTCGATCAGCACCTCACGGCAGTCCCGGCGGCCCGCACCACGGTGTACGTCGGCCTCCCGGCAGGCCTGCTGATCGAGATCGACGCGCTGGCGGTACTGGACGACTGAGTCCGACACCCGCGCCCTCAGGGGGTGTGGGGTCCCCTGCCCGGGATCCCCATGCCTCCACCCCGGACCGTGCTGTCCCTCGCGGGCTTCGCGATGGCGGCCGTACTGAGCCTGTTCGTACGGACGTGTCCGTATGGAGGAGGGTGCGGGGGGCGGGGTCGTGAAACCCAGATACGGACATATGCCTGGCCCGACTGTCCCCGGCACAGGGTCGTCGACCATACTGCCCGCTGTGGAGCAGCGCATCGGTTCGAACAACCAGCCCCTGGCCGCCGCCGCGGTCGACCCGTCGCACATCCCCGGACTCACGGCACCGGTGTCCGTGAAGAAGGAGAAGCAGGAGGAGCCGGAGGACATCAAGCCGACGGAGCCCGTCGAGCCGACGGAGACCGAGGAGCCGGACGAGGCCGCCCCGGAGCGGGACGAGCCGGCTGCCGCCGAGAAGCCGTCTCTCGCGAAGGCGTCGGCCGAGAGGACCTCGGCCGACGACGAGGCGGACTCCGAGGACGACGACACAGACGAAGACGAAGACGAAGACGATGACGCGGGAGCGGACTCGGACACGCCCGACGCGGAAGCCGAGGAAGCAGCCGAAGAGGTGACCGACGGTCCCGTCTTCGAGGCCTCCGACCGCCGCGCGAAGATCGTCGCCGACAGTCGTGGCGTACGGCTGCGCCTGGACGACCAGGAGTGCGAGTTCGGCTGGGACGAGATCGGCGCGATCGAGACGGAGTCCCCGCGCCTCGGCAAGCGTTTCACGGTCACGGTCCACACCCCCGACAGTCGTTGGTACCCCATCGAGATCGAGGCCAAGGCCAAGTCCGAGCACGCGGCCTGGGAGAAGCAGATCGACGAGGTGCTGGACGCGTACTTCGACGAAGGTGCTGAGGAAAAAGAGGCCGAGGCCGAGGCCGAGGACAGCGCCCCCTGAGGCGCGTGGGGAACTGCGCGACCAGCCACGACGGGCCCGCAGTTCCCCACTCACAGCCTCACAGCCTCACAGCCTCACGGAACGAACCCCGCGGCTAGCAGTACTGCGCTTCCTTGCCGATCGACCGGTACATACAGTCCGAGTTCTCCAGCAACTGCAACACCGCGTCCCGGTTCCGCGCGGTCTCCCGGGCGATGACCTCGTCCGGCGGGTAGAAGCCGCCACCCCCGGCCGACCCCGGATACATCTCGAACGTGTAGGCGAAGATCTTCTGGTTGCCCCACAGCCAGTCGTCGATCGACCCGTCCGTGATGTAGAGGTCACTGGACTGCTCGGGTGTGTACCCGTTGCTCGCGGCCATCTTCCCGCCGACCGTCGCGAACGCGTTGCGGTCGTCCGCCGTCATCCCGGTCGTCGTGTTGGCGGTCGTGTACCCGAAGGGCCACAGCACCAGCTCGCTGTACGTGTGGAAGTCGACGCCGGTCCTGATCTGCTGGACCCCGCCGACGACGCGGCTGCGCACGAAGTTCGCGACGACCTTCACCTCGGGTGCCGACTCGGCGGCCGTACCCCGGTAGGTGTCCGAGGACGTCGACCCGGACGAGCCGCCGCAGCAGCCCCAGCGGTAGTTCCAGTTGCGGTTGAGGTCGGTGCCGACGGACGACGAACCGCTGTTGGGCTGCCGGTTCTTGCGCCACGAGCGGTACGAGCCGGTGGCGACGTCGTACTCGCCGCCGTCCGGGTTGACGTCCGGGATGATCCAGATCTCGCGGTTGTTCACCATGTTGGTGACCCGTGAGTCGGTCCCGTAGTCGGAGGTCAGCTCGTTGAGCAGATACAGCGCCATCTCGACGGTGAGGTGCTCACGGGCGTGCTGGTGGTGGGTGAACAGCACCTCGGGCTCGGCCTCGTCCGTGCCGACGTTGTCGCTGATCTTGATGGCGACGATGTTCCGGCCCTGGTACGTCGTGCCGATGACCCGCTGGCTGGCGATCGAACTGTTCGCCGATACCACGGAGTTGATCTCGTTCGTCATCTCCGCGTAGTTGTGATAGCGAGAGTCGGCGGACGGGAAGTCGAAGAGCCGTACGTCGCCCTCGCCGCCCGACCGGTCCGGCGCCGCGCCGAGCGCCGTGATCTCGTAGCCCTGCTGCCTCAGTTTCTTGATCTGGTCCGCGCGTCCGGAGACGAACACCGAGTGGTCGTCGGCGTCGTCCACGGTCACGCCGGCCTGCTGCAGCGCCGTGCGGGACTTGCTGTCCGAGTGCATGTGGACCTCGTACTGGCGGATGTCGTCCGCCGAGGCCCTGGGCCGCTCGGCGCTCGTCGCCGTCGCGTCCGTGGTCGTCGCGGCGACCGGGGCGGCGAGGGCCAGCGTCAGCAGGGTGGCGAGGGCGGCGGTGCGGCGGCCTGATCTCCTGCCCGTGCCGCCGGGCGTCGCCGACCTGCCGCGTATGCGGAGTCGCATGAAGTCTCCTATTTTCTCCAGGAATTCCGGGGTCTCCGGAAGTGGGGAGTGGAGCGGGGGGTGGATCCTTGCGACGTGCCTCGGGCCTGGCCGACGACCGTGGGGGCGCCCGGCAGGCCCTGGTGCGGGTGTGGCGCTCATGGTCCGGGTCTGGCATGACCAGGTCAAGAGCGGGGGTGGCGGGCGCGGAGTCGCCGCGGCCGGAACCCGCGGGAACAGGCCGCGGCGGGGCGGGAAGCAGTCAGGGGGCGCGTAAGCCGCGCACAACCGCGTAGGTGCACATCGGTGTCTTGCATGCCCAATTGTGGATGTACTGGGGCGGTAAACAGGTATATGCAGGGCCGGAAACAGGTATTCCTCCCCGTGTGCCGCGTACGCGCGGCGGCAACCCTGGAAGCATGCTGCAATTCTCCGGGGGTCTCCTTCCGGATTCCGGCCCCCACTTCGCCTCGTACCCCCAACCACCCATGGGTGCAGGCCACTTGAGCGTCGAGTACGACCCCCGGCCCATCGCCGCCGCCCAGGCCCGCGCGCAGGTGCGCAGGCAGCTGGAGGGATGGGGACTGCTCGACCAGACCGATACGGCGGAGCTGTTGGTGAGCGAGCTGGTCACCAACGCGCTGGTGCACGCGAAGAGCCGACTGAAGCTGACCCTGTCGGCCGCGCACGGCGTACTGCGCTGCGAGGTGTCGGACATGGACTGCCGCCCGCCCCGGGTGCGCCGGACGACGGGGATATCGGAGATCGGCAGAGGGATGTTCCTGGTGGAGGCGCTCGCCGGGCGCTGGGGCTGCCACCAGGACGGGCCGGGCAAGACCGTGTGGTTCGAGCTCGGGACGTGCGGGTCCGACGGCTGCGGTTCCGTTCCGCCGGGTTGAGCGGGTTGAGCGGGTCGAGCGGGTTCGGCGGGGCCGGTGGCTTCGGTGGCATCCGGTACCGAAGCCGCCGTTCACCGAGGCCGTCGGTCGTCCGCGGCGCCGTCGTGGCTGGTCGCGCGGTTCCCCGCGCCCCTGAAAGCATCCCGGGCATGCCCTCTTGTCTGGTGGGGGCCCATGGGGTTTCTTGACCTTCATGGCGGACACCACGGGAAACCCCACTGACACCCCGGCAACATCCGACATCAACCCCACACCCCGCAAATCCAGTTGGAAGTACATCGGCCCCGGCATCGTCGTCGCCGCGACCGGCGTCGGCGCCGGCGACCTGGTCGCGACCCTCATCGCGGGCAGTAACTTCGGCTACACCCTGCTGTGGGCGGCCGTCATCGGCTGCCTCGTCAAGATCTCCCTGGCCGAGGCGGCCGGCCGCTGGCACCTGTCCACCGGCCGCACCCTCTTCGACGGCTGGGCGAGCCTCGGCCGCTGGACGACGTGGTTCTTCGTCGTGTACGTCGTGATCTGGGGCTTCGTGTACGGCGCGGCCGCGATGTCCTCCAGTGCCCTGCCCCTGCAGGCGCTGTTCCCGGACGTCATGGACCTCAAGTGGTGGGCCGTCCTGTGCGGCCTGAGCGGCCTGGTCTTCGTCTGGTTCAACAAGTACGAGGTCTTCGAGAAGGTCATGACGGTCCTCGTGGGCGTCATGTTCGTGGTGACCGTCTACCTGGCGATCAGGGTCACCCCCAACCTCCCGGACGCCTTCGCCGGCCTCCTCCCGGTCCTGCCCGACGAGAAGGACTCGATCCTCAACACCCTCGGCCTGGTCGGCGGCGTCGGCGGCACGATCACGCTGGCCGCCTACGGCTACTGGGTCAACGCCAAGGGCTGGACCAACACCGGCTGGATGAAGGTCATGCGCCTCGACAACCGGGTCGCATACATCACCACCGGCATCTTCGTGATCTCCATGCTCTTCGTCGGCGCCGAACTGCTGCACTCCGCCGACATCGCCATCGCCGGCGGCGACAAGGGGCTGATCCAGCTCAGCGACATCCTGGCGGACGAGTACGGCACGGCCACCGCCAAGTTCTTCCTGATCGGCTTCTTCGCCACCTCGTACACCTCACTCATCGGCGTCTGGCACGGCGTGAGCCTGATGTTCGCGGACTTCGTGGAACGCTTCCGCAGGAAGGGCGCGGTGACGGGCGAGGAGGTCGCCTCCGGCCGGCGCGAGAAGTCCTGGCCGTTCCGTGTGTACCTGCTCTGGCTGACCTTCCCGCCCATCGTCCTGCTCTTCCAGGGCCAGCCGTTCCGCCTGATCATCCTCTACGGCGTCCTCGGCGCGGCCTTCCTCCCCTTCCTCGCCGCCACCCTCCTCTGGCTCCTCAACTCCTCCCGCACACCCCGCGAATGGCGCAACGGCATCCTGAGCAACGCGATGCTGGCCCTCGCGGGGCTGCTGTTCCTGGTGCTGGCCGTGAAGCAGATCTGGGACCAGCCGTGGGCGGACTTCCTCTGACGCCTTCGAGGAGGAGCGGCGTCGGCTAGCCGAGCGTCTTCCACCTCTCGCTGGTGGCGATCTCCTTCAGCTGAGCCATGGTGAGGACGGGGGTGTCGCGGGTCGCGGCCGTGTGCTGGGCGCCGGAGTTGAAGGCGCTGATCACGACCCGCAGCCCGTCGGTGCGGAGCGTGTCCACGGTCCACATGACGACCCCCTCGCCGCCCTTCTCGCCGGGCCCCTGCCGGGTGGCGACCTTCGTGCCGTCGGGCAGGGTCTCGGCGTCGGCGCCGAACAACGAGTCCGCGAGATCCGCCATGCCCGGCTGCACATTCATCTGCACCAGGCTCCGCCCCTTGCCGTCGTCGAGGACGACGTAGGCGAAGTCCGACGCCTCGTTGCCCCCGTCGACCCCGTGGACGTCGTCGGGGAGGAGGCCGGTGAGGGTCTTCTGGATGAGGGCACCGTCCACCATCGGGGCGTCGACGGACCCGGCCTCGGGCCTCTCCGTCGACGACGGCTGCTTGTCCCCCTCGTCCCCCTTGTCCGCCGGAATGGCGTCGATGGCCCTGCGCCAGCCCGAGTCCAGGGCGATGTCCTTCAACTGGGCGGTCGTGAGAGGAGGTTCCTCGCGGCTGACGGGCGAGCCCTTCTGCGCCGGGGCGTTCCACTCCATGACGCTGATGTCGTACCCGTCGGCGGTGACCAGCTGCGCGTACCAGTGCTTGGTCTCCTCGCGGCGGTCCGGGTACTCGTACCCCTGGAAGAGCATCAGCCGCGAACCGTCCTCCAGGACGCTCTCCGTGCAGGCGTCGAACTCGACGAACGTCTTGTCCGGGCAGCCGGTCAGCTGCCGGGCGTTCTCGTCGCCCGCCTCGATGCGCCCGAGCCCGACCTGTACGGCTGCCCCGCCCTCGCCGTCGTCGTACACGACACGCGCGTAGGGACCCGGCTCCGCGCCCGTACCGCGCGCCGACTCCCCGCTGAACTTCCCCGTGGGCAGCAGATCCTTGAGCTGCTGGACCAGTCGGGCGCCCGACACCTTGCCGTCGTCGTCCCGGGGCCCCGGCTCGCCGGACCGCTCCGTCGCCACGGACTGTTTGCCGCCCCCGTCGCCGGTTCCGGGCAACAGGACCGCCCCGCCCACTGCGACGAGCGCGATTCCTGCGACGCCGCTCAGTATCGCCGCCCGCCGCCGGAACAGCAGCCGCCGGCCACGGACGGCTCCGCCGCCGACCATGGCGTGCCCATCGGTCTCGAAGGCGTCGCCGGCCCGGCGCAGGGCGTCACCGAGCCTGCCCTCGAAGGGGTCTTCGTGCTGGTCAAGGGGCATGACGAACCGCCGTTTCTGCGAGGGTGTGACTGTGTGTGTTCTGTTGGCGTCCAGCGGGCGCTCAGGGGGTGACGTACTCACCGATGGCGTCCCCGAGGAGGACGCGCAGTCGGGCGAGGGCGCGGACGCATCGGGTGCGGACCGCCGCCGAACTCGCGTTCATCGCCGCCGCGGTCTCCTCGATGGACCGGTCCTCCCAGTAGCGCAGGACGACCACCGCCCGGTCCTTGGGCGGCAGTTGGGCCAGCGCCTCGATGAGGGTGAGCCGCAGGGAGGAGTCGGAGCCGGGCGCGGCGGGCGCGTCCGGGATCACATCCGTGGCCCGTTCCCCGCTGCTGCGCCGCCGCTGATGGGCGAGGAAGGTCCTGGTCAGCACGGTCTGCGCGTACCCGGCCGGGTTCTCCGCCCGGCGCACCCGCCCCCACTTCACGTACAACCGCCCGAGCGTCTCCTGCACGAGGTCCTCGGCGAGATGTGTGTCCCCGCCGGTGAGCAGACACGCCGACCGGTAGAGATGCCGCGCGCGCGCCGCGGCGAACTCCTGGTACCCGTCCGCACGGACCTGTCTCATCTCCGGCTCCCCCTGAACGAGCTCGCGTAGGCCGTGGCCGCTTCTTCGCGTCTTCGCCTCTCACTCCCTTGATGCGGTGGCCCCCGGGGAATGTTTCACGGGCGGGGGAGGGATACGGTGCGGTACGAGTCACCACGACGGGGCAGAGGGACGATCAGTCATGGACCAGCCGGAGCAGGGCCACCAGCCGCCACCACCGCCGCCACAGCCGTGGACGCCGCCGGGAGGCCAACCGGGCTTCGGCCCCCCGCCCCCACCGTACGCACCCCCGGGCACGCCGCAGGGTCAGCAGCCGCAGCCGCAGCCGCAGCCGCAGCCGCAGCCGCAGCCGCAGCCGCAGCC
>NZ_LRTR01000181.1 GCF_001550375.1 Streptomyces europaeiscabiei | reverse complement strand
ACCCGGCCCAGGGCCCGGAGTTCCTGGCCGTCGACCGCCACAACTCCGTCGTCGTCGACATCAACGGCGTCGCCTTCGAGGACCACGGCATCGCCATCGACTTCACCTGGCCCGAGATCCGCAGCGTCCACTACAAGGCGAGCGGCAACGGCAAGGCCCTCATGGTGGCCGTCATCCACGTCGACGGCAGCTTCTACGAGTGCACGGTCGAGGCCAGACCCCGCGAGCGCCTGCACCAGTGGTTCGCGCACCTCGCGCAGGTGCTGGGGTACTACCGTCCGATGGGCTAGGGGCGCCGCGCCCGACAGGGGCACCAGGACGGAGCGGCGGCAGCCGGCTCCGCCCCACTCCCCGCGATCAGACATGGATGCGCTCACCCCGTCGGTGCGCTGGGTGGCGGCAACGCCGAAGCCTTTGCCGCCACCCAGCGCGCCTCACGGCATGAGCGCTCACGACATGAACGAAGCCCGGTCCGCCGGGCTATGAAGTCGGCCGCTCGCGGTACTTGTCGACGACGGCCCGCTTCAGTACGGCGGTCTCGTGCACAATCGTGCCCTTGGCGCCCATCGCGCCGTCCGCCGTCAGATGGCTGCGTTCGCCGAGATACGTGAGGGTGTCCCGGTCGAAGACCCACTCCGTGGCCCACGCGGCGCGTTCGTCGACGCGGCGGATGCCGACGCCGTGGCGGCCGGCGGGGTCGACCGCGTCCTCGGTACGGGTCACCCCGGGGAGCTTCGCGGCGGCTTCGTAGAGCGCGGCGGCGGTCTTCGGGGGCATGACCGTCTCGCCCAGCAGTTCGCCGATCTTGTCGAAGACGGCCTGGGCCTTCTCCTGGCCCTTCCACGTCCTGGTCAGGCGGGAGAGCTCGGCGAGCAGTTCGTCGGGGTCGGTGGGCAGTGAGGCCAGCCACGTGTACGTGGGGCGGTCGATGCCGGCGGGGACGCCCGGCGAACCCGGCGGCAACAGCTCCCTGAGCGGGAAGTAGTCGCCGTCCTCATAGTGCAGGGCCAACTCCTCCACCGGGCCGGGCTCCTGCGACACCCAGACCTCCCGCTGGTGCAGCTCTCCGGGCTCGAACGGTCCGTCCTCCACGGCCTCCACCCCGGCCGTCAGGCTCCTGACGTAGACCAACTGGTCGTCGCGGACCGGCTCGACCTCCGTCCTCGCGGCGACGTCGGCGATGCGGTCGAGCAGTCCGACGGCGCTCTCGCCGTCGGACTGCCGCAGGCCGTAGCCGGAGTCCGCGGTCGTGACGAGGCCGATGGCCAGTGCCCCGGCCAGCGTCAGCGCCGCGGCGGGCAGCCACAGCGCCGGGCGCGGCAACCTGGAGGGGCTCCTCCGGTTCCTCCGGTTCCTCCGGTTCCTCCGGTTCCTCCGGGCGGCCGTGGAAGCGGTGGACCCCATGGCCCGGTCGTCATCGATGAGTTGCATCAAACGGTCCTTGTGGTGGGCGAGGCGATCAGGCGGAACGTCCCGTTCGGGCGGGGGCGGCAGCAGTCGGGCCGGCTCCTCGTTCATCGGGATCCCTCCTGGATCTCCTTGAGCGGAAGGGCCGCGAACACGGCCTCGCTCTCCACCTCTCCGCGGCGACGCCCCGGTTCCACACTCTTTGCGCGGGTATCGGCCCACTCCTCACGCAGGTACTCCTCCGTGAGGCGGCCGAGCCGCGCCCGCGCCCGCGAGAGCCGCGACCGTACGGTCCCTACCGGGACACCCAGCGCCTCGGCCGCCTGCCCGTAGTCGAGGCCCGACCACACACACAGCGCCAGCACCTCCCGCTCCCCGCGCCGCAGCCGGCCGTACACCTGACGTACGGCGGCGAGCCGACGCGCGTCGTCGAGGCGCCCGGCGGTCTCGTCGGCGAAGTCGGCCACCGGGTCCGGGGCGGGGCGGCGGGCCAGGAAGGCCAGGCGGCGGCCGAGGCCGCGGTTGGCGTTGCGGGCCTTGTTGGTCGCCATGCCCAGCAGCCACGGCTTCAACGAGCCGCCGTCCGGCTCCAGTCGCTCCCGGGTGCGCCAGGCGTCGAGGAAGGTGTCCGCCATCACCTCCTCGGCCGTCGACCAGTCGCCGGTCAGTCGGTAGGCGTGGTTGTAGACGGCCCGCGCGTACGCGTCGTAGACCTCCGCGAAGGCCTCCCGGTCCCCGGCCCGTATCCGCGCCCGCACCGACGCCTCCGCCTCCGTGTGCGCTCGCGCCCGCTCGGGGTCACTCATCTCGTCTGCACCTCTCCCACCTCACACCCATGTCTCTCCATGAGGTGGAGGAGGTTCCGGTGACCTGCGCCACAGCCAGAGGTGAACGCCTGCGCCCGGCCGGGAGAGAAGGGCGGGTGCCGCCGCTGCCCGCCGGACCGTTCCAGTCGCTGAGCCCCGACCCCGTGGCCGTCCCGTATGCGCCCCCGCGCGGAAGCCGTTCACCCGTACAGGGCGCCTCCCAACACCCCTCCCGGCCCGCCTGGTTGGGGCATATGCGTCTCACTCTGTGTCGATACGGCCACACCTTCCGTGAGTTGATCAAGGAGATTCGGTGTTGATCGAGCCATGCCGTGGATATGGTGCTGATGCAAGACGATGCAGGAGGGGCGTCGAGCACGACGTCGTTCCTCACAGGGGCCGTCTGAGGCGGTGGTCGACCACCCCGCCGAAGTGAACGGGGTGGTGTGCAGCGTGCCGACCGCGATAGCCGTCACCAGTTCCGACCTGGTGCTCCCACCGCACGACCGGCAGACCCCGCCCGCGGTCGTCCAGCCGCAGGAGACCCTCGAAGCCTCCCTGTTCGCCATGCACGCGCTCATCGAGCAGCACGGCTATGTCATCGCCCTCCACTCGGCCTCCGAGGCGTCGGCCGTCACCCGGCGGCTGCACACCGTCCGTTCCGTGCTGGAGAGCGACCGCATCGCCCTGCTCGGCGTGGACCTGCCGCCGCTCGGACTCGCCCTGCTCGCCCAGCAGTTGCGGCAGCTGTCCGTGTGCGACTTCAGCCCGGGAGTGCTCGCCTCCTCCGTACGCCTCCTCGCGCACTACATCTACGCCGGCGCCCACCTCGGCTCCGTGGCCAAGCTCGACCGGGTGCCGGTCACGCTGAAGTCGCACGCCAAGTCGTGGATGCCGGGAGCCCGGTTCGCCGTACTGGCCAACCCGCGGCCCCAGCTCGTCCGGCTCAACACCGCGGACGAGGAGCCCCTGGCCGGGCCCGAGTTCGGCACCCGGCTGCTCGTCGCGCAGGGGCCCCAGCCGCCGTCCGACTGGGTCACCGCGACGCTCGCCCCGGCCTGGCAGGTGCAGGGGTCCCTGCCGGTGCCGCTGCCCGAGGGATCCGCGCGCTGGTGGGGGACCGGCAAGCTCGTCGAGTTCGCCGCCGGCCTCTGCGACGTCTCCGTGCTCTACCAGCTGGTCTCGTCCGTACGCCGCGAGACCTGCCACTGGTGCGGTCTCGAACTCATCGGCGACCGCTGCGGGTTCTGCGCGGCCCCGTTACGGGAACCGGAGCCGGCCCCCGGCCCGGACCGGGCGGCCCTGCCGCGAGGGGTCGCATGACAGCCGTACGACAACTCCACAGCCCGCGAGGCAGCGGGAGAAGCAGGCCCGCTCAAGTGCCCGGCACGTTCCCACGAGGTGAGATGTAGTGAACTCACGCCAGCGCCGCGGCGTCGTCCTGCTGGTCCTGTCGGCCCTGTGCGCCCTGGCCGCCTTCGCCGGGGTGCTCTCCGTGATCCGTGACGTGAACGCGAAGGTCGGACCCGAGGTGACCGCGTACCGGCTGAAGGACGACATCGCGCCCTACAAGGAGCTGTCGGCGGGCCAGTTCGAGAAGATCTCGATGCCGGAGCGGTGGCTGTCCGGCACGGCCGTCACCGATCTGTCGGAGATCCGCGGCAAGATCGCCGTCACCCAGCTGAGCAAGGGCTCCCTGCTCCAGTCCGACATGATCGTCGACCGGCCGGAACTCGAATCCGGGCAGCAGGAGATCGCGATCCTGATCGACGCGTCCACTGGTGTGGCGGGGAAGATCAACCCGGGGTCGCTGGTCAACATCTACGCCACGTTCGAGGAGAAGGACAGCGACTCCGGCAAGGACACGTCCAAGCTGATGGTCGCCGACGCCCGCGTCATCGACGTCGGCAGGCTGACCCCCCTCGAATCCGGCCAGTCCAGCAGCGACCGCCGGCGCACGGCGACCGAGGCCGTCCCGATCACCTTCGCGCTCGACACCGCCGACGCCCAGCGCGTCGCGTTCGCCGAGTCGTTCGCCGAGCACGTCCGTCTCGCCCTCGTCGGGGGCGGCGAGGCCACCGTCGTCGTACCGGACGACCGTTCGTACACCCTCGACGAGGACAAGTAGGAGGCCCCGCGATGAGGTCGGTCCGGAACGTCCGTACGGGGACGCCTCGAACGGGGGTGCGTCGAATGCCGCTGCGGGTGGGCGTGCCGAGGGTGGGCATGCTCAGGGGTGTACGGCGAACGAGGGTGCGGTGGGCGGCGAGTGCGCCGCGGGTGCCGCGTGAACCCTGCTGGTGTGAGGCGGCCGAGCCCCGCACGTCCGCGACCGGAACGAGGATCCGCCGATGACCATCCGTATCCTCCCCGTCGCCGGAGACATCGAATCGGCCCGCGCCCTCACCGCCCTGCTCGACCAGCTGGCCGACGCCGAACCGGCACCGCACGTGTCCGACTCCACGGCCCTGCTGGACACCCTGGCGAGGCAGGCCGCCGACTCGCTGGACGAACTGCCGGAAGTGGTGCTCGTCCACGAACGGATCGGTCCGGTACCGGCGTTGGACCTCGTCCGTGATCTCGTCCTGCGCTTCCCGGCGGTCGGCGTCGTCCTCGTCACCTCCGACACGAGCACCGGTGTCCTCACCGCCGCCATGGACTCCGGTGCCCGCGGCATCGTCAACCTCCCCCTCTCCTACGAGGCCCTCGCCGAACGCGTCCAGGCAGCCGCGGCCTGGTCGGCAGGCATGCGCCGCCACCTCGGCAGCCCCACGCCGGAGCTGTACACGGGCCCCGGCGGCACCGTCGTCACCGTCAGCGGGGCCAAGGGCGGCGTCGGCGCCACGGTCACCGCCGTCCAACTCGCCCTCGCGGCCCGCGCGTCCGGCCGTACGGTGGCCCTCCTCGACCTCGACCTGCAGTCGGGGGACGTGGCCTCGTACCTGGACGTGCAGTTCCGCCGCTCGGTCGCCGACCTGGCGGGCATCTCCGACATCAACCCCCGCGTCCTGCAGGAGGCGGTCTTCGCCCACGACACCGGCATCTCCCTCCTCCTGGCCCCCGCCGAGGGCGAGCGCGGCGAGGAGGTGACGGACCGGGTGGCCCGCCAGGTGGTGGCCACGCTCCGCTCCCGGCACGACGTGGTGATCGTCGACTGCGGCTCGCAGATGAACGCGGCGACCGCGGCGGCCGTCGAAATGGCCGACCAGGCACTGCTGCTGGTGACCCCGGACGTGGTGGCGATCCGCGCCGCCAAACGCATGGTCCGTCTCTGGGACCGCCTCCAGATCCGCAAGGCCGAGGAGACGCTGACGGTCGTCAACCGCCTGTCGCGCGGTACGGAGATCCAGCCGTCGCTGGTCGAGAAGGTCACCGGCACCAAGGTGGCCCGCGCCGCCGTCCCCGCCGCCTTCAAGGAACTCCAGTCCGTCGTCGACGCGGGCCGCCTCCAGGACCTCGACGCCCGCTCGGTCGTCAAACAGGCGCTGTGGGCGCTCGCCGGCGAACTGGAACTGGTCGCCGCGCCGGAGCACGGACACGGCGGCCGACGCCGCAGGACGTCCGCGGACCGCGGAGCCCTCGTCCTGCGCCGCAAGGGCGGCGACCGGGGTTCGGTGACCCTCGAATTCGCCGGAATGTTCCCCCTGCTCCTGGTCACCATGACGATCCTCTGGCAGGCCGCCCTCTACGGCTACACCTACTCCCTGGCAGGCAACGCCGCCGACGAGGCTGCCCGCGCCGCCACCGCCGCCTTTGCGGTCGGCGGCGACGTCGCCGCCGCCTGCGAAGCCGCCGGCACCCAGAACCTCCCGGGCGCCTGGGACGGCACCTCCATCGACTGCGCCCCCGCGGGCCCCGTCATGCGCGCCGAGGTCCAGGCCAACGTCCCCCTCTTCTTCCCGGGCTTCGACGCCGGCTGGACCGTCAACGGCGAGGCGGGGGCGGCCTTGGAGGGGGACCCGCAATGACCCGGACCAGCGAGACCACCGACGACGCGGCGCGCCCCCGACCCACCCCCCGCCCCCGCGTGAACCACCCACCGACCCCACCGACGGGAGAGCCACCCCGCCACCATCGCTGCAACGACCGAGGCTCCTCCCTCCTGGAGTTCGCCGGTTTCCTCCCGATCCTGCTCCTCGTAGGCATGGCCGCGATCCAACTGGGCCTGATCGGCTACGGCATCAGCCAGGCGGGATCGGCGGCACGGGCGGCGGCGCGGGCGGAGTCGCTGCAGGCCGGCACGGGCCAGGCCGCGGGCGTGGCCGCGGCGAGCGCGTGGCTTAACCCCTCGGTCGACCCGGGAGGAGGCGGCACGGACACCACCACCGCCACGGTCACCGTCACGGTCCCCTCCGTGGTCCCCCTCTTCGACCCGGTCTCCGTGGAACGCTCCGCCACCATGCCCAGCGACATCGACGACTGACCCGCCGCACCCACCACCCCACCGCCACCCCCACTGCCACCCCGAGAGGAGTTGACGACACGATGAGCCTGCGATCCCGTATCGCCGCCCCCGACGAAGGCGGAACCGGACGCGAGGACGGACACCTCGTGGCCGTCTACCGCGCCAAGCTCCTCGAAGAGATCGACCTGGCCGAGATGTCGGCCCTCACCGCGGCCGACCGCAGGGCCCGCCTGGAACGCGTACTCGGCCACATCATCAGCCGAGAGGGCCCGGTCCTCTCCTCCGCCGAACGCTCCCAGCTCATCCGCAGGGTCGTCGACGAGGCTCTCGGCCTCGGCGTCCTCGAACCCCTCCTCGCCGACGCGTCGGTCACGGAGATCATGGTCAACGGCCCGGACTCGATCTTCGTGGAGCGGGCCGGCCGCGTCGAACAACTGCCGTTGCGGTTCGCCTCCACCGACCAGCTCATGCAGACGATCGAACGCATCGTCTCGACCGTCAACCGCCGCGTGGACGAGTCGAACCCCATGGTCGACGCCCGCCTCCCCACCGGCGAGCGCGTCAACGTGATCATCCCTCCGCTCGCCCTCACCGGCCCCACGCTCACGATCCGCCGCTTCCCCCGCGCGTACACCCTCCCGGAGCTGATCGACCTCGGCTCCCTCGACGAGCAGATGCTGATGCTGCTGGCCGCCTTCGTCCGCGCCCGCTTCAACGTGATCGTCAGCGGCGGTACCGGCACCGGAAAGACGACCCTCCTCAACGCCCTCTCCGGCCTGATCCCGTCCCGCGAACGCATCATCACCATCGAGGACTCCGCCGAACTCCAACTGCAGCAGGAGCACGTCGTCCGCCTGGAGTCCCGCCCCCCGAACATCGAGGGCAAGGGCCAGATCACCATCCGCGACCTGGTCCGCAACTCCCTGCGGATGCGCCCCGACCGCATCATCGTCGGTGAGGTCCGCGGCGGCGAGACCCTCGACATGCTCCAGGCCATGTCGACCGGCCACGACGGCTCCCTCGCCACGGTCCACGCCAACTCCGCCGAGGACGCGCTGATGCGCCTGCAGACCCTCGGCTCGATGTCCGAGGTCCTCATCCCCTTCGAGGCCCTCAAGGACCAGATCAACTCGGCGGTGGACGTGGTCGTCCAGCTCACCCGCTTCGCCGACGGCTCCCGCAAGGTCACCGAGATCGCCCTGCTCGTCTCGCACGGCCGCGAACAGTTCCGCATCGCCACGGTCTCCCGCTACGCCCCGGACCCCCTCGGTGCCGACCGCGTCGTCCACGGCCGCTTCGAACACCTGCCGATACCCCGGCCCGTCGCGGAGAAGCTGTACGTGGCCAACGAGCCACTGCCCCCCGCGTACGGCGTGGCCGAGGCCATCGACCCGCTCAACACCCGCCAGGCCATCGGATAGCCCGAGAGCCCCGAGGAGGTAGGACCGAACATGGCGACAGCCCTGGCACTCCAGGCGCCCCTGGCAACCCTGGCCCAGGCACCCCTGGACCTGGACAACACCACCCTGCTCGCCCTCGGCGCCACCGTCCTCGGCGGCACCCTCGCCGTCGCGGGCGCGCACACGTACCTCTCCGGCCGCGCCCAGCGCCAGGCACTGGTCGACCGTCTCGCGGGCAGCCAGGGCGGCCCGCTCCGCACGGCGACGGGGCGCGTACGACGCTTCACGGCCGTCGACCGCCGACTGCGCCGCACCCGCCTCGGCCGCGCGATCCACCTGCGTCTGACGACGACGGGACTCGACCTGACGGCGGGCGAGTTCGCCACGTACGTCGCCATGGCCGTCGTGGCGCTGTGGCTGATCGCGGCCGCCACCCTGGCCCCCTTCTTCGGCCCGATCGCGGGCGCCGTAGGTGTGTGGGCGGCCGCCATCTTCCTCAACTGGCAGCGCCAGAAACGCATCGAGGCCTTCATCAACCAGCTCCCCGACGTGGCCCGCCTCCTCGCCAACGCCACCGCGGCCGGTCTCGCCCTGCGCACGGCCCTGGCGATGGCGGCGGAGGAACTGGAGGCCCCGGCGGGCGAGGAACTGGCCCGGGTCGCCGATCAGCTGGCGCTCGGCCGCTCGGTGGACGACGCCCTGGGCGAGCTGGCCGAACGCCTCCCCTCCCGCGAGCTGATCGTTCTCGTCACGACCCTGGTCCTGTCCAACAAGGCGGGCGGCACGGTGGTGAGTTCGTTGCGCAACCTGACCCAGACGCTGGAGGACCGCAAGGAGACCCGCCGCGAGGTCCGCACGATGCTCTCCGAGGTCAACGCGACGGCCTTCACCGTCCCCCTCCTGGGCCTCGGCTCCCTCCTTCTGATCAACTCCTCGAACGACGGAGCCCTGGCCCGGGTGACCGGCTCCCCCCTCGGCCAGGCCCTGGTGCTGATCTCGATCGGCCTCTACACGGTCGGCTTCTTCGTCATCCGCCGCCTCGGCAAGATCGAAGTCTGAGAAGGGGGCCGTGACCTGACATGACGCCATCAACGCTCCCCCTCCTCCTGGCCCTCTTGACGGCCGTCGCGGTCGCGGGCGCCCTCCTGGGCATCCGCATGATCCGCGCCGACGCGAAACTCCCCAGCGACCTGGCCCTCGCCCTGGAGGTGGGCGCCACCCGCGTCTCCAGGACCGGCTCGGCCGTCGACCGCCTGGGCATGCGCTTCGCCCCGCTCGTCCTGCGCCTCATGGGCCCCCGGCGGGTCGAGGCCAAGCGCCACCGCATCGACATGGCGGGCAACCCCGGCGGCCTCACCCTCAACCGCTACGCCGCCCGCCGAGCCGTCTACGGCTTCTTCGGCGCCTTCATGGGCCTGGTCTTCCTCACCAGCGGCCGCCCCCTCTTCGCCGCCTTCACCTTCGCCTTCGGTCTCCTCGCCGCCGACGCGGCGATCTGGCAGGCCATCCGCGAACGCAAGGACGTCATCGACCGCACCCTGCCCGACTTCCTCGACGTCCTCGCGGTCGTGGTCTCGGCCGGACTGGGCTTCCGCCAGGCCCTGGACCGGGTGGCGGAGAAGTACGAGGGCCCCTGGGCGGACGAACTCCGCATCACCCTGCGCCAGATGGACATGGGCGTGAGCCGCCGTCAGGCCTTCGACGAACTCCGCAGACGCAACTCGTCCGAGCAGGTCGCCCAGTTCGTCTCGGCGCTCCAGCAGGGCGAGGAACTGGGCTCCCCGATCGCCGAAACCCTGATCCAACTCGCCGCGGACATGCGCCGCACCGACGCCCAGAACGCCCGCCGCCGAGCCGCCCGAACCATCCCCAAGGCAACCCTCGTCACCCTGATCTTCATGCTCCCGGCCACGATGATCCTGATCGCCACCGGTATGTTCCTCGGCTCGGGCACGAACTTCGGCGACATCCTGGGCCGCTGATGGGAACCCGGCGGACCTGGCGCGCACGGCTGATTCGGCTCACCCAGCTGCGGGCAATCGTGCCGCTGGGGCGATGGGGGTTCCCCCGGTCGAGCGAAGCCGAGAGTGGGGGAGGGTGGGCGCTGCGGCACCCTGTCAGGGCCGGCAAGCGCCTCCAACCCCCGCCCAACCCCAGCGAAGGCCGACGCACCCCACCCCCGCCCGGCCCCAGCACCGGCTACCTGGCGGACGACGCCACACCCCCCGCCACCCTCCGCCTCCAGCTCAACGCCCTCCAGGCCCTGGCCCGCCAGACCTTCGCCGTCCGCCTGGTGACCCTCACCATCGGCACCCCCTTCGCCATGGCCAACACCACGGACGGCCCCCCGACCCACGCCGTACTCATCGCCGCCGTCCTCGGCATCACCGTCTCGTACGCCATGCTCAGGGACTGGGACCGCTTCGCCCCCCGGCTCCTCGCCCACCCCACCCTCATGGCCCTGGACCTCCTCTTCGGCGCGGTACTCCTCCTCACCGCCTCCCCGGCCTCCCCCCTCGCCTACGCCACGGTCTGCACCCCCCTCCTCTCCGGCCTCCTCTACGGCTGGCGCGGCGCCGGGGTCCTCACCGGCCTGCAACTGGCCGTCCTCCTCACCGTCCACCGCACCTGGGAACACCACCCCGGCGCAGGTGTCAGCACCCTCCTCATCGCCGGCTTCTGCGTCGCGGCCGGCATCATCGGCGTAACCCTCCGCAACCTGATGTTCCGCTTCGGTACGGCCACCCGGGCACTCTCCGAAGTCACGTCCCGCCTGGCCGTCGCGGAGGCCGTGGAGTCGGAACGCGCCCGCCTGGCCCGCGAGCTGCACGACTCGGTGGCCAAGACCCTCCACGGCCTGGCCCTGGCCGCGGACGCCCTGGCGACCTCGGCGGACCACCCGGTCCCCGACCCCGCCCACCTGAAACGACAGGCCGGCCTCGTCGCGTCGGCGGCCCGCCGGGCCGCCGCCGAGTCCCGCGACCTCCTCACGGACCTACGCCGGCACACGGACCTGACGACGACCCCACCGGCGAACCTTCGGACCGAACTGGTCACACGAACAGCGGACTTCGAGTCCCGCACCTCACTCCCCACCCGGCTCACCCACACGGGTGAGCCGGCCCCACCCCTGTCCCCGGAGACGATCCACCACCTCCTGGCGATCACGTCGGAGGCCCTGGAGAACATCCACCGCCACGCGCGGGCGACCACGGCGCAGGTGTCCCTGAAGATCACCCCGGACACCCTCCACCTCACGGTCAAGGACGACGGCGTAGGCCTCCCACCCGCCCTCACCCTCGAAGAGGCACAAGAATCCGGCCACTTCGGCCTCCTGGGCATGGCGGAACGCGCGGCCCGCACCGGCGCGGCCCTGCACCTGCGATCGGGCGCCACCGGTACGGAAATGACACTGACCCTCCCGCTCCCCGCCCCTCCCGCCACCCCCGAAGCCCCCCGACAGGAGGCCGCACATGCCTGACCAGCCCCAGGCACGCCCCGGCCCACCCCTCCGCGTACTCGTCGCGGACGACAACCCGGTGGTCCGCGCCGGCCTCACGGCCCTCCTGGACACGCACCCCGACATAGAGGTGGTCGCCCAGGCCACGAACGGCGAGGAGGCGGTGGACCGAGCACGCCGACACCACCCGGACGTCGCCCTCCTCGACGTCCGCATGCCCGGCACGGACGGCCTCACCGCGCTCCCCGAACTGGCCGCCCTCTGCCCCGTGATGATGCTGACGTACAGCACGGAACCCGAGGTCGTGACCGAGGCCCTGTGCCGGGGAGCGGTCGGCTACCTGGTCCACGGCGAGTTCACCGCCCCCGAACTGATCGCGGCGGTACGGAACATGAGGGAGGGCCGCCCGACCATCTCCGAGGCCGTCTCTCCGGCTGTCTCAACTTCGCTCGGCGTTTCCTACGAACCTTCACACGAAAGTCACGACCACTCTTCGCGTATGCAATCATTTATGACACAGTCGCCAAAGGGTGGCCCCACCCACGCGTCGGCGCTCCACCACCGCATGCTCAACCACTCCAGCCGACCGTCCTTCGGCCTGAGTTCAAGGGAGGTGGAGGTGATGGACCTCATCGCATCGGGCATGAACAACCGTCAGATCGCCGCCACCTGTTTCATCAGCGAGAAGACCGTCAAGAACCACATCAACCGCATCTTCGCGAAACTGCACAGTTCAACCCGCAGTGAAGCCATAGCCCACTGGTTGGGCACGACTCCCGGGGGGTGGCCCCGATGACTTCACCGCGAAAGGGAAGTTGGGCCCCCGGACCCACCCCCCGTACGTGCTGTCTCACGTACGGTAATCCGGTTGGTGTCGGCATCGCGCGGGAAGGCAACCGCCATGAAGGTGAAGCACCGTTTCGAGACCTGGAGGACCACCGTCGTCTCCCGCATGCGCGGGAAAGGGCGGGACTCTGGCGCGGGGTTCGTGGAGTACGCGGGCATCATGATCATCGTCGCGGGGATCTTCGTGATGATCGACGGACTGGGGCTGGACGGGTTGATCTCAGGCGCGATCTTCGACGCCGTGAACAGCGTTATTGGCGGAGGCTGACAGCTTTACGACTTCTCGGTGACCGTGGCTCGACCCTTCCTGTCTACATCTGGCTGACGACGGTTCTTCTCTTCGCGGCGTTGGCCTTCTTCGCGTTCGCTCAGGCGGCATCCGCCCGTAGCGGTGCCCAATCTGCTGCAGACGCAGCTGCGTTGGCGGCCGCTCAGCAGGCGCGGGACGAACTGTTGCTGGAGCTCGGGGATGTCATCGGCGCGGGCAACGGCGACTGGTTGGACTGGATCGACCTGTCCGGAGCAGGGCTCCCCTTGGAAGGGGCCGATGCTGCGGCTGCGGCGCTGGCGGCCCAGAACAACTCGACCGTCGAAGGCGGCGCCCAGCCCACCGAGGTCGACGGTGACCCAGGGTTCCAGGTCAACGTCGTGACGGACTACACCGTGGGCGATTCGATCATTCCTGGCACCGAGGACATGACAGCCACGGCTCAGGCGGTCGCCGTCATCCAGCCGCGCTGCGACTTCGACGTGAACGTCGACCCCACGAACCCCGTTGCCCTGGACTGCGACGGCGTGCCCGTGGACATCGACCCCGGAAATTTCGATCCGGACGACCTTCCCGACGCGTCCGTGATGTTCTCTGTGTATCTGGCCAAGTGAGAGGAAGCCGTACCGATGAACCTTCGGCACGCCATGAAGGGCCGCAGGACAGTGACCGCGGTGGCGATCGCGACCGGGCTGCTCCTCACGGTTGCCGGTTGCAGCGGGGGAGGGGATGACGGCAATTCAGCGAAGAATGATTCGTCCTCGGCACCCTCCAACAAGACCGATGATTCCGATGGGAACGACGACAAGCAGGAGACCGACGCGCCCGCCGGCGAGTCGGTACTGGCCGAGGTCAAGGGCGACAACCTGACGCTCAAGGTCACCTCCGCCGCTCGCAATGGCGGAGGCTTCGTGACCGTTGCGGGCACAGTGACGAACAACGGCAGCAGGTCCTGGGTCGCTGCGGACTGGCGGGGCGACGAGCGCGAACTGGTCAACAACGGCGGTTCAATCGCGGGCGCGAGCCTTGTCGATCAAGCGGGTAAGAAGAAGTACCTGATCCTGCGTGACACCCAAGGACGGTGCCTGTGCACCAGGTTCACCGGTGCCCTGGTGCAGGGAGCGAGCGCCGACTGGTTCGCCCAGTTCCCCGCTCCCCCCGAATCCACAACCTCCGTAGACTTCCAGGTCGGCTCCATGCCCCCCGCCACGATCGAACTCTCCGAGGACGAGTGACGTGACGATGACCGCCCCCACCCCACGTGCCGCCACGACCGGCACCGCGGCGCTGGCCGCAGCCGTGGCGGTCCTGGCCGCCCTCACCCTCGCCGCGCCCGCCCAGGCCGCGGACGACCCGAGCGAACCCCCGGGCACCGTCACCACCTCCCCACCCCCGGAGGTGGACGCGAACAGCCCGGGGCTGAAGCTCGCGCAGGGGGCCACGCTCGCCCCCGCCAAGGTCCTGGACATCAAGTCGGTCGTGGAGGACCTGGGCGGCGAGGAGCGCCGGGAGGACACGAACGAGAACGTGACGTTCGCGCTCCAGGCGGAGGTCCTCTTCCCGAAGAACAGCGCGAAACTCAACCCGCAGGCCCGCTCCCGCATCCAGACGATCGCGGCGGAGATCAAGACGCAGAGCGCGGGCACGGTCCGCGTCTTCGGCTTCACGGACGACCTCGGCTCGTACGCCCACGGCCTGACCCTCTCCAAGAAGCGCGCGGAGGCCGTCCACGACCTCCTCGCCGCCGACCTGGATGGCAACGTCACCTTCGAGGTACGCGGCTACAGCGAGGACTACCCCATCGCCGACAACTCCTCCGAGGAGGGCCGCAAGAAGAACCGCCGGGTCGAGGTCTCCTTCCCCCGCACCACGACGGACACGGAATCCGACAGCGAACAGAGCTGACCGTCGCCCCACCTCACCCCGTCAGCTCACCCCGGCACCTCACCTCCGTCGACTCACTCCGGCAACGAATCCCGTACGTCCCAGAAGTGCTCCCTCGGCCACCGTTCGATGACCCGGTACGCACCCCCGTAGTACCGGGTGTCAGCCGGCTCGTCGAGATAGCGCCGTACGAGGATCTGCTCGGCTCGGAAGGGCAGCGGGCGCCCGGTCCCGAGCATCCCCAGCGCGCAGGCCGCGTCATGGACGACCGACGGGTCCTGGTCGTACAGGGCGCGGCGGAGGGCGGTGTGAACGGTGGTGTGGACGGTGGGAGGCCGGCCGATGAGGCTGGAAAGGTGGGCGACGGCGTAGCGGCGTACCTCGGCGTACGGGTCGCGGGCCATGCTGAGGACGGCTTCGAAGGCTTGACGGTCCTCCGGCTCCGTGGAGGCCTCGACCGCGAAGGCGACCGCCGCGCGGACGTCGGGGTGCGGATGGCAGGCATGCCGCAGGATCCTCCGGGCGTCGTCGGCGAACCCGGACTGCATCGACAGGCCCCGGATGAGGAGGCCGAGGACGGCCGGATGCTCCTCCACGGCCAACCGGGTCCGTAGCAGCGCCGCTGCCTGCCGCGTCCGGTGCCTGCCGTTGCGCAGGGAGGCGTTGTACAGGCAGAAGAAGCCCATCAGCTCCGCCGCGAAGTAGCGCTCGGACGCCTGGGGGCTGTGCAGCGCCACCTCTGCCCCGGCCACGGTCTCGTCGTCCGCCCAGGTGTCCAGGGTCCAGCTCATCCGCATCCAGATGTCGCTGTCGGGGTCACCGAACCGGACCGCCCGCTCCATCGTCGTCGCGAAGTCGGCCCGCTTGCCGAAGAACTTCTCCAGATCCGTGAGGATCACCAGATACCCGGGCTCGTCCGGGTGCCGCTCGGCGCCCTCCTCCGCGAAGTCCAGCGCGCTGCGGTCGTGTTCGTCCCGCAGGGCCACATAAGCCCCGTTCTCCCGCAACGCGTCCGCCGCGTGGTGCGCGCCCGCCCCTGCCGCCAGCATCAACGCGGTCAGCCCGCCGGGCGACCGCCCGTTGACGTCGGCACCGCTGTCGAGAAGGGCTCGGACCGTCTCCTCGTCGTCGTCGCGCGCGGCCAGCCCCAGTGGCTCCAAGCCCGATCCCCCTCGAACCAATCGAACGCCTATCCGGGGAATCCTAGGTCGGTGCGCCGACACGGGCGACCGATTTCCCCGCCGAGGGCCCACGTCCGCGCGACCGGCCCCCACCCGCGCCATCCTCTCCAGAGAAGCCGAGAAGCCGAGAAGCCGAGAAGCCGAGAAACCGAGAAACCGAGAAACCGAGAAACCCTCAAGCCCAGTAATCAACCAGCCGAGTCACCCACCAGCCGACGCCGTAAGGGCCGGGAGCCGCCGCCATGCGAAAGATCGTTCTGATGATGTCCGTGTCCCTCGACGGCTACATGGAGGGCCCGAACCGCGAGATCGGCTGGCACCTGGTCGACGACGAACTGCACACGCACTTCAACGACGTCCTCAGGGACATGGGCGCCTTCCTCGGAGGCCGCGTCACCTACGAGCTGATGGCCGCCTACTGGCCCACGGCCGACCGGGACCCCGCGGCCCCGTCCTACGTCGCCGACTTCGCCGCGATCTGGCGCACGATGCCGAAACTGGTCTTCTCCCGGACCCTGCAGCGCGCGGAGGGGCACACGACGATCGTCAGGGACGTCGTCGTGGAGGACATCGAGGCACTCAAGGCACAGGACGGCGGCGACCTCGTCGTGGGCGGCGCCGAACTGGCGGCCGAGTTCATGCGGCACGACCTGGTCGACGAGTACCGGATCTACGTCCACCCGGTGCTCCTGGGGGCCGGCAAGCGGCTCTTCCCGGCAGCCGACACCGAGACCCCGACCGGCCTACGCCTGGTCGAGACCCGCACCTTCGGCAACGGAGTCGTACTCCTGCGCCACGAGCGCCCGCGCACCTAGGGCCGGCCGTCACCCTGCCGCCTGCCTCGCGACGCCGTGCGGCTTCCCCGGCCCCGGCCCGGCTTCGTTCGAACGGGAGATACCCCCACGCCGCCGTGAGGCCGCCCTCCGGGCGACGACGGGAACGTGACGTCAGGCCCTAGGGCGCTTGCCCGTGCTCGTCCGCGTACGCCCGCAACGACCCCACCACCGTGTTCGTGACCGCGACCAACGGCACGGCCACCACCGCGCCCCCGATGCCCGCGATCATGCCACCGGCGGCGACCGACAGGACGACGGCCAGGGGGTGCACCCGCACGGCCCGCCCGAGGATGAACGGCTGGAGGATGTGCCCCTCGATCTGCTGGACGGCGAGTACGACGGCCAGCGTCATGACGGCCGTGAAGACACCTTGCGTCACCAGCGCCACGACCACCGCCAGCGCGCCCGAGACGACGGCACCCACCAGCGGGATGAAGGAGAACAGGAAGATGAACACGGCCAGCGGGACCGCCATCGGCACATCGAGGAAGTAGATCCCCAGGCCGATGAAGATCGCGTCGATCAGCGCCACCACGACCGTGCCGCGCACGTACGCCGTCAACGTCTGCCAGGCGCGCGGCCCGGCCGCCGAGACACCCGGCCGTGCCGCAGCCGGCACCAGCTTCAGGGTCCACTGCCAGATCCGCTTGCCGTCGTACAGCAGGAAGAGCGTGGAGAACACCGTCAGGAGGATGCCGGTGAGCGCCTCGACGATGACGGTCACGCCCTCCAGGCCCGCCGAGGTGATCGTGTCCGTGTTGTCGCTGATCGCCTCGCGGAGATTCTTGGCGATGTCGTTGATCTGGTTCTCGGTGACGTGGAACGGGCTGTCGAGGAGCCAGCGCTGCAGTTCGTCGATGCCGTCCTGGATCTGGTCGGAGAGGTCGTCGATGTTCTCCATGACCTGCCAGGTGACGAACCAGCCGATCAGTCCGATGACGACGAAGCCGAGGGCGGCCGTCAGGGCGGTGGCCAGGCCGCGCGGTACACCGTGCCGCGTCAGCCGTGCCACGGCCGGCTGGAGCATGGCGGTGATGAGCAGTGCGGCGGTGAACGACAGCACCAGCAGCTGTACGGAGCTGATGACCCGCATCAACACCCAGACGGTGCCCGCGAGTACGAGCAGCCGCCATCCGGCCTCGGCCGCCACCCGCATGCCCCAGGGCACCGCCGACGCGGGGTCGGGACGGGTGGAGAGAACAGGGGCGGCCGTCTGGTCCCGGGCACCGGCGGAGGAGCGCGGAGAGCCCCCCGCGCCGCTGTCGACGCCCTCGGTGTCCTTCACGGCCCCGGCGTCGGCAGCCCCCTCGGAGTCGCCGGAGCCGGAGCCGGAGCCGTGGTCAGTGCCGGACCCGGACCCGGACCCAGTGCCGAGGC
>NZ_LRTR01000180.1 GCF_001550375.1 Streptomyces europaeiscabiei | reverse complement strand
CGCGCCGACGCCCCGCCGAGGCATCCCCGCCGTCGTCCGGACCCGCCGTCTCCGACTCGATCTCGGCCCGGCGCCGCTCCAACCGTTCGCCCCACCCGCTCAGCCCGGCGCCGACCCGGCCGAGCCACCCAGGAACCCGCGACATCATCCGCCTTCTTCCCCCGTCGCCTCTGCTGGTCACCGCTCCTCCCGGAGGCCGTCATTCCTCTCGGTGGCCTCGACCGTACATGGCCGAAGCCCCCCACCAAAGGACGGTGGAGGGCTGCGGAAGGTTGAGCGGAAGGCGGTCAGCCCTCTACGGCCTCATGGCCTAGTACCAATGGTTGGCCTGCCAAAACGTCCAGGCCTCGCACGGGCTGCCGTAGCGCGAGTCCATGTAGTTGAGGCCCCACTTGATCTGCGTGGCCGGGTTGGTCCGCCAGTCGGAACCGGCGGAGGAGTACTTGCCGGCGGGCAGCGCCTGGAAGAGACCGTAGGCACCCGAGGACGGGTTGACGGCCTGGTAGTTCCAGGTGGACTCGTGGTTCACGATGTTGCTGAAGCACGTCCACTGGTCGCTGGCCACGACCGCCTTCGCCATCGCCTGGATCTCGGCGACGGTGTACGAGCTCTGCGTGGGGATGTCACCGAGCGAGCCGGCGGCCTCGGACTTCGACTCGGCCTCGGCCTGCGCCGCTTCCTTCGCCTTGCGCTCCTGCTCGGCCTTCTCCGCGGCCTTCTGCTTGTCGATCGCGTCCCGGGCCGCCTTCTTACGGGCGGTCTCCTCGGCTCCCTTGCGGGCGCTCGCGTCGGCGGCGATGGCCTGGGCGTCGGCTTGAGCAGTCAGGGACGCGGTCTGCACCTGGGCCTGTTGGCCCACGGGAATGTCGGCGAGCAACGTGGTGTCGTTCGCGACGGCCTCGGCGTCGTCAATGGTCGTCTGGGCGGTGCTGCCAGAGGCAACTCCGACGACACTGCCGACTGCGGTGACCGCGGTGGCCGAAGCCACTGCGAATCCCCGGACCGAAATCCGGCTCACACGGTTTCCTTCCAGCATCGCCCGCCTCGGTGACCCTGGCGGACGCAATCGTGCCCCTGACGCTGGCCTCCCAACTGCGGGGTCACGGAGGCGCGGGCCCGGTGGGCAACTCCCTTGCGAGGAGTGCCACGAGATGCTCGGGCGGCATACGACGACGCTGTGGAGTTGACGTGGTGTTGCTGTTGTTCCGTACCGCTGGGGGTACAGGTGTGTCGTATGCGGGGTCTGACAGGAATGAGACTCTGCCGTAACCCGACACCGTGAGGCAATCCAGTGGTGAGTGTGAAAGCTCACATCTCGTTTGACGCAGGAGATGCAAGGAAACCCCCACGCGCCGAGGCGCCGCCCGGCTAGGCTCATCGCCTTTGCCGGACGGCGCCCGTGGGATCCAAGGGATCGGTGGCCGACCGAAGTTGACCAAACCGGTTGAGAACGGCCGAGACCGTTCGAGACCGGCCGGGTCCTGTCAGATCTGTCCGTCCTCCAGCATTTCGGTCACCAGGGCCGCGATCTGGGATCGTTCGGACCTCGTCAACGTGACGTGGGCGAAGAGCGGATGGCCCTTCAGCTTCTCGACCACGGCGACGACACCGTCGTAGCGACCGACGCGCAGATTGTCGCGCTGGGCCACGTCATGGGTCAGAACGACGCGGGAATTCGCGCCGATCCGGGACAGAACGGTCAGCAGGACGTTCCGCTCCAGCGACTGTGCCTCGTCCACGATCACGAACGCGTCGTGCAGGGAACGGCCGCGGATGTGCGTGAGCGGCAGGACCTCCAGCATCCCGCGTGCGGTGATCTCCTCGATGACCTCCCGGCTGGTGACCGCGGAGAGCGTGTCGAAGACCGCCTGCGCCCAGGGGCTCATCTTCTCGGACTCGGAGCCGGGCAGATAGCCGAGCTCCTGCCCGCCCACCGCGTACAGCGGCCGGAAGACCATCACCTTCTGGTGCTGACGTCGTTCGAGGACGGCCTCCAGGCCCGCGCACAGCGCGAGCGCGGACTTGCCGGTGCCGGCCCGACCGCCCATGGACAGGATGCCCACGTCCTGGTCGAGCAGCAGATCCAGCGCGATGCGCTGCTCGGCGCTGCGGCCCTTGATGCCGAACGCCTCCCGGTCGCCCCGCACGAGCCGGATGTTGCCGTCGGGCGTCACCCGGCCCAGTGCCTTGCCGCGCTCCGACTGGATCGTCAGGCCGGTGTGCACGGGCAGCGTGCTCGCCTCCGGAACATAAATCGTCCCTTCCTCGAAGAGGATGTCGACCTGTTCGCCCGACAGGGTCAGCTCGGACATCCCGGTCCACCCGGAGGCGCCCGTGATGGCCAGTTCCGCCCGGTACTCCTCGGCGAGGAGGCCCACGGACGACGCCTTGATCCTGAGCGGGAGGTCCTTCGACACCACAGTGACGTCGAAGCCCTCCGCCTGCAGGTTGCGGGCGACCGCGAGGATGCGGGAGTCGTTGTCCCCCAGGCGGTAGCCGCTCGGAAGCACGCTGGGATCCGAGTGATTGAGCTCGACCCTCACGGTCCCGCCGAGTTCCCCGATCGGAATGGGGGCGTCGAGGCGGCCGTGCCGGACCCGGAACTCGTCGAGCAGGCGCAGGGCCTGCCGGGCGAAGTAGCCGAGTTCGGGATGGTGCCTCTTGGCCTCCAGCTCCGTCACCACGACGATCGGCAGCACGACTTCGTGCTCGTCGAAGCGGCTCAAAGCATTCGGGTCGGCCAGCAGGACGCTGGTGTCGAGGACGTAGGTGCGCCGGTCTGGCATACGGCGCTTTGTGCTGGTCACCACGGAAGGACGTACCCCCTCGGATGAGGTCGGGGAGCGACGGGTTCGAACTGGGCCGGTCGTCGGCACCGTTGCACGGGCCGGTGACCGGCCCTCCGCTGCTTCGTCCGTGCTGTGACCGCACGATCGGGCTGGTGCAAAGGGCCTCCCGGGCGGACGGCCCCGAGCCGCCCGCTGAGATCCGACACCCGTGGTTCGGGTGTCGACCTGACTGCCTTATGCCCTCGAACATGCGCCGCCATGCCAAGCGGTACGACGGCGTCCCGGTGAACTCCTCGTTACTTCCGTCCCGATGGGGGTGATGCGCACCTCACCGGCGATGCGGAGTTTCAGCCTCCGAAACGGCGGCCGCGCACCGCGTAGTCACGCAGGGCGCGCAGGAAGTCCACCTTGCGGAAGGCCGGCCAGAAGACGTCGCAGAAGTAGTACTCGGAGTGCGCCGTCTGCCAGAGCATGAATCCGGACAGCCGCTGCTCGCCGCTCGTACGGATCACCAGATCCGGGTCGGGCTGGTCGACGGTGTAGAGATGCCGGCCGATCATGTCGATGTCGACGGACTCGGCGAGTTCCTCCATCGAGGTGCCCTTGTCCTGCGCCTCAAGCAGCATCGAGCGCACCGCGTCGGCGATCTCCTGGCGTCCGCCGTACCCGATGGCGACGTTGACCAGTATTCCGTCGATGTCCGAGGTGGCTTCCTCGGCCTCCTTGAGCGCGCTCTGCATCCCGGATGACAGGAGGTCCAGCGCCCCGACGTGGTGCACACGCCAGCGGCCGTCGGCGGCGAGGGAGCGGACGGTGTCCTCGATGATTCCGAGGAGCGGGACGAGCTCCTCCTTCGGGCGGCCGAAGTTGTCGGTGGAGAGCAGCCAGAGTGTGACGACCTTGACGTCCGTCTCGGTGCACCAGCCGAGGAATTCCTCGATCTTGTGGGCGCCGGCCTGGTGGCCCTGCATCGTGGTGGAGCCGGCCGCCTTCGCCCAGCGTCGACTGCCGTCCACGATCACGCCGATGTGCTCGGGCACCTGGGCGTGATCGAGGTGACCCTCGACCCTGCGTGCGTAGACCTTGACCAACAGGCCGCGCAGTGTGTCGCGCAGGTTCACGTGTTCCAGCCCCTCCGGTGCGGTGGCAGTCCCCTTGGTTGGCAGAGCCTACCGGGGGTGGAGGCCAACTCCGCCAAGAGGTGTGCGGGGTCGGGGTGGGCCCGGGGCCTGGCGGGCGGTCCCCCGGAGGGCCGACTTCCGGGCAGAAAAAACGGGCCGGTCCGTGGGGGGGAGACGGACCGGCCCGAGGGGGGGTTTCCACCATAACCCTTCGTGAGTGATGCTGCGTGCATCGGCGTGCCACAACTACTCTCCGTATCTGGACGACAGCGTGGCGGTGAGTGCGGAAGCGTTCATTCAGGGTGTGAACGAGGGGTGATCATGGCCGAATTCCGGCGGATTCGAAGGCGGGAAGGCGGAATCCGGGATGGAATGCGGGGTTTGCGCGCGGTTGTGTGGCTTCCGGGGAGAAGCGGCCCCGCGTCCCCGTACGGGTGAAGCGCGGGCGGAACGCGCGCTTGACGTCGGTGGCGGGGTGCACGGCTTCGCGCAGCCCCCTCCACCGCGCGATGCCGTGTCGCGCAACTTTGCTCACGCGAATTACCTTGGTCCGAACCTACGCGAGTAGACCCGGGGAAGCCAAGCCGTCGGCGATAACGATGTGGACACCGGCATGGAGGACAGGATCCGACCTGTATCGGCCCTAGCGTCGACCCATGACGTCGACGAGCGTGAGCGTGAGGGGTGCCAGGGCCATGGCGACCGTGCAGCCCGTGAAGGCCGGGCCGGTCACCTGGGAGCAGGCCAGTGCACGGCGGGCGGAGCGGCAGTTCCTGGGGGCTCCGGCACCGGCCGGTACGCCGGTCGCCGAGGTGGCGAGCACCATGCTGGGCGCCCACGCACAGGTGCTCTCGGCGGCCGAGCTGTCGGTGGGCCTGCGCACCGAGGGGACGACACGGGCCGAGGTACGGGCCGCGCTGTGGGAGGACCGGACGCTGGTGAAGACGTACGGGCCGCGCGGCACCGTGCACCTGCTGCCCACCGCCGAGCTGCCCTTCTGGACGGCCGCGCTGACCGCGATCCCGTCCGGGGCGAGCCCGTTCGCCCCGGACGTACGGCTCACCGACGAGCAGGCCGAGGAGGTCGTGGCCGCCATCGGCGCCGCCCTCGACGGGACCACACTGACCCTCGACGAGCTGAGCGAGGAGATCGTCGCGCGCACCGGACCGTGGGCCGGGGATCTCGTCATGCCCGCCTTCCAGGACCTGTGGCCCCGCTGGCGTCAGGTGATGCACCGCGCGGGCCAGTCCGGCGCCCTGTGCTTCGCCCCCGACCGCGCACGCAGGGCGACCTACACCCGGCCACCGCACTTCGAGCCCCTGGCCTCGGCGGAAGAAGGGCTGACAACGCTCGTACGGCACTATCTGCGCGCCTACGGCCCCGCCTGCCCGCGCCACTTCGCCAAGTGGGCGGCGGCCCCCGGAGCCTGGTCCGACCGGCTCTTCGCCTCGCTGGCCTCCTCCGGCGAGATCGAGCGGGTCGACTTCGAGGGCGAGCCGGCCTGGGTGGCGGCGGGCGACACCGACTTCCCCGAGGACTCCGCCCGCGTCCTGCGGGGCGTACGGCTGCTGCCCTACTTCGACGCGTACGGCGTCGCCGCGCAGCCTCGCGAGCGGCTGTTCCCCGGGGCGGCGTACGACCGGGCCCTCGCGCGCGGACAGGCGGGCAACCATCCCCTGCTCCTGGTCGACGGCGTGGTCGCGGGCGTCTGGCACCAGCGGCGCCGGGGACGGCGTACGACGGTCACGGTGGAGCCGCTCGGACGGCTGACCGCACGGCAGGAGCGGGAGCTGGCAGAGCGGGTGGAGCGGGTCGGTGAAGTGCTCCAGGCGCGGGCCGAGTTGGCGATCGGAAAGGTCACGGTCGGCCCGCACGCATGAGTGTGCGCCTCACGGTGTGTGCCTCACACGGCTGCCGGCTTGCGGGCCTCGAAGAGGTGTCGGGCGCTGTGCGCGACGAAGGAGCCCTCGGTCTCGATCCGCTCGTGCAGGGAGCGGAGCCGGGGGAGATACGCCTCGACGGTGAAGCCGGGCACCATCCACACGACCTTCTTCAGGAAGTGCACGACCGCGCCGATGTCGTGGAACTCCATCCGCAGCCGCTCGGCCCGCAGGTCCACGATCTCCAGCCCGGCCGCCTCCGCGTCGGCGCGCTCGCCGTCCGGGTGGCGGCCGCGGCGGGTCTCCTTCGGCAACGGTCCCGTGAAGTGCTCGACCAGCTCGAAGACACTGCTCGGCCCCACATGCTGCGCGAAGTACGTGCCGCCGGGCCGGAGCACCCGGACGATCTCCGTCCAGTGCGCGCGCACCGGATGCCTGCTGGTGACCAGGTCGAACGCCCCGTCCGCGAACGGCAGCGGCGCGTCCTCGGCACTGGCCACCACCACCGCGCCCCGCGGGTGCAGCAGCGCGGTGGCCTTGGCGACGTTCGGCGGCCACCCTTCAGTGGCCACGGTCACGGCCGGAAGGCGCGGAGCGGAGCCGAGCACCTCCCCACCCCCGGTCTGGATGTCCAGCGCCGCGGAGGCCCGCCCCAGCCGCTCACCCATCGCCCGCGCATACCCCCACGACGGCCGGGCCTCCGTGGCCCGCCCCTCGAACCACGAGAAGTCCCACCCCGCGGTGGGCACGGCATCGGCTTCGGCGACGAGGTCTTCGAAGGTGGGGGGCGCGAGAGAGGTCATGGGGACAGATTCTCCGCAGTGGGAGAAGAGGCTGCGACTGATTTTCCGGGCACCGCGAGCGTGGGGCGAAGCCCCTTGGTCTTTCGGGGGCGCGGGGAACTGCGCGACCAGCCACATCCGACCCGCAGCCGCCCGACACCCCCACCCCCCGAGCTCTCAGGCGATTCCAGGCCACCCTCACAGGGACCTGTTCGGGGACCTACTCGGAGAGAATCGCCTCCGCGTCCAACGTGACCCCGACCGCTTGAACCACCGACGCGATCCGAAACGCCTCCTGCACGGTCTCCCGCCCGACCCCCGCCTTGCGGAGCGCCTGCTCATGCGAGTCAAGGCACGCCCCGCACGCGTTGATCGCGGACACGGCGAGCGCCCACAACTCGTAGTCGACCCTGTCCACCCCCGGACCGCCGATCACCTTCGTCCGCAGCCCGGTCCGCAACTCGCCGTACGCGTGGTCGGACAGCAGGTGCCGCGTACGGAAGAAGACGTTGCTCAACGCCATCGCCGCGGCCGCCGACTTCGCCGCGGTGTACGCCGCGGGCGACAGCCGGGCCCTGGCCTCCGGCGCCAGCTCGCGCAGCACGACCGCCGAGCGTGAGGCGATCGCCGTGGCCAGCACGGTGCCCCACAACTGCTGCGCGGAGAGTGCGGAGTCGCCGAGGACGGAATCCAGATTCCGGCGGAGGTCCTTGGCGTAGTCCGGAATCGCGGACATCAAGGTGTCGAGCGACATGGCGTCCTCACTCCCGGGCGAGCAGCTGACGGGGTCCAGTGTGGCTGTGCCGCGGGACCGCCGCGGCACCGGCCTACTCCGTGCGGAGCCCCTCCGGTCGCATCAGCCGCACCAGCGGCGGCATGCTCAGCATCGTGACCAGGACGACGATGCCCGCGCCGATGCCCGTCATCGACAGCACGCTCGGCCAGTCCACGGCCACCGGGAAGCCCGTCATCTTCAGCAGGACCGCCCCCAGGGTCAGTCCGACCGTCGACGCGAGGACGAGGCCCAGCGTGATCGGGATCGCCGTCTGCCACAGCACGGACAGGCCGAGCGTACGGCGCCGGGTGCCGAAGGCGACCAGCGCCGACAGCAGCTTCCTGCGTTCGCGGAGCTGCTCCAGCTGGGAGACGAGGAGGCTTGCGCCGATGAGGACGAGCACGGCGGACGCGCCGACCAGCAGACCGGTGCGGATGTCCGCGAACTGGTCCACCCGCCTGGTCGACTCCCACTCCCAGGTCCTGATGAGCGGATCGACCGCCACGGCGGCGTTGCGCACCTCGTCGAGCGCGTCCGGAATCCGGGGATCGGTCCGCACGTAGACGCTGCTGGAGAACCCGGCCTCCGCCTTGGCGGGCAGAGCGCCCGGAGTGGCCAGCAGCCCCTCCGGCCCGAACCGCAGCGGGTCGGTGCGTTCGGCCACCTTCGTCAACTTGTCCGGCAGCTTCCAGGCGAGCTCGGCGCCCGGCTCCTCTCCGCTGTAGGACGCGCCGAAGTACACCGTGTTCCCGGCGGTGGCGAGCTTCGTCACGGCCGGGTCCCTCGGGTCCTCCAGTACGAAGACGTCGCCGTCGCGGCACGAGGAGATCTCGGCGAGTTCCCGCAGCGCGGCGCAGTCACCGACGGTCACCGACGCCCACTCCTCGGGGTCCTTGGCGGTGGCGGAGGCCTCCGAGCTGGACAGCACCGCGGTGGCCTTCGCGCCCTTGACCCGCTTCAGCTCTTTGCCGGCGACGCTCACCGGGAGGTCGTCCGGCAGGGTCAGCTCCATCTGGGCCCGCGTGGGGTCCTGCCCGGTCGTCTCGGTGAACCTGTTCTCGACTCCGGCGAACAGCATCTGCAGGGCGATCGCGCCGGCCACCGCCACCGCGATGCCGTTGACCATGCGGGCCGCCGAACCACTGCTCAACTGGAGCCTGCGGACGGCAAGCTGCCAGGAGACGGCGCCGGAGCCCAGCCGGGCGACGAACGCCTCGACGACCCACGGCAGCAGCGCGGTGATGCCGACGAGCAGCAGGACGACACCGCCGGTCACCATGTACTCGTTGAACTCCCCGTTCTCCGACCCCTGGCCGACCATCGGGTAGAGCAGGGCGAGACCGCCGAGGGGCAGCAGCAGCCGCCACCAGAGCCTGCGGCGCGCGGGCTTGGCCGTGCGGACCACGCCGAGCGGTTCGATGACGACGCCGCGCAGCGCGAACAGGGTGACGAGGACGGCGGCCGCCGGCACCGCGAGCGCCACCAGCAGGGCGAGGCCGGGGGAGGGGTCGAGGTAGCTCGGGAACACACTGACGTCGAGCACCTCGACCGAACCGACGACCTCCCGGCCGAGCAGGAAGAACCCGGTGCCGAGGATCAGCCCCAGCACGGCGCCCGCGAGGGCCTCGCCCGCCGCGATCCGGCGTGTCATCCGCCCGTCGGAGCCGACCAGCCGCAGTGCCGCCAGCCTCCGGTCGCGCCGCTCGCCGCCGAACCGTACGGCCGTGGCGATGAAGACGGCGACCGGCATCAGCAGCACCACGAAGACGACCAGAGTGAGCAGCAGCAGGATCGGGTCCATCTCCTCCTGCGGCTGCTCGGTCGAACCGAATCGGTCGATCCGTGCCACCACGGAGCCGTCGAGCCGTTTGGCGAGTCCGTCGGCGCCGGCGTAGTAGGCGAGTTCCCCCGGGCCGATCAGCCCGGTCTCGCCGATGGTGCCCACCGTCTTGTACGGCAGCCGGCCGCGCAGCAGTTCCCCGGCGTCCGACTTCAGCAGTTCGGCGAGGGCGGGGGAGACGACCATCTCGCCCGGCGCGGGGAACTTCCCCAGCCCCGGCGGCGGCGGCGCGTCCACGCCCTCGGGTTCGAGGAGCTTCCCCCTTATCTCCTGGTGCCGGTACTCGGTGTCGGTGTCGGCGACGAGCAGGCTCCTGTCGGTCGGCTTCGACCTGGTGTTGTCCTCCAGGTAGCCGATGCCCCGGTCCTGCCGGGCGTCCTCCCGGTCCCCCCGCGTCGCCAAGGCGTTCGGTATGGCCGCGGTGAGCAGCAGCAGCGCGACCCCGAGACCGACGCCGACGGCGGTGAGCAGGGCGCGCACCCAGCCCTCACGGCCCCCGGTGAAGGTGAACCGGACCCCCATCGCCAGGTCCCGGTACCACTGGCGGACCACGGCGGAGCTCATACGACGCGCTCCATGTCCCGCGACTTCCCGTCCCGTACGACGATCTCGCGGTCGGAGTACGCGGCCACCCGCGCCTCGTGCGTGACCAGGACGACGGCGGCGTTGCTGGACCGGGCGGCCTCGGTGAGCAACTCCATCACCCGCTCGCCGTTGAGCGAGTCGAGCGCGCCGGTGGGCTCGTCCGCGAACAGCACCCGCGGACCGGTGACCAGCGCCCGGGCCACGGCGACCCGCTGACCCTGACCGCCGGAGACCTCACCGGGACGCTTGCGCGCGAGGTCGTCGACCTCCAGGCGCTCCATCCAGGCCAGGGCGGTCCGCTCGGACTCCTTGCGGGAGCCGCCGTTCAGCCGCAGCGGCAGCGCCACGTTCTCCACACAGGTCAGCTCCGGCACGAGCTGGCCGAACTGGAAGACGAACCCGAACTCGCTGCGCCTCAGCGCGCTGCGCTGGGCGTCGTTCATGGTGGCCATCTCGCGACCGTTGTACGTGATCGAGCCCGAGTCGGGCGGCACGATCCCGGCGAGGCAGTGCAGCAGCGTCGACTTGCCGGAGCCGGAGGGGCCCATCACCGCGACGACCTCGCCGGGGTGGATGGAGAACTCGGCGCCGTCCAGGGCGTTGGTCGGCCCGTACGCCTTGCGCAGGTCGGTCGCGACGAGCAGGGAGCCTGCGGGGGTCATCACCGGGCCACCGCCTCGGCCAGCTTGCCCAGTCGGGCGGCGGTCAGCTCCAGCCATCGCAGATCGGCCTCCAGATGGAACAGGGCGTGGTCGCAGATCAGCTGATCGGCCAGGTCGCCCTTGCGCTTGCGGTCGGTGAGGATGCGCATCATGCGCAGGTGCTCGGAACGCTGGGTGTCGAGGATGTCGGCCGCGTTCCGGCCGGTGAGCAGAGCGAGGACGACCTTCGTGTAGAGGGTCGACTGCAGATACGGCTCGGGCTTCTCGGGCGTCGCGAGCCACCGCTGGACATCCGTGATGCCCGCCTCCGTGATGGCGTACCGCTTGCGCTCGGGCCCGCCGCCGGGCTCGATGCCGTCGACCTCGACGAGGCCGTGCTTCAGCAGCCGCGACATCGTCGAGTAGACCTGGCCGTAGTGCAACGGCCGGTCGTGACCGAACTTCTCGTCGAAGGCCCGCTTCAGGTCGTAACCGTGTCGGGGCCCGGACTCCAGGAGTCCCAGGAGAGTGTGACCGATGGACATGAGCACGACTGTACACACGGGGTATACACCGCACGTATACCTGCCGTGTATAGGTCGCCGCCGGGTGTGGAGGGGGCGCAGGTCAGAGCCGATTGTCACGGTTCTGTCACTGAGGTCGGTGGGTGCGGGGCGGAGACTCATGGGCCGGGTGGGGCAACCATCGGCCCTGTTGGAACGTCCGTTCCGTTGGGATGAGTTCTATGGGCACGCGTGTCGCGTGCGCATTGTCACGCCGCCACAGGGCGGACCGACTCCCTCTTGTCATAGTCCTCGGTGTTAGTTTGCTGAGCTGACATGACCTGAGTGACGTATGAGACCGAGCAGAAGTCGGAGCGGACCGGAGCCATGGGACGAGCGGAAGAAAGACGAGCGCGGCAGCGCGGCGGTCGCCGCGCGGCGCCCCAGCGCTCGTCCGGGAGCGAAGCAGGCGCGACGACGACCGTCATAGGCGCGCCCGAGGGCGGCGGCCGGGCGGCGGCAAGGGCGGCGGCCAAGGGCGGCGGCAAGAAGCAGCAGAAGAGCTTCCTGCGCCGCCTCTTCACGTGGAAGAAGATCCTCGGCACGTTCTTCGGCGTCTGCCTGCTCGCCATGGGTGCCTTCGTCGTGCTGTACATGACGATCGCGATTCCCGCAGGGAACCCCGAGGCGACGCAGGAAAGCAACGTCTACAAGTTTTCCGACGGCAAGACCGTCCTCGCCCGCACCGGCAGCAAGAACCGCGAGATCGTCGAACTCAAGGACGTCCCCAAGGACGTTCAGCTGGCCTTCGTCGCCGCCGAGAACAAGACCTTCTACGACGACCCCGGCGTCGACTTCAAGGGCATGGCGCGCGGTGTGATCAACACCCTGTCCGGCAAGGGCAAGCAGGGCGGCTCGACGATCACCCAGCAGTACGTCAAGAACTACTACCTGACGTCCGACCAGACGGTGACCCGCAAACTCAACGAACTGGTCATCTCCCTGAAGCTGGAGCGCGAGAAGACCAAGGACTACATCCTCGCGGGCTACATCAACACCAGCTACTACGGCCGCGGCGCCTGGGGCATCCAGGCCGCCGCTCAGGCGTACTACCGCAAGGACGCCGACAAACTCACCGTCCCGGAGGGCGCGTACCTCGCCGCGCTGCTCCAGGCACCCAGCCAGTACGACCTGGCCACCGCCACCCCCACGGGCCGGAAGCTGGTCACGAACCGCTGGAACTACGTGCTGGACAACATGGTCGAGATGCAGAAACTGACCAAGCTGACCGCCTCGGAGAGGGAGGGCATGAAGCTCCCCAAGCCGAAGGCGCCCCAGGCCGCTCCCGACATGGCGGGCCAGAACGGCTACCTGGTCGACGCCGCCAACAACCAGCTGGCCAGAACGCTCGTGGCCAACAACAAGGCGGACAACTTCGAGGACGCCAAGACGAAGATCGACGCGGGCGGCTGGACCATCACGCTGAACATCAACCCGAAGAAGCAGGCCGCGCTGGAGAAGGCCGTCAAGCAACGGCTCACCAGCAAGCTCGACACGAAGAAGCGCAAGGTCGACAAGTACATCCAGGCCGGCGCGGTCTCCGTCGACCCGAAGACCGGCAAGGTCGTCGCCATGTACGGCGGCGTCGACTACGTGAAGCACTTCACGAACAACGCCATGCGCCGGGACTACCAGCCCGCCTCCACCTTCAAGCCGGTGATCCTCGCCGCGGCCATCGACGAGGCGGCCGAGACGCAGGACGGCGACCCGATCACCGCCAGCACGGTCTACGACGGTGACAGCCGGCACAAGGTCATGGACAACGGCACGGCGGTCGGCTTCAACCCGCCGAACGAGGACAACGTGGACTACGGCGATGTCACCGTGCAGACGGCCATGAACAAGTCCATCAACTCCGTCTTCGCGCAGATGGGCGTCGACGTGGGCATGGAGAAGGTCATGGAGGTCGCCGGGAAGCTCGGCATGGACACCGAGGACATGCAGGCGGTCCCCGCCCAGACCCTGGGCTCCATGGGCGCGAGCCCGCTGGAGATGGCCGGTATCTACGCCACCCTCGACAACCACGGCAAGAAGGTCACCCCGACCATCATCGCCTCGGCCACGCGCCGGGACGAGCCGGTCGAGTTCCCCGAGCCGATCGGCGAGCGGGTCATCACGGAGGAGGCCGCCGACACGGTCACCTCGGTCCTCACCGGTGTGGTCGACGACGGTACGGCCAAGACGTCCGTCCGCGACAACCCCTCCCGCAACGGCCAGCAGGTCGCCGGCAAGACGGGTACCTCCGACGAGAACCGTTCCGCCTGGTTCACCGGCTACACGCCGAACCTCGTGACCTCCGTCGGCCTCTTCGGCGAGGACATGAGCAAGAACGGCAAGCACGTCTCGATGTACAACGCCGTCGGTGTCCCCCGGGTCAACGGCGGTGGCTTCCCCGCCCAGATCTGGGCCACCTACACCTTCGGTGTCATGGGCGAGCCCACCAAGTTCAAACTGGAGACCAAGCAGGGCGCCGCCGTCGCGCCCACCGATACACCGACCCCCTCGGACACCCCGAGCCAGACCCCGTCCGAGACCCCCACCACCGAGGAACCGACGACCGAGGCCCCGACGACCCCGGAGGAGACCCCGGAGACCACCCCGGAGACAACACCGGAGGAGACTCCGGAGACGACCCCGGAGGAGACTCCGTCGGACGACGGCGGCATCGAGTTCCCGACGGATCCCAACGATCCACAGGTGGACGACTAGCGCACGACAGCGCAAGACGGAGGGGGCGCCCGGTGATCACCGGGCGCCCCCTCCGTCTTTGTCTTTGCTTCCAAGGGGCGCGGGGAACTGCGCGACCAGCCACAGATCACCCGCAGTCGGCTGTCACGCCTGGTTGAGCTCGAACCAGACGACCTTCCCCGCACTCAACCGAGTAGCCCCCCACCGCTTCGCCAGCCGATTGACCAGGTAGAGCCCACGGCCCCCCTCGTCCGTCGCCCGAGCCTGCCGAAGCCGAGGCAACTGCGGTACGTCATCGGTCACCTCGCACCGCAGCACATCGGTCCGCAACAGCCGCAGGGTGACCGGCCGAGTCGCATACCGCACCGCGTTGGTGACGACCTCGCTGATGAGCAGTTCGACGGAGTCGGTCAACTCCTCAAGCCCCCAGCGGGACAACGCGTGCCGAGCCAGCCGACGCGCCCGCCCCGGAGCCATCTCCTCCGGCTCCAGGAACCAGTACGCGACATCGCTGGGAGCGATCCCATCGAACCGCGCGGCAAGCAGCGCGATGTCGTCGTCCCGGTCCCCCGGGCCGAGCATGTCGAGCACCTCGTCGCACAGCGCTTCCAGCGGCGGCGGATGATCCGGCCCGGTCAACTGCGCGGTCGCGGCCAGCTTCTCCCGCAACTGCTCTATCCCGGTCCACACGTCCCGGAGCCGGGACTCCACGAGCCCGTCGGTGTACAGCAACAGCGTGCCACCGGCCGGCGCGTCCAGCTCCACCGCCTCGAAGTCCACGCCGCCCACACCGATCGGCGCACCCGGCGGCACCCGCAGCACCTCGGCTCGCCCGCCCAGATGCAGCAGCACCGGCGGCGGATGCCCGGCGTTGGCGATGGTGATCCGGTGCGAGACCGGGTCGTACACGGCGTAGAGACAGGTCGCCATGCGATCCGTACCGAGCCGCTGAGCCTGCTCGTCGAGGTGGTGCAGCACCTCCTGCGGCGGAAGGTCCAGCCCCGCCAGCGTCTGCGCGGTCGTCCGCAGCTGCCCCATGATCGCGGCAGAGGTCATCGAGTGACCCATCACATCGCCCACCACGAGCGCGACCCGGCTCCCCGGCAGGGGAATCGCGTCGTACCAGTCGCCGCCGACCCGCGCCGTCTCGGCGGCCGGCAGATACCGGTGCGCGAGGCGTACGCCGGTGCAGCGCGGCAGCGCCTCCGGCAGCATCGTGCGCTGCAGCTCGTCGGCGATGTACGCCTCGCGGCCGTACAGCACCGCCTTGTCGATGCCGAGCGCGCTGTGCGTGGCGAGCTGGGCGGCGACCAGCAGGTCGTCCTGCTCGAACGCCTCCCGCTCCGGGCGGCGCAGGAAGACGGCCGCGCCGATCACCCGGCGCCGGCCGCGCAGGGGGGCGAGGATCGCCCGCTGGCCGGTCGGTACGGTCAGTTCGGCGTCAGGGCCGAGCAGTTCGGGCAGCGCGTCGTGCGCGGCGGGCGCGTCCGCGAAGACCGGCCGCACGCCCCGCAGTACCTCGGCGAGCGCCCCGCCGGGCCGTACCTCGCACTGCTCGGCGGTGACGACGGCCAGATCGACGGGCTGCTCCGGCTGGAGCGACGAGGGCATGAAGCCGCCCTCGGTGTCCCGCTCCTCGGGGATCCGGTCGGTGCGGCGCAACCGCAGCACCATGGGCCCGGTGGGCCGCTCGTCGCCGACCGGCAGCGGCTCGCGCAGGTATACGAGGATCGCGTCCGAGAACGTCGGCACGGTGGCCCGGCACAGACCCATCACGATCTCGTCCAGGTCTATGCCCCGGGCGATCCTCCGGGTCGCGGCGCCGACGAACCGCAGCCGGTCGCCGTCCCGCCGCATGGGCATGGGGGCGCCCGGTGCCACTCCCTGCCCGCTGCGCCGCTCCAGAGCCCCGACGGTCCCGCCGGAGCGTTCCGGCTCACCGCCGGGCTGGGCCGGGATGGTCTCCGGCGCGGGCCGCGGGCGGTGCGGGGGAT
>NZ_LRTR01000018.1 GCF_001550375.1 Streptomyces europaeiscabiei | reverse complement strand
GCTGCGGGAGCCCGAGCGGGTCGTGTGGGCCCGCTCGCCCCTGGAGGCGGTACGCCTGCTGTCGGGAGCACTGGCGCAGGACGGCCAGGCGCTGCCGGCGACCGGGGCGAGCGTCCGCGACGCGGTCCGCAACAGACCGTTCGCCGCCGAGCGTGCCCGGCTGCACACCCGGCTGGGCCCCACCGGCTGGAGCGACCACTGGCGTGCGGCGGGCGCCGACCTCTGGGAGACGACCCGGCCGCTCGTCGACCGCGTCCGCACGGGCGTCATGGAGGCCCTGGCCCCCGCCGACCGCAAGGAGGAGACCGGTATCCGGCTGCTCCTCCTGGACGCCGTCCTGGGCCAGCACGACGCGGCCTGGCTGTCCGCCTTCGACGCGGCCCCCGCTCTCGACGGACTCGCCGAGGTGGCCCGCACGGCCGGCTGGTGGTGGCCGTACGAGAACGTCGCGGTCGTCGCCGAGCGGCCCGTGGAGCTTCACCGGGACGAGGCGGGCCGACTGGACCGCGGCGACGGACCCGCCCTCGCCCACACCGACGGATTCGCCCTGCACGCCTGGCGCGGACTGCCCGTCCCCGGCGAGTTCCTCGACCGGCTGGGCACGCTGACCCCGGCGGAGATCCGGGCGGAGGAGAACGCGGAGCTGCGCCGCGTGATGCTCGAGTACTACGGCTACGACCGCTATCTGGAGGAGTCCGGGGCGAAGCCGGTGCACCGCGACGAGACGGGTGTGCTCTGGCGCATAGCCCTGCCCGGCGACGAGGACGTGGTGATGGTGGAGGTCGTCAACTCCACGCCGGAGCCGGACGGCACGAGCCGCACCTACTGGCTGCGGGTGCCGCCCACGACGACCACGGCCCGCCAAGGGGTGGCCTGGACGTTCGGGCTGAGCGCCGAGGCCTACGAGCCCTTGCGGCAGACCTGAGCCCTGCCGCCGCTCTCGGGGTCACTCGAACCGTGAGGTGTCGCCCGCGCCCTTGCGGATGATCTCCGCCTCGCCGCTGGAGAAGTCGATGACGGTCGTCGGCTCCGTGCCGCAGTCGCCGGAGTCCACCACCGCGTCGACCAGGTAGTCGAGGCGTTCCTTGATCTCCCAGCCCTGCGTCAGCGGCTCCTCCTCGTCGGGCAGCAGCAGGGTGCTGGAGACGAGCGGCTCGCCCAGCTCCGCGAGCAGGGCCTGGGCCACACGGTGGTCGGGGATGCGCACACCGACGGTCTTCTTCTTGGGGTGCAGGAGCTTGCGGGGCACCTCCCTGGTCGCGGGGAGGATGAAGGTGTAACTGCCGGGCGTCGACGCCTTCACGGCGCGGAACACGTCGTTGTCGACGTGCACGAACTGACCCAGCTGCGCGAAGTTCTCGCACACCAGGGTGAAGTGGTGCCGGTCGTCGAGCTGGCGGATCGTACGGATCCGCTCGATGCCGTCACGACTGCCGAGCTGGCACCCCAGCGCGAAGCAGGAGTCCGTCGGATACGCGATGAGCCCACCCTGACGGATGCTGTCGGCCACCTGCCCGATGGCACGAGGCTGAGGATTTTCGGGATGAACGTCGAAGTACTTGGCCATTGGCCGAGCTTATGCCTTGGAGGGGTCCGACCCCCGTGATGGGGCCGCAGGCCCCCACAGGGGCCCGGGGAACTGCGCGACCAGCCACGATGAACGCGCGGCTTCGGTCGGCCCGCAGTCCCCCTGTCCCCGTCCGCCTGACCCGGCGGAGCGCTACGCGCCGCTCTCCCGCAGCATGTCCTCACGCTCGACGATCTTCACGCGCGCGCGGCCCTGCGGCTCACCCAGCGCCTTCTCGGCGGCGTCGAGCTTGTACCAGCCCTCCCACGTCGTGAAGCGCACGTCGCGCTCCGCGAGGAAGGCGTCGACGGCCTCCGGGGCGGGCGCGGTGGGCTCGTGCAGCCGCCCGTTGGCGAAGTCGTCCAGGAGGTTGGAGACGGTCTCGTTGGCATCGCCCTTGGTGTGCCCGATGAGGCCCACCGGACCACGCCGGATCCAGCCGGTCACGTACGTCGACTGCAGGTGCGCGCCGGTCTCCTCGATGACCCGGCCGCCCTCGTCCGGGACGGTGCCCGACTCGACGTCCCAGGGCAGCTTGGGCAGCTTGTCCGAGAGGTAGCCGACGGCGCGGTACACGCCGGTGACGTCCCAGTCCTTGAACTCGCCGGTGCCCTTGACGTTGCCGGTGCCGTCCAGGGCGGTGCGCTCGGTGCGCAGACCCACGACCTTGCCGTCCTCGCCGAGGATCTCGGTGGGCGACTCGAAGAAGTGCAGGAACAGCTTGTGCGGGCGGTCGCCGATGTCGCGGATCGCCCAGTTCTCCAGGGTCTTGGCGACCATGTCGGCCTGCTTGTTGCCGCGCCGGGTCGCGATGGAGCCCTCGTCGTAGTCGATGTCCTCGGGGTCGACGATGACCTCGATGTTGGGGGAGTGGTCCAGCTCCCGCAGCTCCATCGGGGAGAACTTCGCCTGCGCCGGACCTCGGCGGCCGAAGACGTGGACCTCCAGCGCCTTGTTGGCCTTCAGACCCTCGTGGACGTTGGCCGGGATCTCGGTCGGCAGCAGTTCGTCGGCCGTCTTGGCGAGGACGCGGGCCACGTCGAGCGCGACGTTGCCGACACCGAGGACGGCGACCTTCTCGGCCTCCAGGGGCCAGGTGCGCGGGACGTCCGGGTGGCCGTCGTACCAGGAGACGAAGTCGGCCGCGCCGTACGAGCCGTCGAGGCCGATGCCGGGGATGTCCAGCGCACGGTCGGCCGTCGCGCCCGTGGAGAAGATCACGGCGTCGTAGAACGCGCGCAGATCGTCCAGGTTGATGTCCGACGGGTAGTCGACGTTGCCGAACAGACGGATCTGCGGCTTGTCGAGGACCTGGTGCAGGGCCGTGATGATGCCCTTGATGCGGGGGTGGTCGGGGGCCACGCCGTAACGGATCAGTCCGAACGGGGCGGGCATCCGCTCGTAGAGGTCGATGGACACACCGGGCTCGGTGGCCACGTCGGACTTCAGCAGCGCGTCGGCGGCGTAGATCCCGGCGGGCCCGGCTCCGACAATGGCTACCCGCAGAGGGCGGGGCATGTTCAGGTTCCCTTCGAGCGGAGGAAAGCAACTCGACGGCAAGCCTAAACTAAGGTGACCCTTACCAGGTACGCGGGTCGGGTCTATGACCTCATAAAGCGATCTTATGCCATGCGGAGGAATGGGCAGACGGCGGGGGAGGGCCGGGACCGGCGGCGGACACCGGCGTCCAGCCATGTGTTTGCCGGGGCGATGAACGGCAACGCGGTCTCCATGAACCGATCGAACAAGGACCCGAACGAGAACTCCTCGTCCGCCGAGACGGCCGCGGCCAAGGCCCGCCGGACCACCGGCAAGGCGACGGCACCGGCCACCCAGGGCGCGAAGACGGCCTCGATCAAGCTGGACGACGCGGCTTCGTCGGCCAAGGCCGGCGCCGGGCGCGCGGCCGACACGACCAAGCGCGCGGTCGACAGCACCAACAGTGCCGTGCACAGCGCGGTCAAGGGCGTCGAGGCGGGCCGACAGGCGGTCGTCCAGGCATCCGGCCAGGTGGCGGCCACCGCCAGGACGGCCATGACCGTCATCGCCCACCGCAAGCTCGTCGCCGCCGGTGTGGGCGCGGGCCTGACGGCCCTGACCGCCGCTTC
>NZ_LRTR01000179.1 GCF_001550375.1 Streptomyces europaeiscabiei | reverse complement strand
GGGATCGGGCTCGGTGGCCGCGGGCTGGGAGTGCGCGGAGAGCGCCGGCTGGGCGTGCTCCGAGGGGGCCTGTCCGCTCTTCGCGCACGAGGCCGCGGTGCCGGGATCGGCCTGCGCGTCACCCGTGCGTGCCTGAGCGGGTAAAGCCGCGGCGGGCGTGGTGCGCATTGGCTCCTGGGTACGCAGGAGCGCCCCGCGGGGATCCGTGGGGCCTGCGGCGCTCTGAGGGCGCTCGTGCGAGGTGGGGTGCTCCGTCACGCGTGTCGAATCCATCCGTCCGGGACTGCGCGTTGTGTGCGCAGTGCGTCCCGCAAACCCGATACTTCGTCCCGCAGAAAGGCCGATACCCGGATTACGTGTCCTGGGAACGGAATTCCCGCGTGGTCAGAGGCAGTTCCTGTGCCACACACGGTACCGGCGGGCGCGCGGAACGACAGTACTGCCCGTCCGTCGTGCCGTCTCCGGCTCGTCCCGGTGTAACCCTCGTACCCCTTGATCACGTCTTGCCGCCCCTCGGTGACGTACGGTCAAGCCTTGCCCGGACTGCGGGAGTTGCCCCTGTGAACTCTTGCGGAGGACGATCCTACGGTTGCGGACCGGGGGCGCATCAAGGGTCTCATGAGGCCAAGTGCGCGGGCGTACGGTCCCAGTCGTCCGGGAGAGACGGTACTCCCCATGCCGGATTCGGGCGCCAGTGCTGCCAACCGTCCGAGAACGGCGGGCCCCACGCGCGGATCACCTCCACCGCGGAGCGACCCGCCTCCCGGACCCGCTCGGCCGCCGACGCGTCCATCAGGCCGTCCTGCTGAGCCTGCGCGAACTCGTCCTCGTCGAGCCAGTTCCAGGACCGGTCCGGGTACACGCAGATGTCCAGGAAGTGGTCCTCGGAGTCCACACCGCCGTCCCAACGGGCCAGCGGCGTCTCCAGATTGACGTACCAGTTCTTGAAACGCCAACCCTGCTCCCAGAACAGCCACACCGACCAGGGCTCGCCCGGCCGCGCCAGCTTCAGCACCCCGGTGCCGGACCAGCGGCCGAGCCGCACACTCCGAGGCTTCTTGTACCGGGAGTCCAGGGGCTCCGAGTTCAGCGAGGTGCCGTCCGCCAGCACGGGCCGTACACACTCGGTACCGGGTGCCATCCACACGGCCAGCAGTTCCTCGTCGTCGCGTACGACCGTGACGGGGCGCGCGATATGGAAGCGTTCGCCGCCGTTCTCCCGGTAGCGCCACAGGATCTGACTCCCGGGCTCCCAGAACTCCGCCGATCCGCCCGCTTCCGCTCGTCTCACCACTCCGTCGTCTCCCATGCGCAGATATTAGGTGTCATGCGCATATGACGCTGCGGTACCGGTCATGGTTCACGCCTTGGCGGGAATCGGTTACCCGCGCGACACCCATGACGGCTTGAACTCGCCGTCCGGTCACGGCCGTGTCATCCGCAGGACATCCAGTGCCTCGTCGAGCTGCTCCAGGGTCAGGTCGCCGCGCTCCACGTACCCGCTCTCCAGCACGACCTCCCGGATGGTCCTCCGCTCCGCCAGCGCCTTCTTGGCGACCTTCGCGGCCTCCTCGTACCCGATGTACTTGTTGAGCGGGGTGACCACGGACGGCGAGGACTCGGCGTACTCGCGGGCCCGTTCCCGGTGGGCGACGATTCCGTCGACGGTCCGGTCGGCGAGCAGCCGGGAGACGTTGGCGAGCAGCCGGACGGACTCCAGGACGTTCCTGGCGATGACGGGCAGCATGACGTTGAGCTCGAAGTTGCCGGACGCGCCCGCCGTGGTGACCGTGGCGTCGTTGCCCGTGACCTGCGCGGCGACCATGAGGACGGCCTCCGGGATCACCGGGTTGACCTTGCCGGGCATGATCGATGAACCGGGCTGGAGGTCCGGGAGCGAGATCTCCGCGAGGCCGGTCCGCGGCCCCGACGCCATCCAGCGCAGATCGTTGGCGATCTTGGTGAGGGACACGGCGATCGTGCGGAGCTGCCCGGACGTCTCGACGATCCCGTCCCGCGCCCCCTGCGCCTCGAAGTGGTCCCGGGCCTCGGTGAGCGGCAGCCCGGTGACCCGCGCGACCTCCGCGATGACGGCGGCGGAGAACCCGGGCGGCGTGTTGATGCCGGTCCCCACCGCCGTACCGCCCAGGGGCAGTTCGGCGAGCCGGGGGAGCGAGGCCGTCAGCCGCTCGACGCCGTACCGCACCTGGGCCGCGTAGCCGCCGAACTCCTGGCCGAGAGTGACCGGTGTGGCGTCCATGAGATGTGTACGGCCGGACTTCACGACATCGGCGAATTCCGCCGATTTGCGCTCCAGGGCCGAGGCCAGATGCTCCAGCGCGGGGATCAGGTCACGGGTGACGGCGGCGGTGGCGGCGATGTGGATGGACGACGGAAACACGTCGTTGGACGACTGTGAGGCGTTGACGTGGTCGTTCGGATGCACGTCCCGGCCGAGCCGCTCGCTCGCCAGCGTGGCGATGACCTCGTTGGTGTTCATGTTCGACGAGGTCCCGGACCCGGTCTGGAACACGTCCACCGGGAAGTGCTCGTCCCAGCGCCCCTCGGCCACTTCCGCGGCCGCCTCCCGGACCGCCTCGGCGATGTCCTTGTCGAGCACGCCCAGTTCGGCGTTGACCGTCGCGGCGGCGCCCTTGATCCGCGCCAGGGCCTCGATGTGGGCGCGCTCGATGCGCTGCCCCGAGATCGGGAAGTTCTCGACCGCCCGCTGTGTCTGGGCCCGCCACTTGGCGTCCGCCGGCACGCGGACCTCGCCCATGGAGTCGTGTTCGACGCGGTAGTCACTCATGTCCGGTACAGCGTCCGGACCGGGCGTGGTGTTCCCGGCCGTACCCCGTGAGGGTGAGCGTGAAATTCCGCACGCCGATGTCGGTGACGTGCAGTACGGTCACCGCGACGAGCCGATCGTCGAACGCAATGTCGAATGAAGTGTCGAAGAAGGAACGTGCATTGAGAAGCGCTGTCATACGCCGGTCCTGCGTGGCCGGTGTCGCCGCACTGTCCCTGACCATGCTCGCCGCGTGCTCGGACTCCGGTGAGAGCGGGGGAGAGGGCGACTCGGGCGGCAAGGCCCTCTCCGCCGCGGACCTGGAGAAGGTGGTTCTGGAGGACGGGGACGTGAAGGGCCACAAGGTCACCGAGCCCACCGCCACCGTGGACCGGAAGGACATCGAGCCGGGCAGTGACGCGTGCGCGCCCGTCGCGTACGCCATGCTCGGCTCCGTGGTCGACGAGCCGGCCGCGACCGTGCAGCGCGAGACGCAGAAGAAGATCGACCCCGCCGAGGCCGCCAAGAGCGGTGACGTCTCGGGCCTCGACGCCACCCGCACCCTGCTCCGTCTGACCTCCTACGACGGCACGGCCGCCCAAACCGTGATGAAGTCCCTCGCCACCTCGGCCAAGGCCTGCGCGGACGGCTTCGAGGTCACGGCCGACGGCACCGCCCAGGCAGTCACCAAGGTCTCCACGGACACCGCGCCCGAGGGAGCCGACGAGGCGATCGCCCTCAACTTCCTCAGCGAGGCCGAGGGCACGAAGATCCCGATGAAGGTCGTCGTCTTCCGCGAGGGCGGCACCGTCGGCTACGTCACCGCCCTGAACCTGGCCTCGGCCGCGTCGGGCAAGGACTTCACGTTCCCGGCGGAGGTCGTGGAGGCGCAGGTCAAGAAGCTCGCGTAACCGTTCTGCGAGGTCCGTGCGCCGCATCTCAGCCCGTCCGGCGTTTGAGGACGAGCCCGAAGGGCGACACCGGGGGCTGGGGGCGAAGCCCCGGGACGGTCCGGGGCCGAAGGACAGCGCCCCTGGTGACGGGACGGGTAGGGGCGGCCGGGGCACAACACCCCTACCGCCCCGAACCCACTACCTCTACGCCAACCCCGGCCCCCGCACCGGAATCGACGTGAACGTGGGCGCCGGCGCCGGGTCCTTGAAGAAGTCGTTGCCCTTGTCGTCGACGACGATGAACGCCGGGAAGTCCTCGACCTCGATCTTCCAGACGGCCTCCATGCCGAGCTCCTCGTACTCGACGACCTCGACCTTCTTGATGCAGTCCTGCGCGAGCCGGGCCGCGGGCCCGCCGATCGAGCCCAGGTAGAACCCGCCGTGCGCCCCGCACGCGTCCGTGACCTGCTGCGACCGGTTCCCCTTCGCCAGCATCACCCTGGACCCGCCCGCCGCCTGGAACTGCTCCACGTACGAGTCCATGCGCCCGGCGGTCGTGGGACCGAAGGAACCGGACGCGTACCCCTCGGGGGTCTTCGCCGGGCCGGCGTAGTACACCGGGTGGTCCTTCAGGTACTGCGGCATCTCCTCGCCCGCGTCGAGCCGCTCCTTGATCTTGGCGTGGGCGATGTCCCGCGCCACGACCAGCGGCCCGGACAGCGAGAGCCGCGTCTTCACCGGGTACTTGCTCAGCTCGGCGAGGATGTCGTCCATCGGCTGGTTGAGGTCGACCCGTACGACGTCGGACTCGTCCAGGTGCTCGTCCGTCGTCTCCGGCAGGAACCGCGCCGGGTCCGTCTCCAGCTGCTCCAGGAACACACCCTCGGCAGTGATCTTCGCGACGGCCTGCCGGTCGGCCGAGCAGGACACGGCGATCGCGACGGGGCACGAGGCGCCGTGCCGCGGCAGCCGGACGACCCGCACGTCGTGGCAGAAGTACTTGCCGCCGAACTGCGCGCCGATACCGATCTTCTGCGTCAGCTCGAAGACCTTCTCCTCCAGCTCCTTGTCCCGGAACCCGTGCCCGAGCGGCGACCCCTCGGCCGGGATCTCGTCCAGGTAGTGCGCGGAGGCGTACTTCGCGGTCTTCAGCGCGTACTCGGCGCTCGTACCGCCCACCACGATCGCGAGGTGGTACGGCGGGCACGCGGCCGTGCCCAGCGAACGGATCTTCGCCTCCAGGAACTTCATCATGGAGGCCTCGTTCAGAACGGCCTTCGTCTCCTGGTACAGGAACGACTTGTTCGCCGACCCGCCGCCCTTGGCCATGAACAGGAACTTGTACGCGCCGCCGTCGGTGGCGTACAGCTCGATCTGCGCCGGCAGGTTGGAGCCGGTGTTCTTCTCCTCCCACATGGTGAGCGGAGCCATCTGCGAGTAGCGCAGGTTCAGGTTCAGATACGCGTCGTAGACGCCCTTGGACAGGGCCTTCTCGTCCCCGCCCTCCGTGAGCACGTTCTGCCCACGCTTGCCCATGACGATCGCCGTACCCGTGTCCTGGCACATGGGCAGCACACCGGCGGCCGCGATGTTCGCGTTCTTCAGCAGGTCGAGCGCGACGAACTTGTCGTTGCTCGACGCCTCCGGGTCGTCGATGATCCGGCGGAGCTGCGCCAGGTGCGCCGGCCGCAGATAGTGCTGGATGTCGTGGATCGCCTCGGCGGCCAGCTTGCGCAGCGCCTCCGGCTCCACCTTGAGGAAGGTGCGCCCGTCGGCCTCGAAGGTGGAGACACCCTCGGAGGTCACCAGCCGGTACGGGGTGGTGTCCTCTCCCATGGGGAGCAGATCGGTGTACTCGAACTCAGGCATCGGTGCCCATTCCTTACTAGACAGGCTGTTTCCAGGCTCGGTTCGCCTCCGGGGCGCCACAGCCCGTGCGGGGAGCCCGACCGTGCCCGGCCCTTCGGGCCTGTCGCGCGCTCGGGCTGTCCGCACAGGCGCGCCCAATCGGCTCACTCGCCGGCGGCTGGCCTCCATCGGCAGCGCTCACCAGCGTAGAACCTGCCCGGGAGGGCGGGCTTGTGAGGTAAGGCTCAGTTCGGCGGCCACGAGTTGTCCACACCCCTGGTCGCGATCTATCGCGAGTGGGTAATCTGCTGTCGTGGACCTACAGAAGCGCCCCACCCAGGAACCGCCGTTGTCCTCTGCCGAGCTGCGCGCCTCCGACGCCGACCGCGACCGGATCGCCGACCTCCTGCGCGACGCCCTCGCCGAGGGCCGCCTCACCGCGGAGGAGCACTCCGAGCGGGTCGAGGGCGTGCTCGCCGCCAAGACGGTGGGTGAGCTGGACGTCTTCGTACGGGACCTGCCGGCCGGCCAGGCCCGCAGGGCGGCGCGGGCGTATGTGCCGCCCGTGTCCTCCGTGCCCAACCGCCCGACACCGGGCGCCATCCCGATCGACCCCGACGACCGCCTGGTGGCCGTCTTCAGCGCATCGATGCGCAAGGGCCGCTGGCGGGCCGGCCGGCGCATCCACGCGTACGCGATATTCGGCAGCGTCGAGATAGACCTCAGCGAGGCGCTCTTCGAGCACCGCCAGGTGATGATCAAGGCGATCTCGGTCTTCGGAAGCGTCGAGATCCGCGTCCCGGAGAACGTCTCACTGCGCGGCAGCGGCGGCGGCATCCTCGGCAACTTCGAGGTGGACGCGCTGGATTCGGGCGAGACCGATGCCCCCGTGGTCTATGTGGACGGACTGGCCGTCCTCGGGAGCATCGAGGCGAGGCCCAAGCGGGGCAAGGTGATCGCCGACCTCCTCGGCCGGGTCACCGACCACGTGTCCCGCAAGGTGGACGATCATTTGCGCAAGCACCTGGATCGTTGACGCTTGTGAATTCGACCACGCCCGGACACCACCCGAAGGGATCCGGTCCGGTTGTGGGCGCACGGTGTTGACGGCTAATTCCAGCGGATCGGGACTCAGTGCATAGGCCCGCGCACAGCGGGTAGGCCTTGCTGCATCGTCTCTCGCTCGCGAAGCCGTCGTCAGGAGTAGACCGTGCTGCATCCGCCGCATTCGTCCCTGCAGGTCGCTGCTGTTCCGCCCCAGCGGGTGCCAGTGCGGGACAGGGATCAGGACGCCCCGTGGCACACGGAGGCCGTGTGCCGGCGTGACGAGGCCGGGCTGTTCTTCGCCCCCTCCAAGGAACCCACCGCGTCCAGGCTCTCCCGAGAGGAAGCCGCCAAGCGCGTCTGTGCCCGCTGCCCGGTCATGGTCGAGTGCCGCGAACACGCACTCCTGCAACCCGAGCCCTACGGAGTCTGGGGCGGCCTGACGGCGGCGGAACGCCGAGTGGTCCTCGCCCGCCGCCGTCGCCGGGATGTGGAACTGCAGAAGGCGGCGAGGGCGAACGGGACGATAGCGGCGGCGGGCTGACACCGCCGATACGCACGAGAAAGGCGCCCTCTCCGCACAAGAGGGCGCCTTTCCGGCGCCGGTCGGCTGCGCTTTTCGGGGGCGCGGGGACTGCGCGATCGGCCACGACGAACCCACGGCCCAAACTGACCGCAGCCCCCAGCTCCCCCTGCCCAGCCGGCGGAGCTACTTGGCCTTCTCGAAGTCGATCGAGCTGTAGGCCCGCAGCTTGCTCAACCGGTGCGTCGAGTCGATCCGCCGCACCGTCCCCGACTTCGACCGCATCACGATCGAGTCGGTGGTCGCGGTCTCCGACCGATACCGCACCCCACGGAGCAGCTCACCGTCGGTGATGCCCGTCGCCACGAAGAACACGTTCTCCCCGGACACCAGGTCGTCGGTCGTCAGCACCCGGTCGAGGTCATGGCCCGCGTCGATCGCCCGCTGCCGCTCCGCGTCGTCCTTCGGCCACAACTTGCCCTGGATCGTGCCGCCGAGGCACTTCACCGCACAGGCCGAGATGATGCCCTCGGGCGTACCGCCCACACCGAGCAGCAGATCGACACCCGTGCCCTCGCGCAGCGCCAGGATCGAGCCCGCGACATCGCCGTCGGAGATCAGCCTGATCCGAGCCCCGGCCTCCCGGATCTCCTTGATGATCCCTTCGTGCCGGGGCCGGTCCAGGATGACCACGGTCACATCGTCCGGCGCGGACCGCTTCGCCTTGGCCACCCGCCGGATGTTCACGGAGATCGGCGCGTCGATGTCGACGAAGTCGGCCGCCTCGGGCCCGGTGACCAGCTTGTCCATGTAGAAGACGGCCGACGGGTCGAACATCGTGCCTCGGTCGGCCGCCGCGAGCACGGCGATCGCGTTGGTCATGCCCTTGGCGGTCAGCGTGGTGCCGTCGATCGGGTCCACGGCGATGTCGCACTCCGGGCCGGTGCCGTCACCGACGCGCTCGCCGTTGAAGAGCATCGGGGCCTCGTCCTTCTCGCCCTCCCCGATCACGACGACACCGTTCATCGACACGGTGGAGACGAGGGTCCGCATGGCGCGTACGGCGGCCCCGTCCGCCCCGTTCTTGTCCCCGCGGCCGACCCAGCGGCCCGCCGCCATCGCGGCCGCCTCGGTCACCCGGACCAGTTCCAGGGCGAGGTTGCGGTCGGGGGCTTCGGAGGGAACTTCGAGTTCGGACGGCAGCTGATGATTCTCGGTCATCGGAGCGCACCTTTCTGATACGACGACGGCCGGATGAGGGTTCGGCCCGACTCTATCGTCAGTCCGACAAAATGAGCAGGGGACCCCACGGATGAGCGGACCGGTGCACCTGCGACGATGAGGGCGTGGCAGGTACGAAAGGCAAGCAGAGCGTTCGCGACATGGTCCTCTCCCTGGGGCTCATCGTGCTGGCGGCAGGGGTCATCTATCTCTTCATCCCGCACGACGAGACCGAGCAGGAGCCCAAGCGCGTCGACTACCGCGTCGAACTGCTGACGGCGCGCCGCGCGGCCTCCTACGCGGTGGCTGCGCCCGTGGGTCTGCCCGAGACCTGGAAGGCCACCTCGGTCCGCTTCCGGGGCGACGAGTCCGACCGCTGGCACCTCGGCTTCCACGACCCCGACGGTCAGTACGTGGCGGTCGAACAGTCCACCGAGAAGCCGTCCCGGTTCATCGCGGACGCCACCCAGGACGCGAAGAAGACCGGGACCGAGCAGGAGATCGGCGACAAGACCTGGACCCGGTACGAGGGCGAGCGCTACGACGCCCTGGTCCTGGAGGGCTCGGGCTCCACGACCGTGGTCGCGGGCTCCGCGTCGTTCGCCGGGCTGACGAAGATGGCCGAGGCCCTCAGGACCGAGTGACGCGCGGAGCGTGAGCCCGTCGAGTGCGGCCGTATGAGCGTGCCTCGCAAGCACGAAGGGCCCCGGCGACCACTGGAGGGAAAGTGGTCGCCGGGGCCCTTCGTCATGGCTGCGGCGGGGATCAGACCGTGGTGACGACGTGGTCGAAGTCCAGGCGCGGGGAGCGCGGGTGGGACGCGCCCTCGTCGGCCCTGCCGATGTTGACGACCATCAGCGGAGTGTGGTCGTCGTCCAGGAACTCCTTCTGGACGCCGGCGAAGTCGAAGCCGGTCATCGGACCGGCGGCCAGGCCGGCGGCGCGGACACCGATGATGAAGTACGCGGCCTGGAGGGCGCCGTTCATACCGGCGGCGGACTCACGGGCCGCGCGCTCGGCGAAGAAGAGGTCCTTGACCTGCGGGAGCGCCGGGAACAGGGTCGGCAGCTCCTCGTGGAACTCGTTGTCCGCGGCGAGGATCGCGACCAGCGGGGCGGTGGCCGTCTTGGCCCGGTTGCCCTCGGCCATGTACGGCACCAGACGCTCACGGGCCTCGGCGGAGCGGACCAGCACGATGCGCAGCGGGGTCTGGTTGAAGGCGGTCGGGCCGTACTTGACCAGGTCGTAGATCGCCTGGACCTGCTCCTCGGTCACCGGCTCGTCGGTGAACGTGTTCGCGGTGTGGGCCTCGCGGAACAGCAGGTCCTGGGCGGCGGGGGCGAGAACGAGGGACATGAGGCAACCTTCGTGGCGATGTGGGGTGTACGTCCCCGACCGTACGCGCCGGAAGTTCAAGTTTCAACCAAAAGTGGGGTGCGGTGATCCGCTTCACAGTGCCGTGCGGGCACGGGTCACCCGGCCCTGCCGTCCCCCTCCGTGTCCTGCGCGGTCTCCGCCAGCGCCGCGTCCAGCCGCGCCCGCGCCCCGTCCAGCCAGCGGCGGCAGACCCTGGCCAACTCCTCGCCGCGCTCCCAGAGCGCGAGAGACTCCTCCAGCGTCGTACCGCCCGCCTCCAGCCGGCGGACGACCTCGATCAGCTCGTCCCGCGCCTGCTCGTACCCGAGGGCGCGGTCGGCCTCCAAGGCCCCGGCCGCCCCGGTCGTCCCGTCGGCCTCGCTCACGTTGCTGGTCATGCGGCCCACCTTATGCGTCCACTCCGACAGTCCCGGTTCCGCCGACAGGCTCTGTTCCTCCGGCCGTCCCCGGCCCGTCGACCCGGACGACGAACTCGCCCTCGGCCACCCGCGCCCGCAACGACTCCTCCGGCCCGACCTCGCCGGGCGCGCGGACCACATGCCCGTCGGCCTTCTGCAGCACCGCGTACCCCCGCTGGAGCGTCGCCGCGGGGGAGAGGGCCACCACGCGCGCGTGCGTGTGCGTCAACTCCGAGACGGCACGGTCCAGATGGTGCCCGAGGCAGCGGCGGCCCCGGTCGAGCAGCGAGGCCACATGGTCGGCACGCTCGTCGACCATGCGGTGCGGATCCTCTATCGAGGGGCGCGCGAGAGCATGCGCGAGTCCCCGCTCCTCCCGCTCCACGAACGACTCCACGCACCGCCGCGCCCGGTCCCGCAGCCACCGCACCCGCTCGTACTCCTCGCCCACGTCCGGCACGACCTTCTTGGCCGCGTCGGTCGGGGTGGACGCGCGCAGGTCCGCCACGTAGTCCAGCAGCGGGGTGTCCGGCTCGTGCCCGATCGCCGACACGACCGGCGTACGGCAGGACGCGACCGCCCGTACGAGCTGCTCGTCGGAGAACGGCAGCAGGTCCTCCACGCTGCCGCCGCCGCGCGCCACGACGATGACGTCCACGCCGTCCAGCGCGTCCAGCTCCTTCACCGCCTGCACGACCTGCGGCACCGCGTGCACACCCTGCACGGCGACGTTGCGCACCTCGAAGCGGACGGCCGGCCAGCGGCGCCGGGCGTTCTCCAGCACGTCCCGCTCGGCCGCGGAGGCCCGGCCGCACACCAGCCCGATGAGCTGCGGCAGAAAGGGCAGCGCCTTCTTCCGTTCCGGCGCGAACAGCCCCTCCGCGGCCAGCGACTTCTTCAACTGTTCCAGCCGGGCCAGCAGTTCACCGACCCCGACCGGCTTCATCTCGGTGGCCCGCAGCGACAGCTGCCCGCGCGGCGCGTACCACTCCGGCTTCGCCAGGACGACGACCCGCGCGCCCTCGGTCACCACGTCGGCCACCGCGTCGAAGACCTGCCGGTAGCAGGTCACGCCGACGGAGATGTCGTGCGACGGGTCCCGCAGCGTGAGGAACACGACGCCCGCGCCCGGACGCCGCGACAACTGCGTGATCTGCCCCTCGACCCACACCGCACCGAGCCGGTCGATCCAGCCGCCGATGAGCCGGGAGACCTCGCCGACGGGGAGGGGGGATTCGGCGGACGTGTTGAGAGCCATGCGGCCGAGCGTAGCGGGGGGCGCCGACAAGGCCGCCCAAGAGCTCGGTGGGTGCCTGTGCGTTGGCGGGCGCTGGTGGTGTGTGGTTGCTCGCGCAGTTCCCCGCGCCCCTGAAAAGCAAGGGCTGCGCCCCATGCTTCTCGACCCGACCCGTCGCCTTGAGGGCCCGCGGCCCCGTGGCCTTGCAGGTTGGCGGGCCCGTAGCCTTCCAGGCCCGCAGGGGACTGGTCCTTGAGGGGCGCGAGGGGCTGGTCCTTGAGGGGCGCGGGGAACCGCGCGACCAGCCCCCACCGGACCCGCGCCCGCCGACGAACCGACCTTCCCGCCCCCTGGCGCGCTCCCACCGGCGGAGCCCCCCGCGGGGAACCCCCTACGATGGAAGGCATGACCGCTTCGCCTGGCCGCCGCCGTGTCCTCCTCGCCGCCCCGCGCGGCTACTGCGCGGGTGTCGACCGTGCAGTGATCGCCGTCGAGAAGGCCCTGGAGCAGTACGGGGCCCCGATCTACGTCCGCCACGAGATCGTCCACAACAAGTACGTCGTGCAGACGCTGGAGAAGAAGGGCGCCATCTTCGTCGAACAGACGGAGGAGGTCCCCGAGGGCAACATCGTCATGTTCTCCGCTCACGGCGTGGCCCCGACCGTCCACGACGAGGCGGCGCGCGGCAAGCTCGCCACCATCGACGCGACCTGCCCGCTGGTCACCAAGGTCCACAAGGAAGCGATCCGGTACGCAGGCGAGGACTTCGACATCCTCCTGATCGGGCACGAGGGCCACGAGGAGGTCATCGGCACCTCGGGCGAGGCGCCGGACCACATCCAGCTGGTCGACGGCCCCGAGGACGTCGCCAAGGTCGAGGTCCGCGACCCGTCCAAGATCGTCTGGCTCTCCCAGACCACGCTCTCAGTCGACGAGACGATGGAGACGGTCGGCGCGCTCAAGGAGAAGTTCCCGCTGCTCGTCTCGCCGCCCAGCGACGACATCTGCTACGCCACGCAGAACCGCCAGCTCGCCGTGAAGCAGATGGGCGCCGAGGCGGAGCTGGTCATCGTGGTCGGCTCCCGCAACTCCTCCAACTCGGTCCGGCTCGTCGAGGTCGCCAAGCTCGCCGGCTCCCGCGAGGCCTACCTCGTGGACTTCGCGAGCGAGATCGACGAGGCATGGCTGGAGGGCGTGGAGACCGTCGGCGTCACCTCGGGCGCCTCCGTGCCGGAGGTCCTCGTCGAAGAGGTCCTGGAATGGCTCTCCCAGCGGGGCTTCGAGGACGTCGAACTGGTCAAGGCCGCCGAGGAGTCGATCACCTTCTCCCTGCCCAAGGAACTCCGCCGTGACCTGCGCGAGGAGGCCGCCTCCCTGGTCGCCGAGCGCACCGGCCAGGGCGCCTGACCGTCTGAACACCCGCGTACGGCCCCGGAACGTGAAGGTTCCGGGGCCGTACGCGTTCCAGGACGTGAGGATTCCGGCACCCGGCGGCGGCCGGACACCTCGGCAACGTGACGGTCTGTCGCACGACGTAACGTAGGGCCATGCACATCTTCGGCGTGGACATCGGTGGTTCCGGGATCAAGGGCGCGCCCGTGGACCTGGACCTGGGCGACCTGGCGGACGAGCGGCACAAGGTGCTGACCCCGCACCCGGCGACGCCCGACTTGGTTGCCGACGGGGTCAAGGAGGTCGTCGACCACTTCGGCTGGACCGGCCCGGTCGGCATCACCTTCCCCGGCGTGGTCACGGGCGGCGCCACGATCCGCACGGCGGCCAATGTCGACAAGAGCTGGATCGACGTCGACGCGCGCGCCCTGCTGAGCGAGCGGATCGGTGGCCTGCCGGTGACCGTGGTGAACGACGCGGACGCGGCGGGCGTGGCCGAGGTCCAGTTCGGCGCCGGGCGCGACCGTCAGGGCACCGTCATCCTGCTCACCTTCGGCACGGGCATCGGCAGTGCCGTCTTCTCCGACGGCGTCCTCGTCCCGAACACGGAGCTGGGCCACCTGGAGCTGCACGGCCACGACGCCGAGACGCGCGCCTCCACCAAGGCCAAGGACGACCACGAGCTGACCTGGGAACACTGGGCCAAGCGCGTCACCAAGTACCTCGCCCATGTGGAGATGCTCTTCTCGCCCGAGCTGTTCATCATCGGCGGCGGAGTCAGCCGCAAGTCCTCGAAGTTCCTCCACCTCATCGAGGGCGTCAGGGCGGAGATCGTCCCGGCCCAGCTGCAGAACAACGCGGGCATCGTGGGCGCGGCGATGAGGGCCGCGAAGGCCGGCTAGTACCCCCGGGGGGCGGCGCGGCGCGGCTGTGCCGGAGGCCTCGGTGCCCG
>NZ_LRTR01000178.1 GCF_001550375.1 Streptomyces europaeiscabiei | reverse complement strand
CGACCGGCCGGTGGCCGTACGGAGGCCGGGCCTGGCCACCGGAAGCCCGGACCTGGCCCTGCCCGCCCTGCCCTCCGACCCGCGCCCGGCCCTCCCGGTCCGCCCGCTCCCGCTCCCTCTCCCGCTCGGCCGCCCGGCGGGCCATCAGCCGAAGCTTGCGCACCGTCACGATGACCCCGGCGACGAGCGTGCCGCCGTACAGCCAGCCCGCCTGCATGGCGAGAGCGGTGACCAGGGCCATCAGATGGCCGCCGAGGCCGCCCTCGCCCTTGGCGAGCAGCGGCAGACCCACCGCGAAGGCGATCGGCACGACGACGGGGGCGCTCGCCAGGTCACCACGCCGTACCCACATCGCGGTCAACGCGCTGACCAGCAGGAACAGCACCCCGTACAGGACGGGGGACGCGCCGAACACCAGCCGGTCGAGGCAGGCGAGCACGAACATCGACACCCCGCAGAACAACCCGCAGCCCAGGTCGGTGAGGCGTGGGTTCGGCATCCGGCGCACGGCCCGTGCGACGCTGCGCACGGCTCGGACCGCCGGCGGTACGGGCCCGCGCGCGACCGGAGCACGACGCGGCACGCCCGCGCCGGGAACCCGGCCCCCTCTGCCCGCCTGCGGGGGAAGAGGAGATGAGCCGCGCTGCGGCCCGGTCCGAGGGGGATACGGGGGATGTGTCCTTTGCTGCTGCTCCACTCGACCAACTTAGGTCGGTTAATGTGCCGAATGGGTTCAGAGACACGCCGTTGAGCGGACCTTGGCCAAGCGTTCGATACCTCGCCGGGCCGGGTGCCGGCACGCCGTAAACTGGGGGATCGGCCGGCCTTCCGGCCGCTGGGGCACGATCCGCCGGACAGGCCTCAGGCCCTGCCGCTCCAGCCCCCCGGCCGCCTGGCCCTCCTACATACGGGAAGTCGCAAACGTGTCGCTCACGATCGGAATCGTCGGTCTGCCCAACGTCGGCAAGTCGACCATGTTCAACGCCCTGACCAAGAACGACGTGCTGGCGGCCAACTACCCGTTCGCCACGATCGAGCCGAACGTCGGCGTGGTCGGTGTCCCGGACGCGCGCCTCGCGAAGCTGGCCGAGATCTTCGGCTCGCAGAAGATCCTTCCGGCGACCGTCGACTTCGTCGACATCGCGGGCATCGTGAAGGGCGCCTCGGAGGGCGAGGGCCTGGGCAACAAGTTCCTCGCGAACATCCGTGAGTCCGACGCGATCTGCCAGGTCATCCGCGCCTTCCAGGACGAGAACGTCGTGCACGTCGACGGCAAGGTCTCGCCGAAGGACGACATCGAGACGATCAACACCGAGCTGATCCTCGCGGACCTCCAGACGATCGAGAAGGTCCTGCCGCGCCTCCAGCGGGAGTCGCGCATCAAGAAGGACATCGGGCCGAAGGTCGCCGCCGTCGAGGCCGCCAAGGAGATCCTGGAGAAGGGCGACACCCTCTTCTCGCAGGGCATCGTGCAGGGCTCCGGCAACGAGGAACTCCTCCACGACCTGCACCTGCTCACCACCAAGCCGTTCCTCTACGTCTTCAACGTCGACGAGGACGAGCTGACCGACGAGGACTTCAAGAACGAGCAGCGCGCCCTGGTGGCCCCCGCCGAGGCGATCTTCCTCAACGCCAAGCTGGAGGCGGACCTCGCCGAGCTCGACGAGGAGGAAGCGATGGAGCTTCTGGAGTCGGTGGGCGTCGAGGAGCCCGGCATGGCGACCCTCGCCCGCGTCGGCTTCGACACCCTCGGCCTGCAGACCTACCTCACGGCCGGCCCCAAGGAATCCCGCGCCTGGACCATCCAGAAGGGCGCCACCGCCCCCGAGGCCGCCGGTGTCATCCACACCGACTTCCAGAAGGGCTTCATCAAGGCGGAGGTCATCTCCTTCGCCGACCTCGTCGACATGGGCTCCGTCGCCGAGGCCCGCGCCAAGGGCAAGGCCCGCATGGAGGGCAAGGACTACGTGATGCAGGACGGGGACGTCGTCGAGTTCCGCTTCAACGTGTAGCGGGTGACGTACCGCCACGTCACTGATCTGGCAAACATGCAGGTCAATAGGGGTTCGGCTCTTCGGGGTCGGGCCCCTGGTTTTTTCCGTGCTGGGATGGTGCCAGGAAACCTGACCCGTCGTCACCTGCCGTCACCCCTACTCATCCCTGCCGTGCTGCGGTTGTGCCGGGATGGCGGTCGGCTCCGGTGCCGAGTCCCAGGCGCGGGCCGCAGCGCTTTTCCTACTCGTTTGACGCGCTTGGGGTCATGGCTGAGACGACGTACGGCATCAGGGAAGGGCCAGCGACGCGGGTAAGCCTGTCGCTGCCGGAGGGGACCGCCGAGGCGATCCGGGCGCGGGTGGGCAAGCGGGAGTTCTCCGCGTACATCGCCGCGGCGGTCGAGCGTGAGCTGCGCGGCCAGGTGCTGGACGAGTACCTGGCGGACTACGAGAACCGTAAGGAGCCGGGCTCCGAGCAAGCCCGGCAGCGGGCGCGGCAGGTCTTCGACGAGGTGTTCGCCGAGGAGGCCGAGTGGCCCGCCGCAAGCGGAGTCACGAGGGGACGCTGGTCCTCGGCAGCGGGGGCTTTCGAAGCTGCTCGCCGACGACGAGCAAGTGGTGGCTCTGGTTGCCGAGGCCCGCTCGCGCGGCATGGAGGTCGTTATCAGCGCGCTCACCATCATCGAGGCCGTCCACGCCCGTACGAACATGTCTTGCCTGAACCGGGTGCTTTCCGGACTGCGCGTAGTCCCGGTGGGCGACGAGGAGGCGCGGGCGGCCTCGAAGCTGTTGATGGATGCCGGCTGCGCGGGCACACCTACGCGATTGATGCGGCGGTCGCCGAAGCCGCGCTGCGACAGCACCGCCCTGTGGTCATGTTGACGGCCCCGGCGATGTGCTGGCTGCTTGGCCGCTGGGAGTGGTGGATTGCAGGCGGTACGGGAGTTGGTGAGCGCGATCAGGCTGCAGACGTTGCGCTTTGACCAGTGGGCGCCATGTCCGACGCCGCCGGGTTCGGCATTCAGGTGCCCGCCCAACTGCCCTGGTCCGCTACGGTGACTCGCATCTGGTCAGGCAGTGCGCGCCATAGCTGACCAGCGTCGACGCCGACGCCGACGGGATTGGCCGGCGACCGCCCAGCTGCTGCTAGAGCGAATCGAGTCACGGTGAGGGCGCGCAGGCTCCGGCCTTGGGAGACGTCGTCAGCCACACCTGCGGCCATTCCCACCTCGTCTTCCTGGAGGAGTTCGACAGCCGCCGGCACTGGCGGCCGTCGAGCAGATGCTGCGGGGCGGGGTTGTAGACGCCTCATCACTTCACTGGTGGGGGTAGAAGTTGGGGCGCTGGTCGACGTTGTCGTAGTAACGGTGGAACACGGGGGTGATGCCGCCGGAGAGCGGGGGGACGATCCAGCTCCAGTCTGCGGATACGGTGCGGCCCTGGCGTTCCTCCTTGGCCAGGTGGGCGAGGAAGCGCCGGGACTCCTCGTGGTGGTCGCTGATCCGGACACCTGCGGCCTCGAAGGAGTGCAGGACGGCGACGTTGAGCTCGACCAGGGCGCGGTCGCGCCACAGGGTTGACTCGCTGGTGGTGTCCAGCTGGAGGCAGGCGGCGACGGCGGGGAGCATGTTGTAGCGGTCCTCGTCGACGAGGTTGCGGGCGCCGATCTCCGTGCCCATGTACCAGCCGTTGAACGGGGCGAGCGGGTAGTCCATCCCGCCGATGCGTAGGCGCATGTTGGAGATGACGGGTACGGCGTGCCAGCGCAGGCCCAGTTCGGCCAGGCGTGGGACGTCGGGGTGGGTGATAGGGACCTCCAAGACCAGCTCCCGCGGCAGCTCGAAGAACCGGGGTTTGTCGTCGGGGGTGTCGATGACCAGGGGCAGGACGTCGAACGGCCCTTGGGGGCAGCCCTGCCAGCCGAGGCGGAGGATGGCCTCCGTGAGGTCGGCGGTGCGCGGGTCACCGAGCACGGTGCCGTCGTCGCGGCGGTAGCCGGCGTACCGGATGAGCTGCTCGTTCCACACCCGCGGGCCGGGCCGGCCGGGGGAGTCCGGGGCGAAGACCGAAATCACCGGCCTGATGCGCCCGCCGTTGGTCGCCTGGCGCAGGTGCGTGCACAAGTGCCGGTGGATCTCATCGGGGGCTGTGGCGTCCCGGCGGTCCAGGACGCGCAGGCTGTTCCAGTACAGGCGGCCGATGCAGCGACTGGAGTTGCGCCACGCGACGCGGGCACCGTACACGAGCTCGGCGGTGGTGTGCCGGTAGGTGCCCGTGGCGTCGATGGCGGCGCGGACCTGCTCCAGGCGCCGGGCGAGCGGGACGGGCTGATCGGACTGCTCCGCGTGGAACTGGCGCAGGAACTCCTCAGCCTCATTTGGATCGGCGACGCCGCAGGACTGCGGCGTCGCCGGTTCCGCCGACGGGACCGGGCCAAGGGACGAATCGGGCCCCAGTGCCGGGCACGCTGTCGGGGACGGGGCGGGCAAGGAAGGGCCCAGAGCGACTTCGGAGGTCACGATTCCTCGCAGGGGAGTAGAGCGCTGACCTCGTCAGCGGAGGCTGAGCGGCAGGGAGCGAAGGGAGCGGAATTCGAGGTTCTCGTTCCAGATCGGCTCGCCCGCCGTCCGGATGCCCGGGAAGCGGTTCAGCAGGGCGACGTAGAACCACTTCAGCTGCAGGGAGATGAGCTGCGCGGCGAGACAGGCGTGCACCCCTTGGCCGAACGACAGGTGCCGAGCGCTGTTGGGACGGTCGAGGTCGAAGTCGTTCGGTCGCTCGAACATGTTGGCGTCCCGGTTGGCCGAGCCCAGGAACAGGGCGAGAGTCTGCCCGGCCTCGATCCGTACGCCGCCCATCTCGACGTCCTTGGCCGCGACGCGCCAGGTGAACTGGTTCGAGGCGTTGTAGCGGAGGACCTCGTTCGCCGTGTTGTCCACGCACGCCTGGTCCGCCAGGAAGCGTTCGACCTGCCGCGGGTTGCGGGCGAACGCGAGCGTGCCGCTGCTGAGAGAGCCCGGCGTCGTGGGCGCGAACAACGCGATGAACACCAGCGCCAGCTGGTGCACGGTCTGTTCCGGCGTGGTCTCGGTCAGGCCGTCCTGGGCGGCTGCCAGGCGGGCGATGACGGTGTCCGGCAGGACCTTGCCCCGCATGCCCTGGAGGAGTTCGGAGGCGTACGTGTGCAGGTCGGTGAGCTTTTCCAGGATTATCTCCTGCGTCACCGGCTGATCCTTCGGACCGGAGTGGTACGTCATGATCGTATTCACGCGCGGGATGAGGAATCCGAGGTCCTCCTCGGGGACCCCGAAGGCGTGCACGGCGGAGCGTACGGGGAGTTCGGCAGCCAGGGCGGGGACGGCGTCGATCTCGGTGGCACCGGCCGGGATGGAAGCGACCAGGTCGTGCGCGACCTTCTGGAGGACTTGGTCGTAGTGCTGGTGCGCGGCACGGGTGAAGCCTGCCCGGACGGACCGGCGCAGCGCGTCGTGGAGCGGCGGGTCCGTGTACATCACCACGTTCTTGGTCCAGCGGTGGAAGATGTTGTCCGGCGGCAGCGGCTGTCCGGGGAACTTCGCGGCCAGCACTTCCGTCCCCCGGTCGGCGGTGAGCCGGGGATCCTTCAGCCCGGCGGCGCAGTCGGCGTACGTCAAGACCGCCCAGGCGTTCAGGCGCTCGACCCAGTGGACGGGGCGGCGCTGGGCCAGGTCGGCGTAGACGGGGTAGGGGTCGGGCACGATGGACGGGTTGGCGAGCGGCGAGGGGACGGTCACAGGGGCTTCCTTGGGGTAGTCGAAAAGGGATGCGGAGCCGGGGATCGCGGCAGGAATTCCGGGATGGGAGGCGAGCCCTCGATCCCGTGGTTGTCAGTCGCGGCGCATACGTGTTGACAGGGCGGGCGGCGCGGCATCGCCGGGCGGGATCTCCGGCGACGGGGCGAGCCCGGCCACGGAGCGGAGGAATCCTGTGGCGAGCGGCGGTGATTCGCAGGTGCCGTTCGGCGCGGAGATCGGCTTCTCCGACGAGGACCTGAGCTACCGCGTGTGAGCAACGGGGCTGCTGGATCAAGAAGCGGCCCACAGGAGAACCACGCTCACATGTGTTGCCTGTCCTGGTTACGGAGGCGCCGTGGCACCGGAATTCCTCTCTCTTGAAGATCGTGCGCCGGCACACCTTCATCATGGATAGGCATCCCCGACGAAATCTTGTCGATCGGTGACCGATCCTTAGCTGTTGGATGCCAGTTCCGCTGTGCCCCTTCGATGCCTTCGCGAACAGGGGGGCCTGCGCATGGCGCGAGGTGCCGACGAAAGCTGCCGCACCACGAGGCGCCTTGTCATATCCCCGGTAAAGCCGGGAGGGAATTGGAGGTTTTCCCTCGTCCTGACAGCGACTGAGCTTGTGAGGTCGTTGGCGTGAGGGACGGACCGGTTCCGGCGAGGCATCCGTCGATGAGTGGGAAACATACCGGATTTCCTCATTCCGTTTCGATGGTCCGGCTGAGGTGCTCGGAGAGTGGTGAAAGCGGTGCGGGACCGCAGCGGCGACCAGAAGCCTTCCGCCGGGTTGAGGCCGGGTGCGTTGGAGACCAGCCGGTAGCGGGTCGGCCAGTCCTGCCGGGCGATGAACTGCCGCATTCCATAAGCGAGATGAACGTTCAGGATGCCCCGATGTTGCGGCAGGCGGCAGAAGACGAGGCGGCGAGGAAGGTGGCGGTTGCATCTGACCGTATATCTCACGGGTGACGTAGCGTCTGAGACGCCGGATGTCGATGGACCGGCTCAGCCTGGGAACACGCAAGCCGCAGTCCGGCCGCACTTTCCCCGGCCGACCCGCAGACCGGGCTCTCCTGGGTCGAGTTGGTCCGTGCCGTCGTGGCTCGTTCCGCCCTTCTGCCCGGCCCGCCGCCGGGGAAGCCGCCGCTGGTCGCCCTGCACAGGCCGGCGGTCGCGGACGAGGTGTTCCGGACGCGACCGCCGGAACCTTCCGGCCTGAGACCTGGCACCGAAGGCACTCACCGTGTGTATCCGGCCGGGCCAGGCCCTCCGGCTCCGCCGAACCGGCCCACCTGGTAGGAGCCGGCCGGCTGCCGGGTGATGACCAAGGGATCGCCGTGGAGGACCTGTCGGTGGCGGGACTGGCCCGCACGAAGCTGACCAAGTCCGTGCACGACGCCGGGTGGCCATCGTTCCTCAGCATGCTGGAGTACAAAGCGGAACGGTACGGCCGCACCCTGGTCAGGATCGGCCGGTTCACACCGACCTCCCAGACCTGCTCCAGGCCGCGAGGGAGTTGCCGTAGCAGTCGAGACGCGGATCCATGGGGATCCCCTGACCGAGTCGCAGTTACGCCCTACTGACCGCGCAGCCCCGCAACGTGGGACACCGAAGGCTGTGTGATGTGGCGGGAGTTCGCGACCGGGCCCGCAGGCGGTCGGCAGTGCATGAGCTGCATGACGGCTGTGCCCAGGGCCATCGATCCGTGCCGCCTAACCCCGGGCCGCGTAGTGGCACAGCAACGATCGAGAAGGCGGGGACCCTCCGGCTTCAGCCCGAGGTGCAAGTCACATCACCTGGCCAGGAGTGCTCGTAAGTTGCGTGCGTGCCGGTGGAGGCGTCCACGGTGTCCGATGCTTCGCGCAGTGCGGGCACGTCCCGGGTGGGCGACCGAAGAGCGCATGCGAGGAGGTGCGGCGTCGGCACTCCGGTGACCAGGACGCTCCCCTTCGTCCCGGTGGAGTGACCGAGGTGTGTCGTGTGGTGGCGTCTGAGCTGCATGGTGCGGGGGCAGGCCTCCCGTGCCGGGACCGTGCTGACTCGGCTCGTCCACGACCACGTTTCGGGGCCCTGGTCCTTTCTCGGGCCGGGGTGGCGCCGGGAACCCCGTGCCGAACCGTGGGCGACACGTCGTCCCTGCCGCCGTCATGCCCTCGCCGTTTCAGGTGAAACAGTGCTGCTTCCGGTAATCGCGGGGCGACATTCCGTAGGCGCAGCGGAAGTGTCTGCTCAGCATCGCGGCATCCAGCATCCCCCAGTCCGCCGCCAGCTCATTGATCTTCCGGTGCCCCAGGCTCGGATCCCTCAGATCGCATGCGAAACGCTCCAGGCGACGGCGTTTGACGTAGCTCATGACGCTTTCCCCGATCGGTCCGAAAACTCGATGTAACTGACGCACCGATATGTTGTGTTCGGCCGCGAGGGTCGCCGGGCTGATCTCGGGGTCGGCCAACTGCCGGTCGATCGACTCCTGAACCGCGATCAGAAGTGGATCGCATCCCCCAGAGTAATGCTTTCCGAGCTCGGCATATGCGATTCGCGTCGCGGAGATCGCCAGGATGCGCACGACCTCCTCCATATACGAGGACAGAATCCCATCGGTTTTCATCATCTCCACAGCCAGGGTATTCAAGAACGAAAAAAGAAATCCGGATCCGGGACCCTTGGCAGCATCCGTCACGATAAAAGTCCCCCGAGGCGACACCGGGAGTCCATCCTTCGCTTCGTCGGCGAAACGCAGTACGAGGAGTCGCGAAGCAACGGGTACATTCATCGAAAAGGGAACGTCGCCGTCCGTCATGACCAGCGTCCCCGCGTCGATCTCCGTACCGTTTCCGGTACCAGCGATGAACGCCATTCCTGACAGTACGCATATGACTGTTCTCTGCGGCGTCAAGGCCGCCTCCGAGTTGATTGCCTCGAACTCGATGACAGCTGGACCGGAATCTATGATCGTCGCCTTGACCCCGCCGGCCTTGAAAGATTTTATCTGCATGCCTGAGCTCGACAAAAGGCAGTACCTTGCGCTCGGCGCGTCGGCCGGAAATCGAGTGAAGCAAGATGCTTCCCCCTTCTCGGCTCCGAGCGCGACAAACAGTTCAGAACAGGCCACGGCGAGATCCTCCGCAAGGAACGAACCCAGTCGTTCACCCGCTTAGTTTGATTGAAATTTCAACTACCAGGTCAATCGGGTCTGGCGTCGGAGGCGGGAGAACCCTGGTCACAACCCGCGGGTGCGATCGATGCTCCTCGCGCGCCGCAGACGGGTCAGGTGTGCTGACATTCCGCTGCGGACGTCTCCATCGTGGGTGCGTGGACCCTCGGATCCGCGTTGAGTGACTTGCTCACCCGCTGCGTCGACCGAGGGGAGGTGTGATCTGGCAGGCCTGTGGCCAGCCGTCTCCGCCGGCTGGCGTCAGGCAGTCACCCGGGTCACTGCATCGCACCGCATAAACGCTCCTGCGCCGGAGTCCGTGGCGACGCCCGAGCGAGCCTCGCTCGCACGGCATGCCGCTGCCCGGGCCAGGGTGGCCGTAACGGTCGCGCCCCGTTTCTCCATGCCGTGGCCAGCGCCTCCGGAAACAGTGCGGAGAGAGAAACTCCGTCGCCGCGATCGGGTTTCCAGGTCTGTCCGAGGCCAATTTGTCCATCAGGTTTTCCTCACTCATCACGAGGCCACGAACGGCCGTAAGGGGAAGGGGCCGTGCGCGTCTTCGCTTACTGAGTCCGTGCGAGTCCGTCACTGCTCATCAGGAGGTGCTGCGCTGTACAAGAGAGCGCTGTGGGAGCGCTCCCGCTTATTGACAGTGCCCTGCGGGTGGCAGTCCAGTCAAGTACCTACTGATTGACCGGAGTTGTGTGTTGGCTCCTGAGGGTGCGCACACAGGAGCATTGTCTTGGCGGGCGGTGCGCAAGCCACCTGCGGGATTGTCGGCGCAGCCGTACGTGCGTTCATCGAACTCGCCCGTTGGGTTTACCTCACCAGCTACCCGCTCAACTGCACTCACTCGCTACGCCGGGGTGGTTGACTGAGGCGACGGCCCGCCGGACGGACGGAGTCGTCGAGCGCGAGCGCTGCCGACGCGGGAAGTCACAGGCAGCTCCCTGCGCTTTCCTCCGGTCGCGGAAGTCTGGTCTTCCTGTGTCGAATTTGTTTGTCGAAATTTTGCGAGGTGGCGGGGGCTGCAGGACCCCGGGCGCGGATCACCACCTCACCGTTGCCCGACCCCGCTGGATCGTCGGCACGTGGCCTCCTCGCAGTAGCTCCCGCTGCAAACGGAAGCCTGGCGTCCAGAGGCAACGACGCGGTCACTGACCGACAAGACTGCGCCGCGGAAACAACCCCATGATGCTTATGTTCCAACGTGCGAGAACCATTCACAGGGGGATTCCCGGTGCTACGACACCTGCTTCATCGGGACGGACAACACATTCTGAGAACGGTTCTCCTGCAACCGCTTCTCGATCCGGCGGCCCGTCGGCCGCACGCGGTGGCTCGGGTTCTCGTAGGAGAAGCCGGCACCCGTACCCCGTGGCCCCCCGAACCGTCGTCGCTCACCACTCCTGGCGCCACTCGGCCCCACGTAGGCCCGACGTCTTTCCCCTCCCCTGCTTCCGCTTTCCATGCCATCGGCTTGAGCGCGCCCACGGGCGGCTCGACGACAGAGAGGAACGGATACCTGTGTCGCACCTGACCGGTGAAGATCTCCCGGAGGGAGCGCTCGCCACGACGTGGCCGAGTCTCCTCGAAGCGCGGGTGGCCGACACACCTGACGCCATCGCGCTCGTCGCCGGGGACACGGCGCTCACGTACGCGCAGTTCAATGCCCGTGCGAACCGGCTCGCCCGGTGGCTGAAGTACCTCGGCGCCGGGCCGGAGCGGTCGGTCGGGCTGGTGCTGGGCAGGTCCGCGGACTTCTTCCTGTGCGCGACGGCCGTGCTCAAGTGCGGGGCCGCGTACCTGCCGCTGGATCCGAACTACCCCGTGGAGCGACTGTCCTTCATGGCCCGGGACGCAGCACCCGTGGTGCTGGTGACGACGTCGGACGTCCGGGGCGACCTTCTGGGCCAGCTGCCCACCGGCAGCCTCGTGGTTCTGGACGACGAGGCCACCGAAGACGTACTGCGCCGTCTGCCGGACCACGACATGGAGGACGGGGAACGTTTGGAGCCACTGCGCCCCGCGAGTCCCGCCTACATCATCTACACCTCCGGCTCCACGGGGATCCCCAAGGGAGTCGTCGTCACCCACCAAGGCGTCGCGAGCCTGATCGCGACCCAGCGTCGTCGCCTCGCCGTCACCGGCGCCTCACGCGTGCTCGCCTTCTCGTCCCCGAGTTTCGACGCCAGTTTCTGGGAGATGTCGATGGCGCTGCTGGCCGGGGCCGCGCTCGTGGTCGGCAGGCCGGGGCGGCTGCTGCCCGACGCCGAACTGGCCGCGTTGATCGCGGACCACGGAGTCACTCATGTCACTCTCCCGCCCTCGGTCGCGGGTGCGCTGGGCCCCGACATGCTGCCTCCGAGCGTGACGCTGGTCGTCGCGGGCGAAGCGTGCCCGGCGGCTCTCGTGCAGCGCTGGCGCCCGCACCGGACGATGGTGAACGCCTACGGCCCGACGGAGTCCACCGTCTGTGCCACCATGAGCGATCCGCTGGCCGACGACGTGGCGCCGCCGGTCGGCCGGGCGGTGGACGGCACCCGGATCCATGTCCTCGACGACCGCCTCGCACCGGTTGTGCCGGGAGCGGTCGGCGAGATCTACATCGCGGGGCACAGCCTGGCACGCGGGTACCTCGAGCGGCCGGGTCTGACCGCGCAGCGGTTCGTGGCGGACCCCTTCGGCCCGGCCGGCAGCCGTATGTACCGCAGCGGTGACCTCGGCCGCTGGACCCGTTCAGGAGACCTGGAGTTCGTCGGCAGGGCGGACGACCAGGTCAAGGTACGCGGCTTCCGTATCGAGCCGGGCGAGATCGAATCCGTCATCGCCGGGTGCCGCGGGGTCCGGCAGGCCGCCGTCGTCCTGCGTGAGGACCGGCCCGGAGAGCCATACCTCGCCGCCTACGTCATACCCGAGAACGCGGCCGCCGACGAGGCGGCCGGCGAGGAACCGGACGGTCAACTCGATGCCTGGCGACGGCTCTACGACGATCTGTACGGCCGAGCCGACACCGCCGACTTCGGCGAGGACTTCTCCGGCTGGGTGAGCAGTTATGGCGGGCGGCCGATCGAGGGGATGCGCGAATGGCGTGAGCAGACCGTGCGGCAGATCCGCGAACTGGCTCCGCGCCGCGTACTGGAGATCGGCTGCGGTTCCGGTCTGCTGCTCTCGCAGCTGGCGGGTGACTGCGAAAGCTACTGGGGCACCGACATCTCCGGGGCCCTGATCGAGCGGCTGCGCGGGCAGGTCGCCGAGCGCCCCGGCCTCGCGGACCGGGTCGTCCTGCATCAGCTCTCCGCCCATGAGCTGGGGAGTCTGCCCAGCGGCGGCTTCGACACCGTCGTGCTCAACTCCGTGATCCAGTACTTTCCCTCAGGCGATTACCTGTTCGACATACTGCGCGAGGTGTCCCGGCTCCTGGTACCCGGGGGCGCGGTGTTCCTCGGCGACGTCCGTAACCTTCGTCTGCTGCGCACCTTCCACGCCGGGGGGCTGCTGGCGGCGGCCACGCACACCGACACTCCGCAGACGGTCTGCGCGGCGATCGACCGGGCCATGGCGCAGGAGAAGGAACTGCTCGTGGACCCGGAGTTCTTCACGACGGCCGTCGGCGCGCTGCCCGGTATGACGCTGGAGTCGTGCACGCTCAAACGGGGCGGGTACGACAACGAACTCAGCCGCTATCGCTACGAGGTGGTGCTGCGCAAGCATGCCGGGCCTGCCGATGACACCGGGCCCACGGACGACGCGGGGCCGGTCGTGCGACTGCGGTGGGACGGCGAGATGGCGAGCCTGGCCGACGTCGCCGATCGGCTGCGTCGTGGGAAACCGGAGCGGTTGTGCGTCACCGGGATCCCCAACGGCCGGGTGGCCGGCGAGCATGCCGCGACACTCGCGCTGTTCGACCGGCGCCCCCTGCACGAGGTGCTGTCCCTGGGGCAGGCTCCGGCGGGCGTGGCACCGGAGGACCTGCGCCGGCTGGGCGCGGAACTGGGCTACCGGGTCGACTGCACCTGGTCGTCCGAGGACGACGCCCTGATCGACGCTTCCTTCACACGCGCCGGAGCGCTCGTGCCGCGTCCCGCCCCCCGGACCGACGCGGAGCCGGACGGTTTCTCCCCGGCCCGGTTCACCAACAGGCCGGCGTTCGCCCGCCCCGACTCCCAGACGATGGCCTCTCTTCCCGGGCAGGTCGCGGCGAAGCTGCCGGCCTTCATGGTCCCGGAGGTCTTCGTCCCGCTCGACAGGCTGCCGGTCACGGTGAACGGAAAGCTCGACCGCGGCGCCCTGCCCCGGCCGCGGCGCGCCGCCCATGCCTCGGGACGTCCGCCCAGGACCGCCCGCGAGGAGGTACTGGCGGCGATCTTCGCCGACGTACTCGCGACAGCCGACGTCACAGCCGACAGCGACTTCTTCGCCGTCGGCGGCAACTCCCTGCTGGCCACCCGACTCGCCGCCGAGGTCCGGCGGCGCCTGAACACCGAGATGCCGCTGTCGTGGCTGTTCGAGTCGCCCACCGTCGGCGCGCTCGCCGCCCGCTTCGACGCGGGGGACGAGGCCAGGCCGCTGCCTGTGCCGAGCGAGTACGCCTCCGGCAGCACGGCGCCGTTGTCGGCCCAGCAGATGCAGATGTGGCACGAGTACCGCCGAAGCCTGTGTCGCGACATGTTCAACGTGCCGCTGTCGCAGCGGCTGACCGGTGCCGTCGACGCCGAGGCACTGCGCGCCGCCCTCGCCGATGTCGTCACCCGGCACGTTCCGCTGCGCACGCTCGTCCAGGACGACGGCAGCGGTCCGTGTGCGGTGATCACGGAAGCCACCGCGGACGACATCCCATGGACGGAGACCAGGACCACGCCCGAGCGGCTGTCCGAGGATCTCGCGCACGCCGCCCGCCGCCACTTCGACCTCGAGACCGAGATCCCGCTGCGGGCCGTACTGTTCACGCTCGGCCCGGACGAGTCCGTACTGCTGCTGGTCATGCATCACATCGCCGCCGACGGCTGGTCCTTCGGCCCCCTGCTGGAGGACCTGGTCCGCGCCTACCGCGCCCGGACCGAGGGGCGCGCACCACAGTGGGAGCCGCTGTCCTTCGGCTACCTCGACTACGTCGCCTGGCAGCGCCGGCTGCTCGGCGCCACGGACGACCCGAGCGACGTCGCGCTGCGCCAGGCGGAGTACTGGAGGAAGACGCTGCACGGTGCCGACGACAGGCCGGTCCTGGAGACCGACAGCCCGGCGCCGGCCCAGCAGGACTTTGCCGGCAGGTCCCTCGATCTTCCGCTCGAAGTCGGCGGCCACCGGGTGCTGACAGCCGCGGCCCGTGAGCACGGTGTCACCGTCTTCATGATCCTGCACGCCGCGCTCGTCGCACTGCTCGCCCGCAGGGGAGCAGGAGGGGACGTCACCGTCGTGACCGCGGTGGCCGGCCGGACCGACACCCAGTTCGAACCGCTGGTGGGCCTCTTCGCCAACACCTTGGCGCTGCGCACCGACACGTCGGGCAACCCCACCTTCCGCGAACTGCTGGACCGGGTCCGCGTGACCGATCTCGGTGCCTATGCCCACCAGGACCTGCTCTTCGAGCGCCTGGCCGACGTGCCACCGCCCCAGGTGTCACTCGTCCTGCGCACGGTCGCAGCGCCGCCGGCCGACCTGCCGGGCCTCACCATCAGTCCCGGCCCACGGCCGGCGAGCGAATCCGCCCGCTATCCGGTGCTGTGGACCGTGGAGCATCTGACCTCCGCCGCGGACGGCGGGACGCTGCGCAGCCACATCCAGTACCAGAGCGGGCTGCTGCGCGACGACACGGTCGTCCGGCTCGCCCAGCAGTACGAAGTCGTGCTGTCCCTGTTGTTGAAGGATCCCGATCTCCGCGTCCAGGACCTCCCACTGCAGTGACTCCCAGGGCCAGCCCGTCCGATCCCATCATCTGTGAGGTCCACTCGATGTCCATGCTGCCGCCGGGGCGAAGCCGCACCACGGCCTCGCCCGCCGGGGCCCAGGCCGGCCCCGAGTTCACCCCCGGCCTATGGGGACAGCTCTTCGAAGCCCGTGTCGACGCCGCCCCCGAATCCACCGCGATCAACTCCGCGAGCGAGCGGCTGAGTTACGCCGAACTGAACCGGCGGGCCAACCGCCTCGCCAGGTTGCTCATCGCACGTGGCGCCGGCCCGGAGAGCCTGGTCGGTCTCGCCCTGCCGCGCTCGACCGACTTCGTGGTGGCCGTGGCGGCCGTACTGAAATCGGGCGCCGGCTACTTCCCGATGGATCCGGACTATCCTCCGCAGCGGCTGGCGTTCATGCTCGCCGACGCCGCTCCCATGCTGGTGCTGACCAGGAGTGACATCGAGCCCGAGCTGCCGGCCGAGGCGGCCTCCCGCACGGTGGTGCTGGACGACCCGGCCGTCGTACGGACCCTGGCCGACTGCTCCGCGGCGGATGTGGCGGACGACGAACGCGGCGCCCCGCTCCGGACCCGGCATCCGGCCTATGTCATCTACACCTCGGGTTCCACCGGTACTCCCAAAGGAGTGGTCCTCACCCACCACGGCATCGCCAGCCTGGTGGGCAGCCATGCGCGGGACCTGGGGATCGGGTCGTCCAGCCGGTTGCTGCTCTTTTCCTCGCCGAGTTTCGACGGCGCCTTCTGGGACGTGTCGATGGCCTTGCTCACTGGCGCCACGCTGGTGGTCGCACCGCGTGAACGGCTCCTGCCCGGACCGGAGTTCAGTGCGCTCGCCGCCGAGGAGGGCATCACCCACTTCACCCTGCCGGCCTCCACGCTCGCCGCCCTGCCGGACGGCGCTCTGCCCGCCGGGGCCACCGTCGTCAATGTGGGCGAGGCCTGCAACAGCGAGCTGGTGCGCCGCTGGTCGCCGGGCCGGCTGCTGGTGAACGCGTACGGACCGACCGAATCGACCGTCTCCGCGACCATGAGCGGACCGTTGGCCGGGGCAGGCATCCCGCCCATCGGCCGTCCGCTCTCGGACACCCGCATCCACGTCCTCGACGAGCGGCTCCGGCCGGTACCGCCGGGAGCGGTCGGAGAGATCCACATCGCCGGAGCGGGGCTGGCCCGCGGGTACCTGGGGCGGCCCGCGCTGACCGCCGAGCGGTTCGTGGCCGACCCCTTCGGGACGCCGGGCGAGCGGATGTACCGGACCGGCGACCGGGTGAGGGTGCGTGACGACGGGCAACTGGAGTTCGTGGGCCGGGTCGACGACCAGGCGAAGATACGGGGTTTCCGAGTGGAGCCCGGCGAGGTCGAAGCCGTGCTGCGCGACCATCCCGAGGTCGCGCAGGCCGCGGTGGTGGTCCGGGAGGACACTCCGGGAGACCAGAGGCTCGTCGCCTATGTCGTGCCGGACCACCCGGCCGTGCGGCAGGCCGACGACACCACCTCGGAGCACGTCGAGGAATGGCAACGGCTCTACGACGAGGTCTACAGCGCAGTGGGAGCGCTCCCCCTGGGGGAGGACTTCAGCGGCTGGAACAGCACCTACGACGGCGAGCCCATTCCCGTGCCTCAGATGCAAGCCTGGCGGGACGCCACGGTCGACAGCATCCGTGCCCTGCGACCGCGCCGGGTACTGGAGATCGGCGTGGGCACCGGGCTGCTGCTGTCCCGCCTCGCCGGTGACTGCGAGGCGTACTGGGCCACCGACTTCTCCGCCGAGGTGATCGAGACACTCGGCAAGAAGGTGGACGTCGACCCGGTGCTGCGGGAGAAGGTCCACCTGCTGCACGGTCCCGCACACGACCTCCCCGGCCTCCCCGAGGGGTACTTCGACACCGTTGTCCTCAACTCGGTGATCCAGTACTTTCCGTCGGCCGACTACCTGGTGAGCGTCCTGCGCGAGGCGGCACGCCTGCTGGCGCCGGGCGGCCGGGTGTTCGTCGGCGACATCCGGCACCTGCGTCTGCTGAGCCCGCTGCGCAGCGCCGTCCGGCTGCGCTCCGCCACCCGGCGGGAAGCCTCTGCCTCCGCCGTCCGCGCGGCGGTCGAGCAGGACCTGGTGGATGAGAAGGAGTTGCTCCTCGACCCCGCGTTCTTCGCCGCGGTACCCCGGTGGATCCCGCAGCTCCGCGGGGTACGCACAGCGGTGCAGCGCGGCACGCACCACAACGAACTGACCCGCTACCGGTACGACGCGGTGCTCATCAAGGAGCCGGTGGAAACCGGTACCGCTGCGCCGGACGCGCAGACACTGACCTGGGGCACGGATGTCAGCGGACTGCAGGAGTTGTCCGGCCTGCTGGCCCGCACCCGCACGTCGCTGCTGCTGCGCGGCGTGCCGAACAGCCGGATCCTCGGTGAGGCATCGGCCGCGACGGCGCTGACCACGGCCCGGTCGCTCGACGAGCCGTTGCGGTTGCTGCAAGAACCGGCGGCAGGGATCGACCCCGAGGAACTGCACGCCCTGGGCGGGGGCGCCGGCTGCGAGGTCCACCTCACGTGGTCGGCGCAGGACCCCACGCGACTGGACGCCTGTTTCACACCCGTGGGTGGTGAACCGGGCGCCGTCCCGCTGGCGGAGTCCGCCGACAGCGGCAGGACGTCGCCCGGTGACCACGCCAACCAGCCGACCACGCACCGGACCGGCAACGCCCTGATGGGCAAGCTCCCCGGCTATCTGGCCGCCAGGCTCCCCGCGTACCTGCGGCCCAGCGCCGTGGTACGCATCGCGTCGCTCCCCCTCACCGTCAACGGCAAGCTCGACCGCGCGGCGCTGCCCCGTCCCGCCCTGTTCCCGCGGGCTGACGGGCAGGCGCCCCGCACTCCGCGCGAGGAGATCCTCGCCAATCTCTTCGCCGATGTGCTCGGCCTGCCCGGGGTGCCGAGGGACGCCGACTTCTTCGCCCTGGGCGGCAACTCGCTACTGGCCACGCGCCTCGTCGGCCGTATCGCGAAACACCTCGAAGTCGATGTTCCGATCGCCTGGATCTTCGAGACACCGACCGTCGAGGGCCTGGCCGGGCGTACCGCTCCGGCGAGCAGGCTCCGCCCGCTGTTGCTCTGCCGCGACGAGAACCACGCGGCGGTGCCGCTCTCGCACAGCCAGTACGGCATGTGGTTCATCAACCAACTCGGCGGACCCGCGAGCCGGATCTACAACGTGCCGTACTGCCTGCGGATCACGGGCCGGGTGGACACCGGGGCGCTGCGGACCGCACTCGATGACGTCGTGGCTCGTCACGAACCCCTGCGTACCGTCTTCCCCGATGACGGTGACGGCCCCCGCCAACGGGTCCTCGCCCCCGAGGACGCCGCGGTGGTCCTTCATGAGACCGACGCCGCCGAAGACCGTCTGGCCGGCCACCTGGCGCGGGCCGCGGCGGAACCCTTCGAGCTCAGGACGGACCTTCCCCTGCGCGCACGCCTGTTCCGGCACGGACAGGACCGGTACACGCTCCTGCTCCTGATGCACCACATCACCGTGGACGCCTGGTCGCTGGCCCCCCTGACGGCGGACCTGGCGCACGCCTACCGGGCGCGGCTGGGGCAGCGGGCCCCGCAGTGGCAGCCGCTGCCGGTTCACTATCGCGACTACGCCGTATGGCACAACGAGCAAGCAGCCGAGGCGCAGGACCGCGGCAGCGGCTTCGGGCGCCAGCTCGCCTTCTGGGAGCGGACGCTGCGCGGTCTTCCGGTCGAGACGCGGCTGCCGGCCGACCGGAGCCGTCCGGCCAGACCTACCTATCGTGGCGGCACCGTCCACACCCACGTCGAAGCCTCCCTCCATCAGGAACTGCTCAACTGCGCGCGGGAGACGGGCGCGACGCTCTTCATGGTGCTGCACGCCGCGCTCGCGGCACTGCTGACCCGGCTGGGCGGCGGCACCGACATCGTCGTCGGCACCGCTGCCGCGGCGCGCACGGACCCCGCGCTGGACGACCTCGTCGGGCTGTTCGCCAACAGTGTCGTCCTTCGCGTCGACACCTCGGGCGACCCGACGTTCCGCACCCTGCTCGCTCGGACCCGGGCCGTGGACCTCGACGCCTTCACCCACCAGGAGGTCCCGTTCGACCAGGTGGTGGATCGCGTCAACCCGGCACGCCACCCGGCACGTCACCCGCTCTACCAGACGGCCCTCGTCCTGCACGCACCGCCCGGCGACGGCCATCGGGCCGACTCCGTCACCCTCACCCCCGAACCGCCCCCGAACACCGGAACGGCCCGCTTCGATCTGATGTTCAACTGGGACGAGAGCCGGGACAGCGCCGGCCTCGCCCAGGGCCTCACCGGCCGTACCGAGTACAGCTCGGACCTCTTCTCCCAGGAGACAGTCGAACTGCTCCTGGAGCGGTATCTCCTGCTGCTGTCCGCCGCGGTCCGCGACCCGGACGCACGCCTTCACACCCTGGACATCCTCACCGAGCCGGAACGGCGGGCCTTCTCACCACGGCCGTAGCCGTCCGACCCCGAATCATTGCGAAAGCCACCGAAAGCACCGTCAATTCCCGGTGCCGGGCCCTCTTTGCCGACTAGGAGAAATTCACCGTGCCCTCACCCTTCGACGACCATGACGGGCAGTTCCATGTGCTCCGCAACGAGGAAGGCCAGTTCTCACTCTGGCCGAATTTCGCCGACATCCCCTCCGGGTGGCGTTCCGTGAGCGGGCCGAGCCCCCGCGGAAGCGCCCTTGAGTACATCGAGAAGGAATGGACGGACATGCGCCCGGCGTCCGTCCGTGAATGACCCGGCCAATACATCGAGCGGGGCCACGGGTCGCCGAGAACCGGGCCGTTTACGGCTGGCTCGGCTGGGCGACCGCCGATTCCGAGGACGTGGTGTCCCTGCCGATGGTCTCGTACGGCACCGACGCCGCACCGGCTCCGGTGGTGGTCCCGAAGGCCGGCCGGGGCCGGGCGAAGCGCTTGGGCGGTGCTGGACCGGCTGGGTGGGGCACGTCGGTGCCCCACCCAGCCGAACGCCGGACGACGGAGACGGACTGTCTCGGCGCGATGCTGGAGACCTTCCGGAAACCCGGCGAGTCCGGCGTAGGTGCCGACGAGGGTTCGTGCCTGCCATCGGGTGGGCACCCGGGAAGGAGCGCGCCTGCCACGTGTCGGCTCCGCCGCCATCAAGGGTGACCTCCATTCCGCACCCGTCGCCGGTTCTGTCGTAGACGCCGTCCTCGGCGTGTTCACGGACGGCGGGCGCAGCGGTCACGAGCGTGTGATGGCCGCGTCGACCCGGCCGCGACGGCGTCCTGGCACCTGGACGCGCAGTACTTGTTGGGCAGCCGACCGCGTCGCACGGCACCTACGGCGGATTCACCGAGCCGGACCTGCAGGACTGACGTGAGTACTACCGCGACAACGCCGCCCGGCTCTCCCGGGTCAAGGCGGCCTGTGACCCGGACCGCTTCTTCAGTTTCGACCAGGCGGTATGACGCGAGACGCCGTCACGACGCCGCACGGCCCAGGCCTGCGGTCTTGGAAAGGAAACGACACCATGGAATCTCCGGCCACCCAGGTCGACCCGGCGAACTCGCCGTTGGAGCCCTATCACATCTACCCGGAGGCCAAGTCCTGCCCGGTGGCGAAGGTCGGTCTGTGGAACGGCACGCCGGCGCACGTGTTCTCCGGGTATGAGGATGTGCGGACCGTGCTGCAGGACAGGCGGTTCAGCTCGGACTCGCGCCGACCCAACTTCACCGAACTCACTCCGACGCTCCAGTCGCAGGCCGCGGCACCGCCGTTCGTACGCACCGACAATCCTGATCACCGGCGCCTGCGGGGCACCATCGCACGCGAGTTCCTGCCCAAGCACATCGAGCTGCTGCGCCCCGCGATCCGCGAGATCGTCCAGGGTGTGCTCGACGGGCTCGCCGAGACCGCGCCTCCCCAGGACATGCTCGAGGCCTTCGCCGTACCGGTCGCGTCCGCGACCGTCTTCCGGCTGCTGGGGATTCCGGCCGAGGACCGCGCGTTGCTCACCCGATGCGTCAAGGGCGTGGTCTCGGCGGTGGGGAGCGAGGACGAAGGTGCCGAGGTGTTCCGGACACTCGGCGAGTACATCGGCGGGCTCGTCCAGGACCCCTCCGCACTGCCCGAGGACAGCCTGATCCGGCGCCTGGTGGAGGGCCCGTACCAGGAGAAGCAGCTCACCTTCCACGAGACCATCGGCGTGATCCTCATGCTCATCGTCGGGGGCTACGACACGACGGCCAGCACCATCTCGCTGTCCTTGGTGAGTTATGCACTGCAGCCGGAGAAGTTCTCCGTCGTCCACGAACACCCGGAGCGGATACCCCTGCTCGTCGAGGAGTTGCTGCGCTATCACACCGTCTCGCAGCTCGGACTGGGCAGGATCGCCACCGAGGACGTCGAGGTGGGCGGCGTCACGGTGCGGGCCGGCCAGATGGTGGTGGCGGCACTCCCCCTGGCCAACCGGGACGAGAGTGTCTTCCCGAACCCGGACGAACTCGACTTCGACCGCCCGTCCGTGCCCCATGTCGGCTTCGGTTACGGACCCCACCAGTGCGTCGGCCAGGCACTGGCCCGAGTCGAACTCCAGGAGGCCATTCCCGCGGTGATCCGACGGCTGCCCGGCATGCGGCTCGCCTGCGCTCTGGAAGACCTGCCGTTCCGGCACGACATGGCCACCTACGGCATCCATGAGCTGCCCATGACCTGGTGACCGGGCCTGCCGCGAGGCGAGCACCAGTGTCACGTGCCTACGACGCGTCGGCCGAGGGAGCGGCGCAGCGGGCGGTCATACCGGCGCGCCCGCCTCTCGGCGTCGCTCGAATCCTGGTTCTGGATCACTATCAGTGCCAGGGCCACGGAGGGCCGACAGTGACCCACTTGGTGATCTTCGCCCGAACCTGATCTTGATCTGAGGTCAGGAGGGAGAGGGTGATCTGCGTGGAGGACTGGGCGGAGATTCGCAGGCTGCACCGGGCCGAGCAGATGCAGGTCCGGGCGATCGCGAGGCATCTGGGCATCTCGAAGAACACGGTCAAGCGGGCATTGGCCAGCGACCGGCCGCCGAAGTGCGAGCGTCCGGCCAAGGGCTCGGTGGTCGACGCCGTCGAGGTAGAAGACGGTCCTCGGGGGGCCGTGCTGATTCTGTGCTGACTGGAATCTCTCAGAACCCCGTTTACGCAGGTGAGAGCCTTACTGTTAACGTTCCGCTTCAACGTGTAACTGCCCAGTTGCTGTATGTGGCGCCGGCTGCTTCGTCAGGTATGCAGGTCAGAAGCCAGAAAGGGCCGGACTCGCAAGAGACCGGCCCCTTCTGTGTTCCCGTGCCGACACGGTGCTGACTTTTCAGCTGCTTCGGGGCGGCGTGAGCCTGCCGAGGTCCACGCTGATGTCGAAGGGCACCGGGCGCTGGAGGGTGCCTCGGAAGATACCGGCGGGCGCGTAGGCGCCGGTGGGTTCGTCGAGTTCGTAGACGTGGACGACGGGTGCCCCGTCCTCGTCCTCGACGCACCAGTAGTTAGGGATGCCGGCTTCCGCGTACTTGCGAAGTTTCACTGTGCGATCGCGGTGGGCGGACTCGGGGGATACGGCCTCCACGACGAGCTTCACGTGTTCCGGGGAGTACCAGGTGCGGTCGGGGTCGTAGGGCAGGTCCGTCAGCAGGAGGTCCGGCTCGGGGCGGTTGCGGGCATCAAGACGGATCGTCATTTCCCGCTCGACCTCGAAGCCGGCCGGCGCCTGTGCCATGAGCGTGGTGGTCAGGGCGGTGACGAGGCGGCCATGCCAGGCTCGCTGCGGCGACATCATGAAGACGAGGGCTCCGTCGATGAGCTCGGTGTGGCGGGGTGCCTCGGGGAGGCGGTCCAGGTCCTCCGCGAACCAGCCTTCCGCGCGCGGCGGGCGCATCCAGTCGGGCAGTGCGGTCATGGCTCAACGGTAACGACATCGGTGAGGTGCGGGCCACCAGATCGTCAGCAGGGCGACCGACCTTCCTTGCGGCTGCGCGGACCAGGTCTGTCGCCCGTGCTGATTCTTTGCTGACTCGGATCTTGCAGGAAGGCGTTTCCGCGGATGGGAGCGCTGTGGTTCACGTTCCGGTGCAGTGTATGAATCCGCCACGTCGTTGACGGGGGCGTGACCGGCGGTGAAGGGCCGGCCCAAGGGGATGCGACTGATCGTCCGCAAGGAACGGTCGCACCCGGGCGCCCGGTTGCGTTGCGCCGACGCCGACGGGCTGCGTTTGACCTGCTTCGCCACCAACACCACCGGTCAGAAGATCGCAGTGCTGGAGTTGTGGCACCGTCAGCGGGCTCGCGCCGAGGACCGCGTCCGCGCCGACCGCTCAACCGGCCTGCGCACCTGTCCCTGCACGATGCGGCGCGGAACCAGATCTGGCTGGAGATCGTCCAGACAGCCCTGGACCTGCCGGCTTGGATGCCGGTGCTTGCCCTGATCGGCGCCGCCCGGCTCTGGGAGCCCCGCCGCCTGCGATTCCGCCTGCTCTTCGCCGCCGCCCAGCTGATCACCACCACCGACCGCCGGCACCTGAGGTTCGCCGGCCACCGGCCCTGGAGCGAGGTGATCACAGAGGCGATCCAGTGACTCGCGATCCTTCCGGATCTGGGCTGACCAGCACGTTCCCGTCTCTACGAGTAGCGCCGCCCCACCGGAGCCGTGGAACCCGGCGCCCACCCGACGCGACATCCGGGACGCCGTCACACCCGAAACACCGCCCAACGACAATCGGCCGCCAGTGAGAGGTGACGGCCAATCACGAAGGATCGAGGTTAGAGATCGTGCTTCGCAGTACGGAGTCCTACTGGTTCACCGACCGCTTCACCGGGTGATGCACCAAGGGCCGGACCCTCACGGCGGCCCTTGGGTTTTTCCGTGTCGGGAACGTGGGGGTTTGGTGGTGTCGATCTCCGGGGGCGGGAAGCCTTGGACAGGCAGGCACATTGGGTTGGGGGAGGGGACCACATGTGGGTGGCATGGGCGATACTCGGCGTGTTCGTCGTGTTCAGCGGTGAGTTCCGTGTGCTGGCGGTCGCCGCCGGAGCGCTCCTGCTGTGGGTCGGGTACAAGCGGAGCGACATGCTGCTGACGGCGGTCGGCGCGGGCTTCCTCGCGCTGATGCTGTACGTGGCGTACTGACGCCGACTCCGGTCGTGCCGTTCGCCGGCCCGGCCGGAGTCCCCAGCCCCTCAGCTCGCCGTCAACCCCGTCTTCAACCCCGCCCCGCACAACGGCACCACCGCCGTGCGCGTCCCCAGCGCCCCCTCCCGTACGGCCGCCCAGCAGGCCACGCCCGTGGACTCGACGTACAGGCCGCGGGAGGCCAGGTCGCGTTGGGCGTGGCGGAGCTGGTCCTCGGTCACGGTGAGGAAGGTGCCGCCGGAGTCGCGGACGGCGCGGAGGATCTGGCGGGCCCGGGGCGGGTGGGGGATGGCGATGCCCTCGGCGAAGGTGGGGGCCGTCGGGGTGGTCCCGACGAGGTCGTCGGCGCCCTCGGTCCAGGCGTGGGCCAGGGGAGCGACGGCGGCGGACTGGACGGCGTGGAGGGCGGGGCGGCGGTCGATGAGGCCCGCCGCGTGCAGTTCGGCGACGGCGAGGACCGCGCCCAGCAGCAGCGTGCCGTTGCCGACGGGGACGACGATCACCTCGGGGAGACGGCCGCCGAGGTCCTCCCACAGTTCGTGGACGTAGGTCTTGGTGCCGTGCAGGAAGTACGGGTTGTAGACGTGCGAGGCGTAGAAGACGCCGTCCGCGTCCGCCGCCTTGCGGGCCGCGCGGGCCGTGGCCTCGCGGTCGCCGTCGACGAGGTGGAGCCGCGCGCCGTGCGCCCCGATCTGCTCCAGCTTCTTGTCCGACGTACCGGCCGGGACGTACACGGTGCAGGGCAGGCCGGCCCGTGCGCAGTACGCGGCGACCGCCGTGCCCGCGTTGCCGCTGCTGTCGGCGATCACCCGCCGGGGCCCGAGCCGCAGGGCCAGTTCGGCGAGGAGCACCGCGCCCCGGTCCTTGAAGGAGAGCGTCGGCATCAGGAAGTCGAGCTTGGCCCGGATGCCGTCCTTCAGATCGACCAGCGGGGTCCGGCCCTCGCCCAGCGAGATCGTGGGCCCCGCCAGGGGGAGGCATTCCGCGTAGCGCCAGAGCGAGTTCACCCGTCCGGTCAGGGACTTGAGCGGTGCCGGTGTGGGCGCGAAGTCCAGGTCCAGGGGGCCACGGCAGGCCGGGCAGCACCAGGCGAGCGAGGCGGCGGGGACGCGCGTGCCGTCCGTCGGGCAGAAGCGATCCGGCAGAGGGGTCATGAGCGAAGGTTAGTTGGGTCGGTCGGGGCGGCCGGGACGGTCGGTGACGGTGCGTCATGGCGGGACCGGGCGGGCGGTGCGTCTTTGCCGGCGATCCGATCACCCCGGGGAGGGCCCCGTACGGTGTCCCGACCCGTTCCGTGTCTCGCCCCGCCCGATGTATCGCCCACTCCCGTCACCCGCTTACCATGCGCCCAGTCGCACGTCAGTTCCCACCCCGCTCGGCGCAAGGAGCACCTGTACCCGTGACCACACCCCCACCCCTCGGGCCCCCGCCACCTCATGGCGGTGGCCGGTTCCCGCCTCCGGGGCAGCCGCAGGCCGGGGCCGGGCAGCCGTTCGCGTACCAGGTGCCTCCGCAGGTCCCGGGTCAGGCGTGGGGTCGAACCGGGGGACAGGCGTATCCGGCGTTGCGGCCCGCCCCGCCCGTCAACGGACTCGCGATCGCCGCACTGGTGCTCGGGGTGCTGTGCTTCCTGCCCGGCGTCGGGCTGCTGCTGGGGGTCGTCGCGCTGGTGCAGATCCGGAGGAAGGGGGAGCGCGGCAAGGGCATGGCGGTGGCCGGAATCGTCCTCTCGGCGATCGGCGCGCTGCTGATGACACTGGCGTTCACCACGGGCGGCGCGCGCGACGCGTGGGACGGCTTCCGCGACGCGGCGAGCAGCGCGGGTGGCACCTTCTCGGTGGCCAGGGGGGAGTGCTTCGACTCCCCGAGCGGCTCCCTGGAGGAGTACGCGTACGACGTCGACATCGTGCCGTGCGACGGTGAGCACGACGCGGAGGTGTTCGCCGGCTTCGCGATGCCGGACGGTGCCTACCCGGGCGACGACGCGGTCACCGACGCCGCCGACGACCAGTGCTACGCCCGCTCGGAGCTGTACGCGATGGACCCCTGGGCGCTCCCGGCCGACGTCGACGTCTACTACTTCACGCCCTCTCGGCAGAGCTGGCGGTACGGCGACCGTGAGATCACCTGCATGTTCGGCAACGTGGACCCCGAGGGCAGCCTGACGGGGTCGCTGCGGCAGGACGGCACGACCCTCGACGACGACCAGCTCGCCTTCCTGGAGGCCGACGCGATCCTGGACGACGCCTTCGACGGGGTACCCGCCACGGAGTACGTCGAGGACGACCTGACCGGGCACAAGGCGTGGGCGTCGCAGGTCGTCCACGCCCTGGAACAGCAGACGCAGGCGTTGCGCGCGCACGACTGGGAGCCCTCCACCGCACAGGCGGTCACCGACTACGCCGATGCCCTGGACCGGGCGCGCGAGGAGTGGAGGGCGGCGCGCAGGGCGAGTGACGCCGAGGACTTCACCGACCACTGGGACAAGGCGCACCGGCTGACCGACGGCCCGAAGGCGGTCACCGCACGCGAGGCTCTGGGGCTGGCCACCGAGTCGCCGGCATACGGCGACGAGGAGCACGACGAGGGCAACGGCGAGGACGGCTCCGGCGCGGAGGTATGACGGCACCCATAGTGGGGAGAAAGTGCCTGCGTAAAGCCCTCAACGGCCATATGTCATCACATCGAGTGATTCTCTGGCCTTCGCTTGCATGGCCGAACCCACGGTTGCCACGCTGTTGCTGTCTGTACATCCTGATGGGAGCGGCCAGTGACTTTCGGTGAGCAGCCGGCGTACTTGCGTGTCGCGGGTGATCTCCGCAGGAAGATCGTGAACGGTTCGCTGCCGCCGCACACCCGTCTCCCATCGCAGGCCCGTATCCGCGAGGAGTACGGCGTGTCGGACACGGTCGCGCTGGAGGCCCGCAAGGTGCTGATGGCCGAGGGGCTGGTGGAAGGCCGCTCCGGTTCGGGCACGTATGTGCGAGAGCGGCCGGTGCCGCGTCGGGTCTCCCGCTCCGGGTTCCGGCCCGCGGGCGGTGCCACGCCCTTCCGGCAGGAGCAGGCCGATGCCGAGGCGCGCGGCACCTGGGAGTCGCGCAGCGAGCAGGTCGAGGCGGGCCGGACGGTCGCCGAGCGGCTCGCGATCCAGCCGGGCGACCGCGTGATGTGCACGCGCTACACCTTTCGGGACGCGGGGGAGGCGATGATGCTCTCCACCTCCTGGGAGCCCCTGGCCGTCACCGGCCGCACGCCCGTGATGCTGCCCGAGGAGGGTCCCCTCGGGGGCATGGGCGTCGTCGAGCGCATGGCGGCCATCGACGTCGTCGTCGACAACGTCACCGAGGAGGTCGGCGCCCGCCCCGGTCTCGCCGAGGAACTGCTCACCCTCGGTGGCGTCCCCGGACATGTCGTCCTGGTCGTCCACCGCACGTACTTCGCCTCCGGCCGCCCGGTGGAGACGGCGGAGGTGGTGGTCCCGGCGGACCGCTACCAGGTGGCGTATCACCTGCCGGTGAAGTGAGCGCCGGGTGCCGCTCGTTCGGAGAACCGGCCGAATCCGCGTGTACGGGACGGTGACGCGGGCATGGGTCAAGTGGCCTTTGCCGGGGGGAAGTTGGACTTGTCGGAGCCTTGGGAATTTCGTCCGAACGTAGTTCGAATTCGGTCGTTCTTGGCGTCGGGTCGCCATGACGCCCGGTAGCGGCCCGTTTCGTACGAACGGCACTGGACCGCTGCTCGTCGGAGCGCTGGGGGACGCGCGAGGAGTGATCGATGGCGCGTTGTACGGGGTGCGCCCCCCTCGTCTTGGCCGGTTGCGTACCTCTTTGTGAAAAGACGGATTCGCTGCGTGAAGGTTAGGCGTACGCTCGGGCATATGCGGAATGCGGTTTCCTTAGGTGGCGGGGCGCGGCGGCATCCGGGGGCGGGACCTGGGCGAGCCTGGGCGGGAAGGAGCGGTGGGGGTCGATGAACGACGGCACGATCACTCTTCCCTGGCTCGTCATACGGCAGGACGACAACGGCAATCGCTACCGGGTGGGCAGGTATGCGACGCGTGCCGAGGCGCAGAAGATCGCGGACGGCCTCGACAGTCGCGGCCACAAGCAGCTCTACTGGGTCGAACGTATCGGGCAGAACGGCCATAACGGGCAGAGTGGGAGCAACTGATTCACTCCGTTCGGAGTCCGTGTCCGCTCCCGTAGGCTCCCGCGCATGACCGAACCGATCGTGGTGGTGGGGGCCGCTCTGCTGAGTGACGGGCGACTGCTGGCCGCGCGCCGCAGCGCACCGCCTGAGCTGGCCGGACGCTGGGAACTGCCGGGCGGCAAGGTGGAGCCCGGCGAGCCGCCGGAGCAGGCGCTCGTGCGTGAGTTGCGCGAAGAGCTGGGTGTCGAGGCGAAGTCCGCGGAGCGGGTGCCCGGTGAGTGGGTGGTGCGACCGGGGTATGTGCTGCGGGTCTGGATCGCGCATCTGCTGTCCGGTGAGCCTCGGCCGCTGGAGGATCACGACGAGCTGCGCTGGCTGACCGTGGACGAGGTGTGGGATGTCGACTGGCTGGAGCAGGATGTGCCGGCGGTGATGGAGGCGGCGCGGATGGCTTGGGGTGACGTCGGCTGAGTCGTGGCCGGGGTGTGATGCACTGCCGGGGGCGTGGACCTTGCCGCCCCTGCCTGCCCCTGTCCTTCCGCCCCTGTCCTCCCTCCCTCGCCCTCGGCTTTGTCGAGCGGGGGAGCCCCATCCGGGCGTGATGCCCCTTCAGCCCCTGTGCTGCCTCTGAGGGGCTGCCGTCCCGGGCCCCGCTGCGCGTTGGGTGTTAGCCGGCCGCACGGTTCCCCGGGCCCCTGACGGAGTCCGTCGTGGTGTACCCCGCAGTTTCGTCAAGGATGGCCCTTTTCTTGTGCGGCGCGATGCGCCCCCTACGCCGTTCGTGCCACAGTGCGCCCTCGTGCGCGGTACTTCGTGCGGGATATCGGGTATGTGCCCATTAACCCCATGAAACCGGACAGGGCCTGCTTCTGGACTGGGAAGTGATCGGCGTGATCGACAGCGGAGACGACTGCGCCGGGTGGACCTTTCCGGCGGAGCCGGGTGCGGTGCGGGACGCTCGTGCGGTGGTGCGAAGGCAACTGCGTGAGTGGGAACTCGATGTGCTCGGGGACATCACCGCCCTGTTGGTGAGCGAGCTGGTGACCAACGCGCTGCGACACGCGACGGGACCCATCGGAGTGCGGCTCGTGCGCCCCACCGGCCCCTCGGGTGCTCTTCTGGTCGAGGTCTCCGACCCCCTGCCCGATCCGCCGCGCGAGCGCGCGGCCGATGTCGACGACGAGAGCGGCCGGGGTCTGCAGTTGGTGGCCTGTTCCTCGCGAGCCTGGGGTACACGCCCCGGGGAGGCGGGCAAGACGGTCTGGTTCGAGCTGGCGGTTCCCGGCTGAGCGGCCTTGCCGACGTAGGGGGCGAAGGTCCTGGTGCACGGCGGGAGTCCACGGCGTACGGCCGGGGGAGGGGGCGGCTCCCCGGGGCGCGCGTGCGACCGACTGGTTCAAGCCAGTAGGGCTGGCAGGAGTCTTTGATTCGAGAGGGCGTCGCCTGGTTAGAAGACTTGGGAGTATGTTCCGGCCGGTCCAAAAACGATCGGGACCGTGCTGTGATCGTGAACACCGTGTTGTGCGGCGCCGTAGTGCTGGATACTGCGGGCAGCCGCCCCTGGTGACCGAAGCCGGACGCGGTGAGCTGGAGGGGACGGTTCGCGTGAGCGAGATACCAGCGAAGGCCACGGAGTCCACGGGTTCCAAGGACCCGTCGGACCGCGCGAGGCCCGAGGCCGCAGACGATTCCGGCCTGGGCGGAGCCACTCGCGACAGCGGGGCCGCACGCGACAAAACGGGTGACGGTCCGACGGGCGGTCTGTGTGTGGGCCGTGAGTCCGAGGGGCGAACGCCCGGCGCGCGTGTCCGTGGGGCAGGCGGTTCCGGCGGTGGCGCAAGTGTCATGGGTGGTCACGGGACCGGTGACTCGATGTGGCAGACCAGCCCGCCGGGGTCCATGTACGAATACATCAAGGTCGCCTCGTTCTCGATCGGTCCTGACGGGCTCGTCGACCAGTGGAGTCTGCGCGCCGAGCAGTTGTTCGGAATATCGGCCGAGCGGGCCGTGGGGATGGACCCCATCGAGGCGTTCATCGACCCCGACCGGCGTGAAGAGGGCCAGCGGAAAATGGCCGAGGTCCTCGACGGCCGGGAGTGGACCGGGGTGGTCCCCTTCCGTGTGCCGGGTCCCGAAGGGGTGGAGGGACTCGCCGAGGTCTATGTGATGCCCACCACGGTGGAGGGCGGCGAACGGGCCGCCGTGTGCATCGTCGTGGACGTCCGGACCCTGCGCCGGATAGAGACCGACCTTGCTGCTTCGCAGGCGATTTTCGGCCAATCTCCGTTCGGGTTCCTTCTGATAGACGCCGATCTTCGGGTAAGGCGCGCCAACCATCGCTTCGCCTCCATCTACGGCGGCGTGGCCGACGACCACCGCGGCCGCGGCGTCCACGACTATCTGCAGTCCCCGGAGGCCGAGCGGGTCGAGGCGACCCTGCGCCGGGTCATGGAGACCGGCGACTCGGTCACGGACATGCACATCACGGGCTTCGTGCCCGGCTCCGAAGAGCGCCGCCACTGGTCCGTCAACCTCTTCCGCGTGCACAGCGGCACCGGCCGCCCCATCGGCATTGCCTGGCTCGCCACCGACATCACGGCCCGCCGCTCCGCCGCCCGTGAAGCGGCCGCCGCCCGCCGGAATCTCGCCCTCCTCAACGAGGCCGGGACGCGCATCGGCAACTCCCTGGACCTGGAGACCACCGCCCGCGAACTCCTCGCCGTCGTCGTCCCGGGCTTCTGCGACCTCGCCACCGTCGACCTCTACCAGGGCCTCCTGATGGGTGACGAGACCCCGCCCGGACTCGCCGACGGCAGCGGCGACCTGCGCCGGGTCGCTTTCGCCAGCGCCGTCTCCGACGCGCCCTTCGTCGGCGGACCCGCCCCCGTGGACGTCGGCGCGGTCCACCACTACCCGTTCAACTCGCCCTGCGCGGACGCCCTGCGCACCGCCCGCCCCCAGCAGGTGCCCGAGGACGGGGGCCTCATCCAGTCGACGCTCGCCGTGCCGATGGTCGCGCACGACACCGTCGTCGGACTCGTGCAGTTCTCCCGCACGAAGGGCAGCGAGCCGTTCGGTGAACGCGACCGGGGCCTCGCCGTCGAACTGGCCGCACGCGCCGCCGTCTGTATCGACAACGCGCGCCTCTACCGCCGTGAACACGAGCGCGCCCTCATCCTGCAGCGCTCCCTGCTGCCGCCGGGCGACCCCGAGGCCTCCGGGCTCGACATCGCCTGCCGCTATCTGCCGGGCAACGCGGCCACCGAGGTCGGCGGCGACTGGTTCGACGTCATCGAACTCCCCGGCCACCGCACGGCACTCGTCGTCGGCGACGTGATGGGCCGCGGACTGCGGGCAGCGGTGGCGATGGGTGAACTTCGCACGGCTGTCCGCACGTTGGCCCTGCTGGACCTCGAACCCGCCGAGGTCCTCTCGGCGCTCGACGAGATCGCCCGTGGCCTCGGCACCCCCGGCGGTGGTCAGTCGGCCTCCCGCACCTCCGCCAGCCGCCCCCGCGACAAGGACCTCGCCGAGGTCTACCTCGCCACCTGCGTCTACGCCGTCTACGACTCGGTGACCCGCCGCTGCACCTTCGCCAACGCGGGTCACCTGCCGCCGGTGCTGGTCGAGCCGGGCGAGAGCGCGCTGATGCTCGACGTGCCCCCCGGTATGCCGCTCGGCGTCGGCGGCGAGCCGTTCGAGGAGGTGGAGGTCGAACTACCCGAAGGCGCACTGTTGGCGCTCTACACGGATGGACTGGTCGAATCCCGCGACCATCCCCTCGACGAGGGCCTCCAGGCCTTCGTCGGCGCGCTCACGGACCCCGCCCAGCCGCCGACCGCGCTGCGCGCCGGCAAGCCCCGGTCGCTGGAGGACGTCTGCGACCACGTCCTCAGCACCCTCGACACCCACCACGGCGAGGACGACATCGCGCTGCTGATGGCCCGTGTCCAGGGACTGCCGGAGGACTCCGTCGGCGACTGGACCCTGCCGCGTGAGCCGCGCAGCGTGGGCCGCGCCCGCGAGTACGCCCGCGCCCGGTTGCAGGCCTGGGACCTTGAGCCCCTCATCGACACGGCGGAACTGCTGGTCAGCGAGCTGGTCACCAACGCCCTGCGGTACGGCGAGGGTGAGATACGGCTCCGGCTCCTCCTCGACAGAACACTTGTGTGCGAGGTGTGGGACGCGGGCCTCGTGCAGCCCCGTCGGCGCCGGGCCCGCGACACGGACGAGGGCGGGCGTGGGCTCCAACTGGTCGGCCTGCTGTCCGCCGCGTGGGGGTCCCGCCGGACGCCTCGCGGCAAGACGGTGTGGTTCGAACTGCCGCTGCCGGGTGGGGAGCACGGGCTGACGGATCCGGCGGAGGCGTTGCTGAGCCTGTTCTAGGTGTACTCGGTCCTGCTCGTGTGTTCAGAACTGGCCGCCCGCCGTTCTGCGGGCGCGGGTCGCCGTTCCGCCGTAGCAGGCGGGGCCCCGTAGGTCGGCCCGGCCGTCTCCGTCGGGGGGCTCGCCGAGGACGATGCCGCCCAGCAGGGCGCCGGCCAGGCCGTCGCCGACGGGGCCGCCGTACGGGTTGCCGTACGCCCGGACATCCTGTTCGGCCAGGTGCCGGGCCTCCTGGGCGAGGGCGTGGGCCCGTTGGGTGTGCCGGGTGTTCTCGGTGGTCCCGTCACTCTCGTCCCGCTCGCCGGAATCCGCCGGCATCGCCTGCGCCAGGTGCCGTTCCGCCTCCCACAGTCGGGCCCTGGCCGTCGCCCCCACCGCTCCCCGGTGCGTGGTGAGGAAATCGGCTGCCGCGGCGACCGCGCTGCGGGCCGGGAGGAGCCAGTGGCCCTGCCGGCGGAGGACGTCGAGCGGGTCGTCGTACGAGCCGGTGCGCGGGGCGCCCTGCTCGACGGTCCCCGCAGCGTGCGCCAGCTCGGCGGCGAGCCGCTCCACCCCGGTCACGAACATGTCCGCCTGGTCGATCGCGCCCTCGGCGGCCCGTAGGTGTACGGCCGCGGTGTGCAGGTCGCCCGGGTAGGCGGCCTGGCGGGCGCGGTTCAGCTCGGTGGTGGCGAAGACCAGGCGGTCCTTGGCCTGTTCGACGTGGCCGGTGACGGGGAGGGAGGCGGCCGGGGCGTAGCCGTCGCGGAGCGCGGTGAGAGTGGTGGTCGCGGTCGCCGTACGGCCGGTCAGCTCGCGGAAGCGGGACTCCGCGCACTCCAGGGCCGGGGTGATGTCCCTTTCCAGGGCGCGGAGTTGATCGAAGGCAGGCGTCGCCGTGTCCAGCCGCCGCTGTGCGGTCGTGCACCGGACGAGGATCTCCGCCAGCAGCGCGCGTTCCTCGTCGGGCGACAGGGCGTCACGCTCCTCCTCCCACAGCAGAGCCGCTCGACAGGCCCCCACCAGCTCCCCCCGCGCATCCGCCAACGCCTCCACGAACGGCTGCACCGCGTCCCGAGCCGCGGGCGTCTCCGCAAAGGCCATGGCCGGGTCGAGCGCGACCGCGCCCTGCGCAAGCCTGCCCTCCACGAGAGGCCCGCCCGATTCAGCCCCCGGTGACTCCTCCGGGTGCGGCTGGGGGCCGCTGGGGTCGGTGGGGTCGGCTGTGGGTGGTTCGGGTTCGTCGTGGCCGACCGGGCTTTCCCCCTGCGGCTCCGCTTCGCCACGAGCTACCGCCCTCTCCGGGTGCGGCTGGGTGTCACTGTTGCTGGCGGGGCTGGCGGGGCTGGCGGGGCTGGCGGGGTCGGCGGGGTCGGCCGGGCTGGCCGGGCTGGCGGGGTCGGCGGTGGATGGTT
>NZ_LRTR01000177.1 GCF_001550375.1 Streptomyces europaeiscabiei | reverse complement strand
AGGCGGCTCGGCGGCACGCCGGCCCGGCCGGGCCGCCGCGAAGCGGAGTTCCTCGGCGCTTGTGCGGACGCTGTCGTCGGTCTCGACGAGGAGCCGCTGGGCCCGGCGGTGGAGGTCGGGCAGCGGCGTGGTCGGCGGTTCGAAGGTGCCGGTCGGGGTCGTGCGCAGCTGGGCGCGGCGCCGACGTCGTACGAGTGAGTACGCGGCCACGGCGACAGCCGTACCCGCGGCGGCCACCGGCAGGATCAGATCCGCCCCGGAGCCCTCGTCGTCGGCCGGAGCGGCCCCGCCGACCGGGGGAGCCGCGAACCACGCGCCGACGGCCGGAGTCGCGGGCAGCCCGCTGATGGCCGGGACCGTGGACCGTCCGGGGCCGACCGGGCCCGTGGGTCGATCGCCCACCGGCGGGACCACGAGCGGCTCGTCCGGGGCCGGGGCCCTGAACAGCTCACCGCCGACCGGAGTCACGGGCCGCACGCCGACGGACAGCTGGTCGGCGTGCCGCTCAGCGGCCTGGCTCCCGGCCGGCTCCGTTGTCGTGGGCAGCAGGAGCCAGGCCATGGCTGCCAGCCCGCCGAACGCGGTGTGGGCCACACGCACGGCTATGTGCGACGTGGCGCCCCGCGCTCGGCTTCTTCTCAGACGCGACGTCACATTTGGGAGCGTATGGCCGGTGTCGCGCGGTCGCGAGTGGGGTGCGGCGAAGTGGGGAGGCGGAGGCTGGTCCCGGTGGCGAGTGCATGCCATGATCGCCTCGTTCGCAAGGGGGGAGGCGGGGCATGCTGGCGACCGTCGGGATCGGGTTCCTCGCGGCGGCCATGGTGGCCACGACCGTGTTCGGCGTCGTCGCGATCCGTACGCAGTGGATGTTGCCGTGGCTGCGACGCAGCACGCTGCGGCCGGTGCTGTGGGGGTGGGCCACGCTCAGCGGCAGTGCGGGGCTGGGCCTGTGGTGCGTCGCCGTGGCGACCGAACGCGTGGACGCGTTCGGTCTCGCGGGCCTGATCCTCATCGTCACCGACACGGTGCTGTCGTACCTCGCGACCCGCCCTGGCCGCGTCACCACCCCGTGAGGGCTCCGCACCTCGTGACGGCCCCGCGCCCCCGTGAGGGCTCCGCACGTCGCGACCGCCCCGCGCAGGCCCTCACCCGGTTGAGGAACGCCTCCTGATCTTCGAGCCCAGCCACACCAGTGGGTCGTACTTGCGGTCCACGGCACGCTCCTTGAGCGGGATCAGCGCGTTGTCCGTGATCTTGATGCCTTCGGGGCAGACCTCGGTGCAGCACTTGGTGATGTTGCAGTAGCCGAGGCCGTGCTCGTCCTGGGCCGTCTTCTTGCGGTCCAGGCCGGTGTCCTCCGCAGCGTCCAGCGGGTGCATGTCCAGTTCCGCGACGCGCATCAGGAAGCGCGGGCCGGCGAAGGCCGACTTGTTCTCCTCGTGGTCGCGGACGACATGGCAGGTGTCCTGGCAGAGGAAGCACTCGATGCACTTCCGGAACTCCTGCGGGCGGTCCACGTCCTCCTGCATCATCCGGTACTCGCCGGGGCCGAGCTTCTCGGGCGGCACGAAGGCCGGGACCTCACGCGCCTTGACGTAGTTGAAGGTGACGTCCGTGACCAGGTCGCGGACGACCGGGAAGGCCCGAAGCGGGGTGACGGTGATCGTCTCGTCCCGCTCGAACACCGACATCCGGGTCATGCACATCAGCCGGGGACGGCCGTTGATCTCCGCGGAACACGAACCGCACTTGCCCGCCTTGCAGTTCCAGCGGACGGCGAGGTCGGGGGCCTGGGTCGCCTGGAGGCGGTGGACGATGTCGAGGACCACCTCGCCCTCGTTCACCTCGACCTTGAAATCCTCCAGGCCACCGCCCCGCGCATCACCCCGCCACACCTTGAAGCCGGCCTCGTAGCCGCTCATGCCCCCGTCTCCTTGACCGTTCATGACCGCGGCTCCTCGTAGCTGCTCACTCGTACAGCTCCTCTTCGGCGAGGTACTTGACCAGCTCCTCCTTGTCGAAGAGGGCGAGCAGGTCGGGACGGATGGCTTCGGTGGTCTCACGGGTGAGGGCGATCTGGGCGACGACGGGGTCCCAGGTCTCCGGCCCGCCCGTCGGACCGGTGAGCCGGCAGAGCAGGTTGATCCGGCGCCAGCCGCGGTCCATCGTCGGATGGTCCTCGCGGGTGTGCCCGCCGCGCGACTCGGTGCGCTCCAGCGCGGCCCGTGCCACGCACTCGCTGACCAGCAGCATGTTCCGCAGGTCGAGGGCGAGATGCCAGCCGGGGTTGAACTGCCGGTGCCCCTCCACACCCGCCCGGCGCGCCCGGACCCGCAGGTCGGCCAGCTTCTCCAGCGCCTGCTCCATCTCGCCCTCACGGCGGATGATGCCGACCAGGTCGTTCATGGCCTGCTGCAGTTCCTGATGAAGGGTGTACGGGTTCTCCGGCGGCCGACCGGCCTCCAGGCCCGGCGCCGGCCCCTCGGCGGAGAACGGCCGCAGCGCCTCGGCGGCGGCCGTGTCGACCTCGATGTCGTCCACCGGCGGTCGCGCCCCGGTCAGTCCCGCCGCGTACCCGGCCGCGTGCTGCCCGGCCCGTCGGCCGAACACCAGCAGGTCGGAGAGGGAGTTGCCGCCCAGCCGGTTGGATCCGTGCATACCGCCGGCCACCTCACCGGCCGCGAACAGGCCCGGCACCCCGCGTGCCGCCGCCGTCTCCGACTCGACCGCGATACCGCCCATCACGTAGTGACAGGTGGGCCCGACCTCCATCGCCTCCGCCGTGATGTCGACGTCCGCCAGCTCCTTGAACTGGTGGTACATCGAGGGGAGCCGACGGCGGATGGTCTCCGCCGGCATCCGGGTGGACACGTCCAGGAAGACCCCGCCGTGCGGTGATCCCCGGCCCGCCTTCACCTCGGAGTTGATGGCCCGCGCCACCTCGTCGCGCGGCAGCAGTTCGGGCGGGCGCCGGTTGTGGTCCGGGTCCTCGTACCAGCGGTCGCCCTCCTCCTCGGACTGCGCGTACTTCTCCTTGAACACGTCCGGGATGTAGTCGAACATGAACCGCTTGCCCTCGGAGTTCCTGAGCACCCCGCCGTCACCGCGCACCGACTCCGTGACGAGGATGCCCTTCACCGACGGCGGCCAGACCATGCCCGTCGGATGGAACTGCACGAACTCCATGTTCAGAAGCGGCGCGCCCGCGAGCAGCGCCAGCGCGTGGCCGTCGCCCGTGTACTCCCACGAGTTCGACGTCACCTTGAACGACTTGCCGATGCCACCGGTGGCGATGACGACGGCGGGCGCTTCGAGGACGAGGAAACGGCCCGACTCGCGTTCGTAGCCGAAGACGCCGGACACCCGCTCGCCGTCCTTCAACACCCGGGTGACCGTGCACTCCTGGAAGACCTTCAGCCGGGACTCGTAGTCGCCCGTCTCCTTGTGGTCCTCCTGCTGGAGGGCGACGATCTTCTGCTGGAGCGTGCGGATCAGCTCCAGGCCCGTACGGTCACCGACGTGGGCGAGGCGCGGGTACTCGTGGCCGCCGAAGTTGCGCTGCGAGATGCGGCCGTCCTTCGTACGGTCGAAGAGGGCACCCCAGGTCTCCAGCTCCCACACCCGGTCGGGTGCCTCGCGGGCGTGCAGCTCCGCCATCCGCCACTGGTTGAGGAACTTGCCGCCGCGCATGGTGTCGCGGAAGTGGACCTGCCAGTTGTCACCGGAGTTGACGTTGCCCATGGCGGCCGCGATGCCGCCCTCGGCCATCACCGTATGGGCCTTACCGAACAGGGACTTGCAGATCACAGCCGTACGGGCGCCCCGCTCACGGGCCTCGATCGCGGCGCGCAGCCCGGCACCGCCGGCGCCGATCACGACGACGTCCCACTCCTGGCGTTCGACCACGGACATTCAGAAGCACCTTTTGTCGGTTAGAAGAGGGTCGGATCGTCGAAGGCGCCGGACGCGACCAGGTACACGTAGAAGTCGGCGAGCGCCACACTCACCAACGACGCCCAGGCGAGCTGCATGTGGCGGGCGTTGAGCTTCCCGACCCACTGCCACATCCGGTAGCGCACGGGATGCTTGGAGAAGTGCTTGAGCTTGCCGCCGACGATGTGCCGGCACGAGTGGCAAGAGAGGGTGTACGCCCAGATCAGCACGATGTTGACGAGGAACACGAGAGTGCCGAGGCCCATGTGGCCCCACTCGTAGTGCTCGTCGCGGAAGGCCAGGACCGTGTCGTACGTGAGGATGCCGGCGACCAGCAGGGCGGCGTAGAAGAAGTACCGGTGGAGGTTCTGCAGGATCAGCGGAAAGCGGGTCTCGCCCGAGTACTTCTTGTGCGGCTCGGCCACCGCGCAGGCGGGCGGGGACGCCCAGAAGCCGCGGTAGTAGGCCTTGCGGTAGTAGTAGCAGGTCAGGCGGAAGCCGAGCGGGAAGATCAGGATGATGATCGCCGGTGAGATGCCCCACCAGCCGCCGAGGATCTCCCAGTTGGGGCCGCCACGCATGGGCTCGCAGCGTTCCGCCAGACAGGGCGAGTAGAACGGCGAGACGTAGGGGGCCGCGTAGTAGTGCGCGTCGGCGAAGGCCCGCCAGGTCGAGTACACGATGAAGGCCAGCAGCCCGGCGGCCGTGGCGGCGGGGGCCAGCCACCAGCGGTCGGTGCGCAGATGCGGGGCGGAGATCGCGGCGCGCGTACGGCTCCGCACGCCGCCGCGCTGTGGATGGGGTTCTGTTGCCGGTGGTTCCGTACCAGTGGCCAACGGGGGACTCCCGGTCGGGTTCTTGGCGTGTCGGGTTCGGGGGCTCGGGTTCTCGGTCTCGGGTTCGGGGGGCTCGGGTTCTCGGTCTTGGGTTCTTGTGGTGGTCGGTTACGGCGGTCAGGGTGCGCGGCGGTCGCGGGCGCCGAGGCCCTCGTCGTCCGAGTCCGTCCACAGGGAACTGTCGTACGGGGTGTCGGGGATGGGGACCAGGTCGGGGCGGCGCGGCTTCGCCAGTTCGGGGGCGGCCTCACCGAGCAACGCGACGCTCTCGCGCAGGTGGTCGGCGTCGGTTCGGACGCGGCGTATCTCCAGGCCGCTGCCGCCGAGTTGCTGTTCCAGGCGGCGTACGGACCGGGTCAGTTCGTCCAGGCAGCGCCGGACTGCCGTCAAGTCGTCGTGCACGGACATGACTTGCCCTCGCTTTCAGGGGGCGGTGGCCCCAAGGCGGCAATGTTCATGCGCCTGCGAGTGTCGCGCGTCACACCTGCCGGTGGGAAGCGGTGTGCGGGGTTCTTTTGCGTGGGGCAGCTCGGGGGGCTGGGGTGGGTTCTTGTCTGCGGACCCGGTGGGGCTTCTCGCGCAGTTCCCCGCGCCCCTGAAAAGCAGGGGCTGCGCCCCGTGCTTCTCAGGCCCGCAGGGCCGTGCCCCCAAGAGATCAGGCCCGCAGGGGCCTGATCTCTTGGGGGCACGGGGAACTGCGCGACCAGCCCCCACCGGACCCGCACCCGCCGACGCACCCGAACCCACCCGAGCTGTCAGGCGTCCGAACGGGTGGGTTCCCGGGGGCTCGCCGTCGTGTCGGCGCACCCGCGAGGCCCCCGTCCTCTTCAGTGGGCCGCATCCGTCTGATCAGCTCCATATACCGCCGAACGTGATCAGAGCCGCCCCCGTCCCCGTTCTCCCACCGCGGAGCGAGGAGGTCGCAGTGATGCCGATTCCCCACGACCGCGTTCGACCGCGCCCCCCGCGCTGCTCCCTGGCGTTCCTGGTTGCCGGCGTGCTCACGATGCCCGTGCTGAGCGGATGCGGTGAGGAGGACCCGGCGGGCAGACCCGTCGCCGGACAGGACATCGCGCCGGCCGCGCGGAACCTCGTCGTCGACGGCGGCACCCTGCGCTGGGCCGTCGACGCCGTACCGGAGACGCTGAACGTGTTCCAGTCGGACGCCGACCCGGCCACGGCACGGATCGCCGGCGCCGTACTGCCGTCGATGTACCGCCTCGACACCAGCGGACGCCCGCAGCTCAACACCGACTACCTGGAGTCAGCGAAGGTCGTCGAACGCGAGCCCCGCCAGGTCGTCCTCTACAAGCTCCACCAGGAGGCGGTGTGGAGCGACGGCCGGGAGATCGGCGCCGCCGACTTCGCGGCGCAGTGGCGTGCCCTGTCCGGCAAGGACTCCGCGTACTGGACCGCCAGGAACGCCGGCTACGAACGCATCGAGAAGATCGAACGCGGCGACAACGACCTGGAGGTCCGGGTCACCTTCGCCCGCCCGTACGCCGACTGGAGGTCGCTCTTCTCGCCGCTGTACCCGAAGCAGGTGATGGGCACCCCCGACTCCTTCAACGACGACGCCCGCAAGAGGCTCAAGGTCACCGCCGGGCCGTTCGCGCTGAAGGACGTCGACCGCAAGGGCGGCGAGGTCACGCTCACCCGCAACCCCCGCTGGTGGGGCCGCCCCGCCAAGCTCTCCGAGCTGGTGCTGCGCGCCGTACCGCGCGCAGAGCGGGCCAAGGCGCTGGCCGAGGACCAGGTCGACATCGCCGAGATCGACTCGGTGCAGGCCGAGCGGATCATGCTCGCCTCCCGTGACAGGAAGAAGTCGCAGGGCGCCGGTGCTCCTCCCTCGCAAAGCGGCACCCTGGCCCAGGAGGGCGGCCCCGCCCACGGCCCCGGCCTGACCCCCGCGAAGTCGCTTCGGTCCTGGGCCGTCGCGCACGGCTCGGACGAGAAGGCCGCGGGCGACGAGACCAGCGCCCGGGAGAAGCGGCGTGCGGCTCTCGCCGAGTACACCGCCCAGCAGTCCGCCCTGCGCGGTTTCGCCGTCCGCCGGTCCCTGGAACCCGCCTTCACCCAGCTCGCCCTGAACGGTTCGGACGGCCCCCTCGCCGACGAGCGTGTCCGCCGCGCCGTGGCCCGCGCGCTCGACCGCGAGAAACTCGCCGCTCTCGTCCTGGAGCCCCTCGGCCTGCCCGCCGAACCGGTCGGCAGCCATCTGGCTCTCGCCGGCCAGGCCGCCTACGCCGACAACAGCGGTGCCCTCGGCGACCAGGACGCCGACGAGGCGCGGGCCCTGCTCGCCGACGCCGGATGGGAACAGGGCGGCCCCCTGGAACCCGTCCAGCCCGAGGAGAGCGGGAAGGCGGCCGGCGCGGAGGGGGAGAAGCCCAAGACGAAGGACGCCTCAGGCTCCGACAAGCCCGGTTCCGACAAGCCCGGTTCCGACAAGCCCGGTTCCGGGAAGTCCGGCTCCGGTCCCGGTTCCGGCAAGTCCGCCTCTGCGTCTGCCTCTGCCTCTGCGTCTGCCTCCGCTTCTGCCTCCGCTTCTGCTTCTGCGTCCGCCTCTGCCTCCGCCTCCGCCTCCGCCTCCGGCGAATCAGGCTCCTCCGAGGACGAGAGCACGTACACCGCCGGAGAGGACAACAAGCCGTACGACGCCGACGCGAACCTCGCGCAGGACGGCAAGCAGTTCAAGCCGGGCGGCGCGCCCGGCGCGTACGCGCCACAGGGGACGCGTGCGCCCGCCGATGCCGCGCGGGGGCCGCTGGCCAAGAACGGCAAGCTCCTGACGCTGCGGTTCGTGCTGCCGGACGGGCCGGGGACGGAGTCGCTGCGGGCCGTCGGTGAGCGGATCGCGGCGATGCTGGAGCGCGTAGGGATCCGTACGGAGATCACGAAGGTCGCCGACGAGAGCTACTTCAAGGACCACATCGCCAACGGCCAGTACGACCTCGCGCTGTACTCCTGGCCGACCTCCGCGTACCCCGCCACCGACGCCCGGCCGATCTACGCCAAGCCGGTGCCCGCGGCCGACGGCTCGCTGAGCGTCGAGCAGAACTACACGCGCGTCGGCACGGACCGGGTCGACCAGCTCTTCGACCAGGCCGTATCCACCCTCGACGAGTCCAAGACCCGCTCTCTGATCCGTAAGGCGGACGCCCGGATCTGGGCCGCCGCCGGATCCATCCCTCTCTATCAGCGGCCCCAACTCGTCGCCGCCCGCACCACCCTGGCCAACGCGGGTGCCTTCGGCTTCCAGACCCCGGTCTACGAGGACATGGGGTTCCTGAAGAAGGGCGCGAAGGGACCGGCGCGGCCCACGAAGAAGTAGGAGATCATTCCTCACGGACCTCGGCCGCCGCCCCCCGTACGAAGCGGGGCGGCGGCCGACGTACGGGGAGGGGAGGGGACCGGGTGATGTACGACTCGGTACGCCGGAGCTGCGCGGTGGGTGCGGCGGCGTTGGTGGTGGCGGTGGGGGCGACGGCCTGCACGGGGGATTCCGGTGACGGGGCCGCCCGGGACGACGGTCGCGCACGGGCCGCGTCCTGCACGGACGGCGAGTACGCCTGGTCCGGCGTCCGGCACCGGACGAAGCTGACGGCACTCGGCGAGCCGGTCACCTTCGCGAAGGGGACAGCTCCTACGCGACCCGTCTGGAACCGCTGGACGCCGACACGGTCCACCGGCCCACGGTCAGCGGCGTGCCCGCCGGGGTGGCTCCGGCCCGGGTGATCAAGGCGCTCGGCGCGCATCTGAAGGTGGAGCAGCCGCTCACGGGCCCGTCCGAGGAGGAGCGGCCCGAGGAGGAGCGGCCCGAGGAGGCGGTCTTCGGCCGGCATGCCGGGGAACTCGAAGGCGCGTACTACCTCTGGAACCAGATCGGGTTCGTCGACGCCGACTTCGGCTACACCTGCGAGGACGCCGAGCCGGTGCGGGGCCACGTGCACACCTGGGAGACGGTCGGCAAGGGATTCCTGTCCTGCGACACTCCGCCGGAGGGAGCGGCCGGGCGGGCCGCGGCCGAGGAGCTGTGTCCGGCCGGTTCGCGGGCGGCCAAGGCGGCCTGAGTCGCGCGGGAGCGCCCTGAGCTGGGAATGAACCGGTCTGAGCTGGGCCGGAGCAGCCCGGGGCGCCCCTGCGCCCGCGGCCCCGTACGATGGGGTGAGGCCGTGGCGTGTCCAGCCCGGCAGGGTCCGCGCGACACAGATGTCAGCGCAGGCCGTCCTCACACCCGGGAGAAGCGCCTCACTATGGCCACGCGCCACGACATCCGCAACGTTGCCATCGTCGCCCACGTCGACCATGGCAAGACCACCCTGGTCGACGCCATGCTCAAGCAGGCCGGTGCCTTCGCCGCGCACGCCGCCGAGTCGCTCGACGACCGCATGATGGACTCGAACGACCTGGAGCGTGAGAAGGGCATCACGATCCTCGCCAAGAACACGGCGGTGAAGTACCACCCGAAGGACGGGGGGGACGTCATCACCATCAACATCATCGACACCCCGGGCCACGCCGACTTCGGTGGCGAGGTCGAGCGCGGTCTGTCGATGGTGGACGCCGTGGTTCTGCTGGTCGACGCCTCCGAGGGGCCGTTGCCGCAGACCCGGTTCGTGCTGCGCAAGGCGCTCCAGCAGCGCCTGCCGGTCATCCTGTGCATCAACAAGACCGACCGCCCGGACTCCCGGATCGACGAGGTCGTCAACGAGACCTACGACCTCTTCCTGGACCTGGACGCGGACGAGGAGCAGATCGAGTTCCCCATCGTCTACGCGTGTGCGCGTGACGGTGTCGCCTCGCTGACGAAGCCGGAGGACGGCACCGTCCCGGCCGACAGCAACAGCCTGGAGCCGTTCTTCTCCACGATCCTGTCGCACGTACCGGCCCCGTCGTACGACGAGGAGGCCCCGCTCCAGGCGCACGTCACCAACCTGGACGCCGACAACTTCCTCGGCCGTATCGCGCTGCTCCGCGTCGAGCAGGGCGAGCTGCGCAAGGGCCAGACCGTCACGTGGATCAAGCGTGACGGCACGATGTCCAACGTCCGCATCACCGAGCTGATGATGACCGAGGCGCTCACCCGCAAGCCCGCCGAGATGGCGGGCCCGGGTGACATCTGCGCCGTCGCCGGTATCCCGGACATCATGATCGGTGAGACCCTCGCCGACCCCGAGAACCCGATCGCGCTGCCGCTCATCACGGTCGACGAGCCGGCGATCTCCATGACCATCGGTACGAACACCTCGCCGATGGTCGGCCGCGGCGGCACGGGCAAGGGCGCCGAGAACAAGGCCGTGGTCAAGGACCGCAAGGTCACTGCCCGGCAGGTCAAGGACCGTCTCGACCGCGAGCTGATCGGTAACGTCAGCCTCCGTGTCCTGGAGACCGAGCGTCCCGACGCCTGGGAGGTCCAGGGCCGTGGTGAGCTGGCGCTCGCCATCCTGGTCGAGCAGATGCGCCGTGAGGGCTTCGAGCTGACCATCGGCAAGCCGCAGGTGGTCACCCAGGAGATCGACGGCAAGGTCCACGAGCCCGTCGAGCGCATGACGATCGACGTGCCCGAGGAGCACATGGGCGCGGTCACGCAGCTCATGGGCGTCCGCAAGGGCCGGATGGACAACATGTCCAACCACGGTTCCGGCTGGGTGCGCATGGAGTTCGTCGTGCCCTCCCGCGGGCTCATCGGGTTCCGTACGGAGTTCCTCACGGGTACGCGCGGCACCGGTATCGCGCACTCCATCCACGAGGGCCACGAGCCCTGGTTCGGCGTGCTGGCGACCCGTAACAACGGTTCGCTGGTGGCCGACCGGGCCGGCGCCGTCACCGCGTTCGCGATGACGAACCTCCAGGAGCGCGGCGTGCTGTTCACCGACCCCGGCACCGAGGTGTACGAGGGCATGATCGTCGGCGAGAACTCGCGCTCCGACGACATGGACGTGAACATCACCAAGGAGAAGAAGCTCACGAACATGCGGTCCTCCTCGGCCGACTCGTTCGAGGCGATCGTCCCGCCGCGCAAGCTCTCCCTGGAGCAGTCCCTGGAGTTCTGCCGCGACGACGAGTGTGTCGAGGTCACCCCGGAGGCGGTTCGCATCCGCAAGGTGAACCTGGACGCCCGCGAGCGCGCCCGCTCCGCGAGCCGCGCCAAGCACGGCTGACGGACAGGGATCCGGCCCGGTCGCACGCGTCCGCGGGTGACCGGGCCGGGCCATCTCCGGTGGTGGCGTGCGCCACGCGGAGGAGTACCGTCCGGCACCCGCCGTGGCGGCAGAGGAGCGGACCGGCTGTCCCGGGATCGGCCGGTCCAGGGCCTCCTCCGAACCCCGCTACGCGTGTAGACTCCGAACGGCAGCACGTACCGGAGTGTCCCTCGACGCTTCCGCCGCAACGCCGGTAAGCCCCGGTTCTCCACTTCGTGGGGAGGGCCGGGTCTCAGGTGTATCCGCATACAGGAAGATCCTGTGGGGATGCTGGGGATTCCGGGAAGGGTGTGAAGGGTGTGCGGGGGAGGCTGGACTTCCGGCTGGGAACCTTCGGTTCACTGTCGGTGGGCTGTGAAGCGCTGTTCGGATATCGGTGTTCCGGCGATCAAGTTTCGGACATGTAAACAAAAATCGTACCCCGAATGTCCGCTTCGCCGGATTCTCTTACCGTCTGTCAAGCGCGACCAGGTGTCAATCTTTGCAATTTTTGCTCAAAATATGGACGGTAGGGAGATCCCTATGCCTTCCGCCCTTGACGCGCGTTGACCCATTTGGCGAAAGTTCCCCCAAACCACAGAACCTGTCGGTAACTGTGCTGCGCTCAACTCTCCAACCCCCCGGGGGAAGAACAGACATGACCAGTCCAACCAAGGCCGAGGGCTCAGGGTCCACGGTCGCCTTGGACCCCGAGCTCGAGACGGCCGCAGAGGTCGCCAAGGGTGAGACGAAGCTTGAGGGTCGTTCCCCCGGCCAGTTGATGTGGCAACGCTTCAAGCGGGACCGTACGGGAGTCATCTCCGCGTGCGTAGTGATTTTCTTCTTCGTGATCGCCGCGCTCGCGCCGGTGATTTCGAGCCTGTACGGCAAGAACCCCTACACGCTGTACGCGCAGGAGCCCGACTTCCCGTTCCTGCTCGACGACTTCGCGATGCCCACGGGTTCCTTCGGCGGCATGTCGGGTGACTTCTGGTTCGGCGTCGAGCCGAAGCTGGGCCGCGACGTGTTCACGATGCTGCTGTACGGCATGCGGACCTCGCTGTACATGGCCGTCGTCGTCACCGTGGCCAGTGTGAGCACCGGTGTCCTCATCGGCATGATCGGCGGCTACTTCGGGGGCCGGGTCGACTACTGGGTCGGCCGGATCACCGACTTCTTCCTCGGCTTCCCGCAGCAGTTGTTCTTCATCGCCTTCATGCCCGTCGTCACCGCGCTGTTCGTCGACCCGCGCGACGAGACGCCGACGTATCTGCGAGCCGTGTCCATCATCCTGGTGATGTGGTTCCTCGGCTGGATGGGCCTCGCCCGTCTGGTGCGCAGCTCGGTGCTCTCGCTGCGTGAGCGCGAGTTCGTGGAGGCGGCCAAGGTGTCCGGGGCCTCGCCTTGGCGCATCGTGCGCAAGGAGATCCTGCCGAACATCGTCACCCCGATCCTGGTGCAGGGCACGTACATCCTGCCCAGCACGATCCTGTCGATCGCCTTCCTCTCGTTCGTAGGTGTCGGCTTCGTCGAGCCCACCCCCGACTGGGGCCGCATGTTCGCGGTCGGTGCCGACGTCTATGAAGAGGACCCGATGTTCATGGTCTTCCCGGGCGTGGCCATGGTGGTCTTCGTGCTCTGCTTCAACCTTCTCGGCGACTCCGTCCGGGACGCATTCGACCCCAAGACCGGACGGTAATCGTCCATTGGTGGGTGGGGGGACTGCCACCCCCGATCCGGGTTTCCCCGGACCGTCAGGCAGTACTCGTGGACAACTATCAACAGGTAGGTGCATAGGCCTCATGAAGCCCATCAGAAACCGCACCACGCGTGCCGTGGCCGTCGCCCTCGTGGCCGGCTCGCTCGCGCTGGCCGGCTGCGCGGACAATGGCAAGAGCGACTCGAAGGACAACTCCAAGTCCCAGGACGACGCCGCCGAGCAGTCGAAGCCTGTCGTCTACGGGGACGCCGCCGCCTCCGCCGGTCCGGCCGAAGAGGTCAAGGGCGCCAAGTCCGGCGGTGTCATCAACGTCTACGCCCAGTCCGACATGACCCACCTGGACCCGGGGCAGATCTACGTCTCCGACGCTGGCCAGATCGCCAACCTCCTGCACCGCGGGCTGACGAACTACCAGGAGGACGACAAGGGCAACCTGACGGTCGTCGGTGACATCGCCACCGACTCCGGCACGTCGTCCGACGGCGGCAAGACCTGGACGTACAAGCTCAAGGACGGCGTCAAGGACGAGGACGGCAACGTCATCACCTCGGCCGACGTCCGCCACACCATCGAGCGCCAGTACTCCAAGGTCATCTTCGACGGCCCGTCCTACGTCCAGAGCTGGCTCTCGGGCTCCGACTACCGCAAGGCGCTGCCGGACGGCCCGTACAAGGGCAAGCACCTGCCGGACTCCGTCCTGGAGACCCCGGACGACAAGACGGTCGTCTTCCACTTCGACCAGCCGCGCCCGGACCTCCCCCAGGCCCTGGCCATGGCCGGCTACGCCATCGTGCCCGAGAAGCAGGACACGAAGGAGAAGTACGACAAGGCCCCGGCCGCCCTCGGCCCGTACAAGATCTCCGAGTACAAGGCTGGCAAGTCGCTGACCCTGGTCAAGAACGACCAGTGGGACCCGAAGACGGACTCGGTGCGCCACCAGTACGTCGACGGCTACCAGTTCACCACCACCATCAAGCAGGCCAGCCAGACCAAGCGCCTGATCGCCGACCAGGGCGAGGCCAAGAACGCCATCCAGTTCACCGACTCGGTGGACCCGGCCCAGCTGTCCAAGGTCATCGGTGACGCGAACGCCAAGAAGCGCACGATCCAGGGCTACCAGCCCTACGTGTGGCAGATGACGTTCAACCTCGACAGCGCCAACATGAAGGACAAGAAGGTCCGCGACGCGATCACCTACGCGCTCCCGAGCCAGGCCATGGTCCAGGCCGACGGTGGTCGCTACGGCGGTGAGATCGCCGGTGGTCTGATGGCGCCGACCCTGCCGGGCTATGACGCGAAGTACGACCCCTTCGGCAAGCTGAAGAAGCCCAACGGTGACCTGGACAAGGCCAAGGAGCTGCTGAAGGAGGCGGGCGTCAAGGACGGCACCAAGCTCGCCTACGCCTACTCCAACACCCCGCGCGGCCAGGCCCAGATGGTGATCATCAAGGACACGCTGGCCAAGCTCGGCTTCGACGTCCAGGCCAAGGAGATCGACCGGGCCAGCTTCTACGAGCAGGTCGGCAAGCTGGACAACCCGTTCGACCTCTACATGACCGGCTGGGGCCAGGACTGGTCCTCCCCGTCCACGGTCATCACCCCGGTCTACGACGGCACCCTCGTCGCCGACGGTGCGTCGAACTACTCGCACATCAAGGACGCCAAGGTCGACGAGCTGATCAAGAAGGCTCTGACCGAGGAGCCCGAGGCCGCGGCCAAGACGTGGGAAGAGGCTCACCACCGCATCGTGGAGGAGATCAACCCGGCCGCCCCGGTCTACTACTCGAAGCAGATCCAGCTCTTCGGATCGAACATTGGTGGTGCCCGGTACAGCACGGAGTCGAGCTACATCGACATCAACGACCTGTTCCTGAAGCAGCCGTAATCCGTCAGTCCGGCTGATCCGCGGGGGTGTGCGCCAGGCGGAGCGCACCCCCGCGGTCGGTACCACCCCCTCCGACCGCCGCGTTTTCGAAGAGAGCATCCACCCGCCATGCTTCAGTTCCTCATCCGCAGGCTGATCGGCGCCGTCGTCATCATGTTCCTGATCGGCGCCTTCACGTTCTTCCTGTTCTATACGATCCCCCAAGACTTCGCGCAGCTGTCCTGCGGCAAGAACTGCTCCCCCGAGAACATCGCGGTCATCAGAGAGAACCTCGGCCTCGACAAGCCCATCACCACGCAGTTCTGGGACTTCATGTCCGGCATCGTCGTCGGCCGGGACTTCGCGGTGGGGCACTGCTCCGCGCCGTGCCTGGGCGTCTCCTTCAACAGCGGTGAATTCGTCTGGGACTCCATCGTCGACAGCTTCCCGCTCACCCTGTCGCTGACCATCGGTGGTCTGATCATCTTCCTGGTGTTCGGCCTCGGTACCGGTCTGCTCGCCGCCTGGAAGCGCGGCACCGCCGTCGACAAGGCCGTCAGCGGCGCCTCGATGGTCCTCAGCTCGTTCCAGATTTACTTCCTCGGCCCGATCGTCCTCGGCATCTTCGTCTTCAGCACCGGCTGGATGGAGAGCCCCAAGTACGTGCCGTTCACCGAGGATCCGGCAGGCTGGTTCATGGGCCTGCTGATCCCCTGGGCCGTGATGGCCACCATCTTCACCGCCCAGTACACGCGTATGGCTCGCTCGACGATGATTGAACAGCTCTCGGAGGAGCACGTCCGCACGGCCCGGGCCAAGGGCATGAAGCAGCGGTACGTATTCTTCCGTTATGCCTGGCGTGGTTCACTCATTCCGATCGTCACCATCATCGGCATGGACCTGAGCGCGCTGCTTTCCGGCGCAGTGGTCACGGAATTCACCTTCGACCTGGCCGGCCTCGGGCGTCTCGCGGTCGAGTCCTCTCAAGGCAAGGACATTCCGGCGACGATGGGCGTGATGCTGTTCGGCGCGTTCTTCATCCTGATGCTGAACATCATCGTGGACATCGCCTACGCCTACATCGACCCGCGCGTGCGCCTCAGCTAGGAGAAATACCGTGACCACTCTGACCAAGACCGAAGGTGAGAAGGCCCCGACCGGGCCGGAGGCCTTCCTCTCGGTCCGCGACCTGCGGGTGCGGTTCTCCACCGAGGACGGCATAGTCAAGGCCGTCGACGGGCTCTCCTTCGACGTCGAGCGCGGCAAGACGCTGGGCATCGTGGGTGAGTCGGGCTCCGGCAAGTCCGTGACCAACCTGACCGTCCTCGGTCTGCACAACCCCAAGACCACCACCGTCGAGGGCGAGATCATCCTCGACGGCAAGGAACTCGTCACCGCCAAGGAGAAGGAGCTGGAGCAGCTCCGCGGCAACAAGGTGGCGATGATCTTCCAGGACCCGCTGACGGCGCTCTCGCCGTACTACACGGTGGGCCGGCAGATCGCCGAGCCGTTCATGAAGCACACCGGCGCCTCCAAGAAGGAGGCCCGGCAGCGGACCATCGAGATGCTGGCCAAGGTCGGCATCCCGCACCCGCAGTCGCGCGTGGACGACTACCCGCACCAGTTCTCCGGCGGTATGCGCCAGCGCGCCATGATCGCCATGGCGCTGGTCTGCGACCCCGACCTGCTGATCGCGGACGAGCCCACCACCGCCCTCGACGTGACCGTCCAGGCGCAGATCCTCGACCTGCTCAAGGACCTCCAGCAGGAGTTCGGCTCCGCGATCATCTTCATCACGCACGACCTCGGCGTCATCTCCGACATGGCCGACGACCTGCTGGTGATGTACTCGGGCCGGGCCGTGGAGCGCGGCAGTGTCCGCGAGGTGCTGCGCAACCCCACGCACCCCTACACCTGGGGTCTGCTCAGCTCGATGCCCCGCCTCGGCGGCGACACCAGCCAGGCGCTCACCCCGATCCCCGGCTCCCCGCCCAGCCTGCTCAACCCGCCCAGCGGCTGCCCGTTCCACCCGCGCTGCGCGTTCACGGGCGAGGTCACCGGCGACCGGTGCAGCACCGAGCGGCCGTCGCTCGGCGAGGGGCGCGACTCTGCCTGCCACCTGACGGCGGAGCAGAAGCAGACCATCTTCATCGACAAGATCCAGCCCCGGCTGCGCTAGGGAGAACCGAGACATGAGCGACAACCTCACCCTCCCCGCACAACAGGGCTCCAAGGACACCGCGGCAGAAACACTCCTCAGGGTCGAGGGCCTGACGAAGCACTTCCCCATCTACGGCGGCTTCCCGATCAAGCGCAAGGTCGGTGCGGTCCAGGCGGTGGACGGCATCGACCTGACCGTCGGTGTCGGCGAGAGCGTCGGCCTCGTCGGTGAGTCGGGCTGCGGCAAGTCGACCACCGGCCGGCTGATCACCAAGCTGATGGAGCCCACCGGCGGGAAGATCACCTACAAGGATCAGGACATCACGCACGCCTCGCGCAAGCAGCTCGCGCCGGTGCGGTCCGAGATCCAGATGATCTTCCAGGATCCGTACTCCTCGCTGAACCCGCGGCAGACGGTCGGCACGATCATCAAGTCGCCGATGGAGGTCAACGGGATCAACCCCGAGGGCGGCCGGGAGCAGAAGGTCCGCGAGCTCCTCGAACTGGTCGGCCTCAACCCCGAGCACTACAACCGCTTCCCGCACGAGTTCTCCGGCGGCCAGCGCCAGCGCATCGGGGTCGCCCGCGCGCTTGCCCTGAACCCGAAGCTGATCGTCGCGGACGAGCCGGTCTCGGCGCTGGACGTGTCGATCCAGGCGCAGGTCGTCAACCTGCTCCAGAAGGTCCAGGACGAGCTGGGCATCGCGTTCCTGTTCATCGCCCACGACCTCGCCATCGTCCGGCACTTCTCGAAGCGCGTCGCGGTCATGTACCTCGGCAAGATCGTCGAGGTCGCCGACCGTGACTCGCTCTACAACCGGCCTCGGCATCCCTACACCCACGCCCTCCTCTCGGCGGTGCCCGAGGTGGCGATCGACGACGAGGTCGAGGTGAAGGAGCGGATCCGGCTCGCCGGTGACGTGCCCTCGCCGATCTCCCCACCGTCCGGCTGCCGCTTCCGTACCCGCTGCTGGAAGGCGCAGGACAAGTGCGCCTCCGAGGAGCCGCCGCTGGTCCAGCTCTCCGGCAACCTGGACGGCCACCTGACGGCCTGCCACTTCCCGGAGGACCCCACGACCGAGGCCCGCGCCGAGGACGTCGTCCTGGACCCGGCGCTCAAGGCGCTGGAGGACAGCGCGGCGGACGAGGCCGGGGCTACGGTCAAGAAGAACTGACCGGCCATTCTTTCGCTCGCTGCAGGGCCTGCCGTACGGCAGGCCCTGCAGCGTTTTGAGGGTCGGCGATCGGGTGATGGGGGGCAACGGGTGGCAGCAGGGGGGCATTGGCCGCCGCCGTGCTGTGCGACGTGGATGGGGTGCTGATCGACACCGCCGACGCCCACGGCCGGGTCTGACGGGCATGGGTGCGGGGGCTGGATCCCGAGGCCGTGTGGCTGACCATGCAGGGCGGTGGCGGGCGGACATCCCTCGGCTGGTGGCTCCGGAGCGTGATCCAGCCGAGGAATACTGTGCCCTGGACCGGCTGATGGCGGTGGAGGAGCCCGGGTTCCGCGCCTTCGACGGAGCCGCCGAGTTGCTGGGGGTGTTGCCGCGGGGCCGTTGGGCTGTCGTCTTTTCCAGTCGTGCGGAGCCCACTGCGGCCAGGCTCACCCGTACGGGGTTGGTGGTGCCGGAGGTGCGGGTGTGCGCCGAGGATGTGTACGAGAGGGCAAGCCGTCATCGGAGGGCTGCCTGGCCGCCGCCGCCCGCCTGGGCGCCGATCCGGCCCGGTGCCTGGTCGTCGAGGACGCGCCGGCGGGCATCGCGGCCGGTTGCACGGTGAACGCGGTGGCGTCCACGCATCGGTCGGAGGAACTCGGCGACCGCATGCCTGTTTCGGGTCTCTGCGGGAGGCGTCTGACGCCGTACTGCGCGCGATGGGCGGAGACATAGCCGGGGAGGGAGAGGTGCGCGTGGTGGAAGAGGGAGCCGTGACAGAAGACGGATCCGCCCGTCGCGCACGTCCCTGACCGACGTACTCGCGCCCGAGGGCGCCCTGGAGGGGTGATCCGCAGTGCCCGGAGCCCGACGGCGGCCAGCGCAGCCACGACCTCTCCGTGCTTCCCCGAGAACGTCACACAGGCCCCGGACTCCGTCGAGGGCGTCCTCGACCTGCTGGGCGGCGGACAGCGGGCGGTACGCCGAACTGCTGTGGCGGGTGGGGGAGATGGCACCGCAGGGGCTGCGGTGTGTGGTCAAGGAAATCAGCCGGGAGGCCCCGGCGGGCTGTGGATGAGCGGCTCATGACAGGAGAGGCTGCTCGGCCGTCCGCCGCGGCCGACGATGACAAACCCGGTGACCCCGCTGAAGCGTCCCCTGGCGGAGAGACAACGGTGGTGGTGACCGAAGGAGGCCCGCCAAGATTGCTCGGAGGGCCGCCTTCATGAATGTCCTACACGTGCCTGTACTCAAGGCGCCAGAAGTCGTTGCTGCTGCGCTTGGTCGGAGCGATGATGGTCTTGTTCCAAGAGTGCTTGGTGACGGTGCCCTTGCAGTTGGGCTTGGTAGTAGTGATGCTCTTGCCGACCTGGAACTTCTTGGCTTCGTGGAAAAGCCTCATGCGGACCTGGTTCTTGCCCTGGACCTTCTTGGCCTTCATTTCGTAGTTCCAGCTCTTGGAGCTGGACCACTCTCCGCCGACGGTCACGCTGAACGACGTGCTTGCCTTGGTGAAGATCACCCCGGCCTCGGCCTCGATACCAGCGGTACCGCTGACGCTCGCGGTCGCCGTGCTGCTCCTGTTGTAGCTGACCGAGACCTCTGAGGCGCTCGTCATGTCCATCCACGTGCTGGTCAGGTTGGTCCCCCTGTACACCGTGGACTTCTTGGAGATGGCGTACTTCTTCACCGGGTCCGGAGCACACGCGGCGAAGGCGGGCGAGCCGGTGACGCCCACCAGACCGCCAGCCACGATGACAGAGGTGAGCGTGGAGCTTACAAGTCTCTTCATGAAATTCCCTTGCGGGCCATGCCCATTGGGCATCGCCGAGCTTGAGCCGTTGGAACACGGCTGGGTGTGGTGTGCGAAGGCGCACGGTCCATGCCGGGGCGCCGATACTGCAGACTTCGCGGACCGTTTTCGGTCTTCCGCGAGGGGAAGTTCAGACCCAACGGTGGCGAACTTCGCGGTGCTACCAAGGCCTTTCGCGGATAGCTGTGACTGTGGCCGGCCGGTGTGTGGCCGCGCAGTGCAGTGAGAGGAGCGAACCGCTCATCAGAACCCCCGTTCAGATGGTCAACGCGTGTACCGGAAGCGGCGCTTGAGCGAGCCGTCCGGGGCGCAGGGAGAAGATTGGCCGGGTGCTGGTGAGAAGGCAAGTGGGATGCGCCGCAGTGCAGTTCGGGCCTCATATGTATGGCCTGAACATGGATGAGCAAAGTGACCAAAAGGGAGGTCGAGGAAGTTTTGATCACGGAGTGTGGGTGGATTTACAGCTTTATGTTCCCGCCTGGTGAGATCTATATCTCACTTGTCCGTGCGCTTCGCGGTGCGAAGGGTGCCCAACCTCAATTCTTTCTCAAGTGCGGAACGCCTTCAGGGTTCCAGCATTAATTTGTCACTCGGGTGGGTGTCGGGGATGGTTGCCGACGATGACGAAATGCGTCGATACGCCTCACGCCTGCGACGAGCGGATGTAGTTGACCACCTTCCTCGACTGCGCACGGGGCACCGCGCTTGCCAACTGTGAGGGCATGTCACCGCAGGAAGCGCGGAAGACGCCGCTGCCGGGATAACTGCTCATGTCCATGTGCGAGCTGATCGGGCACCTGAGGTGGGTCCAGTACTCCTGGGTCCGTGTGGTGTCCCTCAGGGAGTGCACGGCCAGTCCGCTTGCAGAGGTGACTGCCGACGATTTCGGCCCGGCGGTGCGCCTCGCCGTCTACCTCCGCTGGGTGCTCCTCCACCTCGTGAAGGGACCTCCCGGCACGAGGGGCACCGTGATGTCGTTCGGGAGCTCGTCGATGATCGAACTGGCGTCTGGCCGAGGAAGGGTGGACGAGGACCTTGTAGGCGCCGCCTGTCATTCGGAGGGCCGCACTCGATGCCCTGCGTTGACGGCCGTTCTTGGCCGAGTTGTCGAATCCGAGGGCAAACCGTCGCCCGAGGGGTATCCGACCGTCGCCGTAAGGGTCGGCACCGCCCCGGCTCGGTGCCTGGTCGTCGAGTACGCGCCAACAGGGGACGATCCTGCAGTACGCACCACACGTAACGCGACACCGCACACGACACACCCAACCCGACGGAGACATCAGTTGAGCCAGAGTCACCCCAGCATCCACAGCCTCACCTTCGACTGCACCGGCGACCCGTACGACGTCGCCCTCTTCTGGAGCGAGCTGCTCGGCCGGCCGCTCGCCGATGACGACAAGCCCGGTGACCCGGAGGCGCTGATCGCGGACCCGGCGGGCGGCCCGCGGTTGCTGTTCGTGCGGGTGCCCGAGGGCAAGGCGGTGAAGAACCGGATCCACTTCGACCTCAAGCCCCATGGCCGGACCCGCGCCGAGGAGGTCGAGCGGGCGCTCGCGCTGGGCGCCCGGGTGGTCGCCGACCACACCCGCCCCGACGGCGGCGGCTGGGTCCTCATGGCCGACCCCGAGGGCAACGAATTCTGTGTGGAGCGGGGGGAGTTGGGGTAAAGCTGGGCGGGCCGGGCCGGGATGCCAAAGGCTGGCTCAGCCGCAGTCGGCCCCGGCGCAGCCCCATTCCGCCCTACGCCAACCGCACCCGCGGATCGATCAGCGCGTACACCGCGTCCACCACGATGTTCGCCACGACGATCGCCGCCGCCGCGACGAGGACGACTCCGAGGAGCAGGGGCAGGTCGTTGTCGCGGACGGCCTTGATGGAGAGGGCGCCGATGCCGTGGAGGCCGAAGGTCTCCTCGGTGATGATGGCGCCCCCCAGGAGGTAGCCGAGGTCGAGACCGAGGATGGTGACGATGGGGCCCATGGCGCCGCGCCAGGCGTAGCGGAAGAAGACCGTGGACCGGGACATGCCCTTGGCGCGGGCCGTGCGGACGTACTCCTCGGCGAGGGTCTCCACGAGCTGGGAGCGGGTCATCCGCGTGTAGTTGGCGGTGAAGATGATCGCGAGGACCAGCCAGGGGAGGAGGAGGCCCTTGAACCAGGCCGACGGGTCCTGGGTGAAGCCGACGGCGTCGGAGGGGCGGGGCAGCAGGCCCCACTGGTCGGACAGGTAGTACATCGCGACCACGCCGACGATGTAGATCTGGAGGGACGAGCCGACCAGGGATGCCGAGGACGCGATCTTGTCCAGTGCGCGGCCCTGCGCCACCGCAGCGATCATGCCGGTGCCCACACCGAACGCGACGAAGACGACCGTGCTGCCGAGCGCCAGCGAGAGCGTGGTCGGGAAGCGGTCGGTGATCAGGCCGAGGACCGGCTCGTGGTTGGTGAAGGAGTAGCCCAGGCAGGGGGCCGGGCAGTGGCCGAGCCCGGTGTAGTCCCGGCCGGCGAACACCCCAGCCAGCCAGTGCCAGTACTGGACGGGGAGCGGGTCGTCGATGCCGAGGTTGTGCCGGACCAGCGCGAGCGTCTGCGGGGTGCACAGCTTGCCGCAGGCGGCGCGGGCGGGGTCGCGCGGGGCGACGTAGAAGAGGAGGAAGGTGACGGCGCTGATGATCAGCAGGATCAGCAGTGCGCTCAGTGTCCTGCGTGCGACGAAACGGATCATGGCTGCACGGGTCCCGGACCGGCTCAGGCCTTGACGTACAGCTTGTGGATGATGAACGCCGAGAACAGCGGGTCGAACTGGGCGCCGCCCACCTTGGAGCCGTACAGGTAGTAGCGCCGCTGGTAGGTCTCCGGGATGATCGGCGCCTCCTTCGCCATGATCGCCTTGTCCAGGGCCGCCCAGGCCGCGTTCGCCTTCTCGGTGTCGGTGATGGTCGCGTCCTTCTTGATCGCCGTGTTGACCCAGCCGGCGTTCAGCTGGGAGACGTTGGGGGCGTTGTCGGCGATCGTGGTGCCGTCGAAGAGCGGCTGGACGAGGGTGTAGGCGGCGGGCCAGTCCGGGGACCAGCCGTACCACATCACGTCGAACTGGTTGTCGATCTGCCCGACCTGGTCGTAGTAGCTCGTCGACTCCACGGGCTTGACGACCGGGTCGAAGCCCGCCTCCTTCAGCGCGTTGGCGATGACTACCTTGGTCTTGTCGTAGGCGTCGTTGCCGCCCTGCGGATAGGTGTAGACGATCTTCTGGCCGAGCTTGCCGGCCTCCTTCAGCAGGGACCTCGCCTTCGCCGTGTCGCCGCGGGGGTTCTTCAGCTTCCCGTAGACGTCGAACTTCACCCGGCCCGCGATGTCCGGACTGAGGATGGTGGTCGCGTAGTCGCCGGCCGACGGGCCGCCGTAGATGGAACGGATCTGCTCCAGCGGCCAGGCGTGGTTGAGGGCCTGGCGGACCCGGACGTCCTTGATGCGGCGGCAGTTGACGGCGTAGTAGTACAGGCCGGTCAGCAGGCCGTCGATGGTGCGGGACTCCAGGCCGGTATCGCTGATCACCTTCTGGATGCGTTCGGCCGGCACCCCGCTGTAGGCCATGACCGCGTAGCGGTCGGTCCCCGAGTCGGCGATCAGCCGGTCGGTGGCCGGGAGTGCCTCCGGTCCGAACTCGAAGACCACGGAGTCCGGGTAGGCGTTGCGGATCGGGTCGGTCCTCGGATCCCAGTGCGTGTTGCGCACCAGTGTCAGGGACTTGTCGACGGAGTGCTGCCTGATCCGGTACGGGCCGCAGGAGACGGGGTCCTTGTCGTACTTCTCCTTGCTGTCGTGGGCGACCGGCACGGCACCGTAGGAGTGCATCGCCAGCGCCCAGTTGAGGTCGGGGCGGGCCGTCTTCAGGTGGAAGGTGATGGTCTTCTTCGCGGTGTCCGTGACGACGGAGGAGAGGTGCTTGCCGCCGTACGGACCCTTGTAGAGCGACCGGAAGTCCTTCGAGCCGGTCAGCCAGGTCTGGACGTAGGTGGCGCCCTCGGTGGTGAAGCTCGCGAAGCCGCGCTCGATACCGTGGCGTACGTCGTCGACGGTCAGTTCGCTCCCGTCCTCCCACTTCAGCCCGTCCTTGAGGGTGAACGTCCACGTCCGGCCGCCGTCGGTCATCGTGCCCGTGTCGGTGGCGAGGTCGCCGACGAGCTTCATCGAGCCGTCGGAGGCGGTCTTGTAGCCGGTGAGACACCGGACGTAGAGGCCCGCGACCGTGGAGTTCCAGGCGAAGTAGATCCGCTGCGGGTCCAGGTGGGAGAAGTCGTCCGGGCCGATCGGGCGGATCGTGCCGCCCTTGCGCGCACCCGCCACCTCCGGCGCGGGACCGGTGGAGTCCGCCGCGGTGCCCACGGTGACCTTGGAGTACGTGGCGGCGGAGCCGGAGGCCGCGCCGCTCCCCGTCGCACCGCCCCCGCCCCCGCTGCTGCACGCGCTGAGGACCAGGGAGCCGCCGGCCGTCGCGACCGAGCTTGCGATGACGAAGTTTCTGCGGGAGATCGACATGGGAGTCCTGCCTGAGATGCCTGGGATGAGTGGGGAAGGGGGGCGCGGCCCTGAGAAGTGGCCCCGGGAGGGAGCGGGGTCCGCGCCGGGGCGGCCGTGCTCAGCGTCTGGTCCTCGGGTCCAGCGCGTCGCGGGCCGAGTCGCCGAGGAGGTTGAAGGCGATCACGAAGATCACCATCGAGAGGCCCGGGAAGAGCATGTAGGTGATGTCGCTCTGGTAGACCTGCGCGCCGCGCTGGATCATCACGCCCCAGTCGGGGGTGGGGTCGCTGAGGCCGACACCGAGGAAGGCGAGGGCCGCCTCGGTGGTGACGTACATGGGCAGCGCGAGGGTCGCCTGGATGAGGACCGGTGTCCACAGGTTGGGCAGCAGTTCCCGGAAGACGATCCGGGCCGCGGAGGCGCCGGTGACCTTGGCCGCCTCCACGAACTCCCGCTCACGCAGGGCGAGTACCTCCCCGCGCAGCAGTCGGGCGATGGGCGCCCAGCCGAAGGCGGTCATCACCGAGATCAGGCTCACCACCGTCAGCCAGGTCGGGGTGTTCTCGTCGGGCGGGACCAGGATCGAGAGCAGCACCGGCCACATGGCGATGAAGAAGAGCGTGGAGGGGAAGGCCAGCAGGATGTCGACGATCCGGCCCACGACGTTGTCGATCCGGCCGCCGAGATAGCCCGCCGTCACGCCGACGACGATGCCGAGCCCCGTGACCAGCAGGGTCGTCACCGTGGCGATCAGCAGGGAGTTGCGGATGCCGTAGAGGAGGAGGGTGAAGACGTCCCGGCCGAGCTGCGGCTCGACGCCGAACCAGAAGTCGCCGCTCACCCCGCCGTTCGGCGCGACGGGGAAACCGAACTGGTTCAGCAGGCCCGGCCGGTTCTGCCCGTACGTCGTGTACGGGTTCTTGCCGTAGAGCTTCGCGATCAGCGGTGCGGCGATCGCGGCGGCGAAGAACAGCAGCACGACGTACGCCGACACGATTCCGGCGCGGTCCCGACGGAACCGGCGCCAGGCGATCCGGCCGGGCGAGCTGGTGCCGCCGGTCCGGGGCGGGGTGGCGGGCGCCGCCTCGAAAGGCATGGCCGCTGAAGGTGCAGGCGAGGTCCCCATGGCGTGACCCTTCAACTCGCCGCCACCTCGGGTCAATGCGTCGTCCACGGCTTTGAGCTGGACTTTTGCCGCTTGACCGGGTGCGGGGGGTCCGGTTGTTCGCGCTTTGGCCGGGCATGACCAAGGCGAGGGAATCCGTGAACTCCCCTCTTACCGCCGCGAACCGTACTCTTACCGGCCGAAGTGGGGTCCGTGGGTGCCGGTCGTGGGTTTGTCGGGTGCCGGCGGGTGGGGCTTCTCGCGCAGTTCCCCCCGCCCCTGAAAAGCAGGGGCTGCGCCCCGTGCCTTCAGGCCTGCAGCCCCGTCGTTCTTCAGGCCCGCGTGGTCGTGGTCTTTCAGGCCCGCAGCCCCGTCGCTCTTCAGGCCCGCAGGGGCCTGGTCTTTCGGGCCCGCGGGCACCTGGTTTCAGGGGCGCGGGCACCTGGTCTTTCAGGGGCGCGGGGAACTGCGCGACCAGCCCCCGCCGGACCCGCGCCCGAGCGCGCACCCCGTACGGCCCCTCAGATGTGCGCTATGGGCAATATGCACCGATATTGTCCGATAACAAGAGCATCGCGCACGTACGACGAGGAGGCACCCCATGCGTGGAGCCACGCACGCCCGATGGATCGCCGGTGCGGCGGCGGTGGCTCTCGCCGCGACCGCCTGCGGGGGCGGGGACGACGACAGCGGCAGCAGCAGCGGCAGTGGTGACAGCGGCGCGGTGCTCAGCTCCTCCTGGGGCGACCCGCAGAACCCGCTGGAGCCGGCCAACACCAACGAGGTGCAGGGCGGCAAGGTGCTCGACATGATCTTCCGCGGCCTGAAGCGGTACGACCCCAAGACCGGTGAGGCGAAGGACATGCTCGCCGAGAAGATCGAGACCACCGACTCGCAGAACTTCACCGTCACCGTCAAGGACGGCTGGACCTTCAGCAACGGCGAGAAGGTCACCGCCAAGTCCTTCGTGGACGCCTGGAACTACGGGGCCAGCCTCAAGAACAACCAGAAGAACGCGTACTTCTTCGAGTACATCGAGGGCTACGACAAGACGCACCCCGACGACGGCAGCAAGCAGACCGCCGACACCCTCTCCGGGCTGAAGGTCGTCGACGACAACACCTTCACGGTCAAGCTCACCCAGAAGTTCTCGACCTTCCCCGACACCCTCGGCTACAACGCCTACGCCCCGCTGCCGCAGTCGTTCTTCACCGACCACGACGCCTGGCTGAGCAAGCCCGTCGGCAACGGCCCGTACGCCGTCGACTCGTACACCAAGGGCTCCCAGCTGTCGGTGCGGAAGTGGGACGACTACCCCGGCGAGGACAAGGCGCAGAACGGCGGCGTGGACCTGAAGGTCTACACCGACAACAACACCGCCTACACCGACCTGATGGCGGGCAACCTCGACCTTGTCGACGACGTCCCCGCCGCCCAGCTGAAGAACGTCCAGGCCGACCTCGGTGACCGGTACATCAACACCCCGGCCGGCATCATCCAGACCCTGTCCTTCCCGTTCTACGACAAGGACTGGAACAAGGAGGGCTCGGAGAAGGTCCGCGAGGGGCTGTCCCGGGCCATCGACCGCGACCAGATCACCGACACCATCTTCCAGAAGACCCGCACCCCCGCCACCGACTGGACCTCCCCCGTCCTCGGCGAGGAGGGCGGCTACAAGAAGGGTCTGTGCGGGGACGCCTGCGAGTACGACGCGGACGCGGCCAAGAAGCTGATCAAGGAGGGCGGCGGCCTCCCCGGCGGCCAGGTCAAGATCACGTACAACGCGGACACCGGCTCCCACAAGCAGTGGGTCGACGCCGTCTGCAACTCCATCAACAACGCCCTCGACAACGACAAGGCGTGCGTCGGCAACCCGGTCGGCACCTTCGCCGACTACCGCAACCAGATCACCCAGCGGAAGATGAGCGGCCCGTTCCGCGCCGGCTGGCAGATGGACTACCCGCTCATCCAGAACTTCCTGCAGCCGCTGTACTACACCAACGCCTCCTCCAACGACGGCAAGTGGTCCAACGCCGAGTTCGACAAGCTCGTCGACGAGGCCAACGCCGAGTCCGACACGGCGAAGGCCGTACAGACGTTCCAGCAGGCCGAGGAGGTCGTCCGGGACAACATGGCCGCCATCCCGCTCTGGTACCAGAACGGCAGCGCGGGCTACTCGGCGCGGCTCTCCGACGTCTCCCTGAACCCGTTCAGCGTGCCGGTGTACGACCAGATCAAGGTCGGCTGACCTCACATGGGACGGTATGTCGCCCGGCGCCTGCTGCAGATGATCCCGGTCTTCGTGGGCGCCACACTCCTGATCTTCCTGATGGTGAACGTGATGGGCGACCCCATCGCGGGCCTCTGCGGCGACCGGGAGTGCGATCCGGCGACGGCCGCCCAGCTGCGCCGGGAGTTCGGCCTCGACATGCCTGTCTGGCAGCAATACCTGACCTACATGGGCAACGTCTTCACCGGCGACTTCGGCACCGCGTTCAACGGGCAGGAGGTCACCGAGCTGATGGCCTCCGCCTTCCCCGTCACCATCCGGCTGACGATCGTCGCGATCCTCTTCGAGATCGTCATCGGTGTCGCCCTCGGTGTCGTCACCGGCCTGCGGCGCGGACGGCCCGTCGACACCGGGGCGCTGGTGGTCACCCTGGTCGTCATCTCCGTCCCCACCTTCGTCACCGGTCTGCTGCTCCAACTGCTGCTGGGCGTCGAGTGGGGCTGGATCAGCCCGTCAGTCTCCTCCGACGCCCCCTTCGACGAGCTGATCGTCCCCGGGCTCGTCCTCGCCTCCGTCTCCCTGGCGTACGTCACCCGCCTGACCCGGACGTCCATCGCGGAGAACACCCGCGCCGACTACGTCCGCACCGCCGTCGCCAAGGGGCTGCCCCGCCACCGCGTGATCCGCAAGCACCTGCTGCGGAACTCCCTGATCCCCGTGGTCACCTTCATCGGCACCGACATCGGCGCCCTCATGGGCGGCGCGATCGTCACCGAGCGGATCTTCAACATCCACGGCGTCGGCTACCAGCTCTACCAGGGCATCCTCCGCCAGAACACCCAGACCGTCGTCGGCTTCGTGACCGTCCTCGTCCTGGTGTTCCTGGCCGCCAACCTGATCGTCGACCTCCTCTACGCCGTACTCGACCCGAGGATCCGCTATGCCTGAGCCGCAGCCCCCGGAGCCCCACGTCTCGGGCGGCCAGCGCGCCGCCGAGAACGGGGCGATCGCCGCGACGGGGCTGGACGGCACCATGGATCTGGCCACCACCGAGGGGGAGACCCTGGAGAAGCGACTGGGCGACGACCCGGCGGGCGGCGGCCCGTCCGACAAGGCCCGCAGTCTCTGGTCCGACGCCTGGCGCGACCTGCGCCGCAACCCCGTCTTCATCATCTCGGCCCTGGTGATCCTCTTCCTGGTCGTGATCTCCCTCTGGCCGTCGCTGATCGCCTCCGGCAACCCGCTCAAGTGCGACCTGTCCAAGGCCCAGGAGGGCGCGCAGCCAGGCCACCCCTTCGGGTACGACGGCCAGGGCTGCGACGTGTACACCCGTACCGTCTACGGGGCGCGGATCTCCATCGCCGTCGGCGTCTGCGCCACGCTCGGCGTCGCGCTCCTCGGGTCGGTGCTCGGCGGGCTCGCCGGGTTCTTCGGCGGCTACTCGGACTCGTTCCTGTCCCGGATCACCGACGTCTTCTTCGCGATCCCGGTGGTGCTCGGCGGCCTGGTGCTGCTGTCCGTGGTCACCAGCAACAGCATCTGGCCGGTGATCGGCTTCATGGTGCTGCTCGGCTGGCCGCAGATCTCCCGCATCGCCCGGGGCGCGGTCATCACCGCCAAACAGAACGACTACGTCCAGGCCGCCCGCGCCCTGGGCGCCTCCAACTCCCGCATGCTGCTACGGCACATCACCCCGAACGCCGTCGCCCCGGTCATCGTCGTGGCCACCATCGCGCTGGGCACGTACATCGCCCTGGAGGCGACCCTCTCCTACCTCGGCGTCGGCCTCAAACCCCCCAGCGTCTCCTGGGGCATCGACATCTCCGCCGCCTCCCCGTACATCCGCAACGCCCCGCACGCGCTGCTCTGGCCCTCGGGAGCCCTCGCGATCACCGTCCTGGCGTTCATCATGCTGGGCGACGCGGTGCGCGACGCCCTCGACCCGAAGCTGAGGTGAGCGGTGGTCATGTCGCCGGGGTCGCGTGGTCCGTGGGTGGGGTGGCCAAGTCGGGCCGGTGGTGGGTGTGGGCGGGACCACGCGCCGCTGTGGCCCTCCGGGGCGCCGGTGGCCACCGTTCCGGAGCTTTCCTCCATGCCGGGCGACGCGGTGCGCGACGCCCTCGACCCGAAGCTGAGGTGAGCCGCCGTCATGCTGCTCGAAGTGCGTGATCTGCACGTGGAGTTCCGGACGCGGGACGGGGTCGCCAAAGCGGTCAACGGGGTCGACTACGGGGTGGACGAGGGGCAGACGCTGGCCGTGCTCGGCGAGTCCGGCTCCGGGAAGTCGGTCACCGCGCAGGCGATCATGGGCATCCTCGACATGCCGCCCGGGAGGATCACCGGCGGCGAGATCCTCTTCAAGGGCCAGGACCTGCTGAAGCTCAAGGAGGAGGAGCGCCGGAAGGTCCGCGGTGCCGAGATGGCGATGATCTTCCAGGACGCCCTGTCCTCACTGAACCCCGTGCTGAGCGTCGGTGACCAGCTCGGCGAGATGTTCGTCGTGCACCGGGGCATGTCGAAGAAGGACGCCCGCGCCAGGGCCGTCGAGCTGATGGACCGGGTCCGCATCCCCGGTGCCAGGGAACGCGTACGGGACTACCCGCACCAGTTCTCCGGCGGCATGCGCCAGCGCATCATGATCGCCATGGCGCTGGCCCTGGAACCCGCGCTGATCATCGCCGACGAACCGACGACCGCGCTGGACGTCACCGTCCAGGCCCAGGTCATGGACCTTCTGGCCGAACTCCAGCGTGAACTCCGCATGGGCCTCGTCCTCATCACCCACGACCTCGGAGTCGTCGCGGACGTCGCCGACCGCATCGCCGTGATGTACGCGGGCCGGATCGTGGAGTCCGCCCCGGTCCACGACATCTACAAGGCCCCGGCCCACCCGTACACCCGGGGCCTCCTCGACTCGATCCCGCGCCTGGACCAGAAGGGCCAGGAGCTGTACGCGATCAAGGGCCTGCCGCCCAACCTCATGCACATCCCGCCCGGCTGCGCCTTCAACCCCCGCTGCCCGATGGCCCGCGACGTGTGCCGGACCGACGTACCCCCGCTGTACGACGTGGAGCCGTCGGACGGGATCCGGATGAGCGCCTGCCACTTCTGGAGGGAGTGCCTCGATGACCACGACGACCGAGACGGTCACACCGGCTGAGCCGATCCTGGAGGTCAGCGGCCTGGTCAAGCACTACCCGCTCACCCAGGGCATCCTGTTCAAGAAGCAGGTCGGCGCGGTGAAGGCCGTCGACGGCGTCGACTTCGCGCTGGGTGCGGGGGAAACCCTCGGCATCGTCGGCGAGTCCGGCTGCGGCAAGTCCACGGTCGCCAAGATGCTGGTCAACCTGGAACGGCCGACCGCCGGCGCGATCCGCTACAAGGGCGAGGACATCACCAGGCTCTCCGGCAAGGCACTCAAGGCCGTCCGCCGCAACATCCAGATGGTCTTCCAGGACCCGTACACCTCCCTCAACCCCCGCATGACCGTCGGTGACATCGTCGGGGAGCCGTACGACATCCACCCCGAGGTCGCGCCCAGGGGCGACCGCCGGCGCCGGGTGCAGGAGCTCCTCGACGTGGTCGGCCTCAACCCCGAGTACATCAACCGCTACCCGCACCAGTTCTCCGGCGGCCAGCGCCAGCGCATCGGCATCGCGCGCGGGCTGGCGCTCCGCCCCGAGATCATCGTCGCCGACGAGCCCGTCTCCGCCCTCGACGTCTCCGTCCAGGCCCAGGTCATCAACCTGCTGGACCGGCTCCAGAGCGAGTTCGGACTGTCGTACGTGTTCATCGCGCACGACCTGTCGATCGTGCGGCACATCTCCGACCGGGTCGGCGTGATGTACCTCGGGCGGATCGTGGAGATCGGCCGCGACGCGGAGATCTACGACCACCCGACGCATCCCTACACCCAGGCGCTGCTGTCCGCCGTGCCCGTCCCGGACCCCGAGGCCCGCGAGCACCGGGAGCGGATCATCCTCTTCGGCGATGTGCCCTCCCCGACGAACATCCCGTCCGGGTGCCGCTTCCGCACACGCTGCTGGAAGGCCCAGGAGCGCTGCGCGCTGGAGGTGCCGCTGCTCGCGGTCCCGGCGGAGTTCCGGCTCACGACCGGCCCGGCGGCCCATGACTCGGCCTGCCACTTCGCGGAGGAGAAGCAGGTGGTGCCGTCGGAGGAGCCGACCGAGGAGCCGACCGAGGAGCCGACCGAGGAGCCGACCGACGAACCGACCGACGAACCGGCTGGGGGTTCGGCCGAGGAATCTGCGGACGATCATGAGGATGGGTCGGAATAGGCGTATAAATGCGCACCAACCGCGTTAACACACAGGCAACTTGGCTGACGTCGTTCCGATATACGGACGCGCGAATCTAAATGACGTACGGCCGTGCGGGTGCCGTAAACGGGCCGGGGCTCGCCATGTAGCCCCGGCCCGTTGCCGTGCCCGCCCGCGCCTAGGCCAGTCCCAGCGAACGCTTCAGGAAGTCCACCTGGAGCAGCAGCAGGTTCTCCGCGACCTGTTCCTGGGGGGTGATGTGGGTGACCCCGGAGAGTGGCAGGACCTCGTGGGGGCGGCCGGCCGCGAGGAGCGCGGAGGACAGGCGCAGGGCGTGGGCGAAGACGACGTTGTCGTCGGCGGTGCCGTGCACGATCATCAGCGGGCGGTGCGGCTCGGCGGGCGCGGACAGCCCCTCGCCCGTGATCAGTGAACTCTTGGCGTACGCCGCCGGGGCCGTCGTCGGATCGCCCAGATACCGCTCCGTGTAGTGCGTGTCGTACAGCCGCCAGTCGGTGACCGGGGCGCCCGCGATGCCGGCGTGGAAGACGTCCGGCCGGCGCAGCACGGCGAGAGCCGCGAGCCAGCCGCCGTACGACCAGCCGCGGATCGCCACCCGGGACAGGTCCAGCGGATGCGAGGCCGCCAGGTCGTGCAGCGCCTCCACCTGGTCGTCCAGGGAGAGCGTGAAGTCGCCGTCGATCTCCTTCTCCCAGGCGGGGGAGCGGCCGGGGGTGCCGCGCCCGTCGGCGACCACCACCGCGAAACCCTGGTCGGCGAACCACTGCGAGGTGAGGTGCGCGTTGTGGGCGGCGAGCACCCGGGGCCCGTGCGGACCGCCGTAGGGGTCCATGAGGACCGGCAGGGGTGTGACCCCGTCGTAGTCCCTCGGCATAAGCAGGGCGCACGGTACGCGGCGTGCGCCCCCCTGTGTAAACCGTACGCGCGGGGACATACCGGGGTCTTCGGCGTATGACGCCACGGTCGCCACCTCCCCCCAGCCTCCGGCCGGGGGGACCCCCGTCTCCCTTCGGTCGCCGGCCCGCAGCACCTGCACGCGGGCGCCCGCCTTCTCCGGAACGGCCGAGATGAGCACGGTCACGCCCCCGGCGCGTACCGCCGAGTGCACTCCGGGTTCCTGCGAGACGCGCTCCACGCCCAGCTCGTTCACGCGGTAGACGTGGATCTCCCCGATCTCCGGGTCGGCCGCCGACGCGCCGGCCGACGCGGAGACCAGCACATCGGCGTCGGCCACGTCGAGCACCGCGCGGACGTGCAACTGCGTTCCCGTCAGCGGGCGTTCGCCGACCGCCAGCACCCGCGCGCCGCCCTCGTCCGCGACACGCACGAGCTGCCCCGACGGACTCCACGAGGGCACCCCAGGGAAAAGATCAAGCCAATGTGGATCTTCGTCGGCGTGCACCATCCGGGTCGCCCCCGAGTCCGGGTCCACGGCCAGGAACAGCTGGCTGCGCTGGTCCCGCGCCTGCACCAGGAGCAGCGGCGCACCCGCCGCTGACCAGTGCACATGCGCCAGATACGGGTAGCGCGCCCGGTCCCACACGACCTCCGTGCGGGTCCCGGAGAGGTCGATCACGAAGAGCCTGACGTCCGCGTTGGCGGTCCCGGCCGCCGGATACGCCACCCGCTGCGGGTCCCTCTCCGGCTGCGCGGGGTCGGAGATCCACCAGCGGCGCACCGGCGTGTCGTCCACGCGCGCCACCAGCAGACGGTCGGACTCGGGCGACCACCAGAATCCGCGTGAACGGCCCATCTCCTCGGCCGCGATGAACTCCGCCAGACCATGGGTGACGTTCTCCGGTCCCTCCTCCGTGAGCGCCAGGCCGTCGCCGCCCTCCGCCCCGACGACCCGCAGCGCGCCCCCGGTGACGTACGCGACGTACCGGCCGTCGGGGGAGGGGCGGGGGTCGATCACCGGTCCCGGAACGTCCAGTTCACGTGTCGTTCCGGCGCGCAGCTCGGCGACGAAAAGCCGCCCCGACAAGGCGAAGGAGGCCAGCTCCACGGCCGCGTCGGTGGCGTAGCCGACGATCCCGGCGCCACCCTCGCGCAGACGCTCACGGCGCGCGCGCTCCTCGGCCGACAACTCCTCCGAGGAGCCGGCGAGCAGCACGCCCGGGTCGGCCGCCACCCTCTCCCGGCCCTCGGCCGGGGGGACACCCGCCCCGCTTCGCCCGTCGCCGTCCCGGAGGTCCAGCACCCACAGCTTGTTGGCCCGCTCGGTGCCGGAGGAGGACCGCAGAAACACCACACGGGAGCCGTCCGGAGCGACGGAGAAAGCCCGTGGCGCGCCGAGGGTGAAACGTTGTGTCCGGGCGTGTCGGCGGGGAAAGGACTCGGGCTGGGTCGTCATGCTCCGACCATATTGGCCATGCGCCCCCTTGTGCGGCCGTGCGCCGATCGATGCGCGCGTATGGATAGTTATGATCACTACCGCTGGGTGGGTATGAACCTGCTGGCCGCTGTATGGATTTACAACTGCGTCACCCACGTCACCGGTTGACGACGGCTCCGCCGTCAGCCCTCGACAACTGTTTCGCTCCCCAGGTCCCAGGGAACTTTTGGAGGTGAGCCGCCGTGGCACTCTCGATTTCGGCGGTGGTGCTGCTGGCGATCATCGTCTTCATCCTGATCAAGAAGTCAGGGTTGAAGGCACCACACGCGATCATCTGCATCCTGCTCGGCTTCTACCTCGCCTCCTCGACCATCGCGCCGACGATCAGCGAGCTGACGACCAACATCGCGGGCATGATCGGCAGCATCAAGTTCTGACGCCTCCCGCCGCCGGGATCTCCCCGGGCCTGCCTGTCCCGCCAGGCCCTCGACCCTAGCGGCCGACCGTTCCTGTGAATGCCCGCGCCCGGCACAGGGCGGGCCGGGGGCCTCGTAGGGTGGGCCCATGACGGATCTGCCCGCCCCCGGCCTTCGGTCGGAGGGACCCCCGCCTCGCGTCGCTCGCCGACTGCTCCTGGTGCACGCGCACCCGGACGACGAGTCGATCAACAACGGCGCGACCATGGCCAAGTACGCGGCCGAGGGGGCGCGGGTGACGCTGGTGACCTGCACCCTCGGCGAGGAGGGCGAGGTCATCCCGCCCCGTCTCGCGCACCTCGCGCCCGACCGTGACGACACGCTGGGCCCCCACCGGGTGGACGAGCTGGCCGAGGCCATGAAGGAACTCGGCGTCACCGACCACCGCTTCCTCGGCGGCCCCGGCCGCTACCGCGACTCCGGGATGATGGGCGTCGAGCAGAACGAGCGCCCCGGCGCCTTCTGGTCCGCCGATGTCGACGAGGCCGCCGCCCACCTGGTCCGGGTGATCCGCGAGGTCCGTCCCCAGGTCCTCGTCACCTACGACCCTAACGGCGGATACGGCCACCCCGACCACATCCAGGCCCACCGCGTCGCCATGCGCGCCGCCGACCTGACCCCCGACCCGGACTTCCGCCCCGACCTGGGCGAGCCCTGGGACATCGACAAGGTCTACTGGAACCGGGTGCCGCGCGGGGTGCTCCTGGAGGGCTTCGGCCGGCTCCGCCGCGACCTCGCCGAGCCCGGACGGCTGCCGTTCAAGCAGGCCGCGAGCGTCACGGATGTGCCCGGAGTGGTGGACGACCACATCGTCACCACCGAGATCGACGGCACCGACTTCGCGGCAGCGAAGGCCGCCGCGATGCGGGCGCACGCCACCCAGATCGAGGTCGCCGAGCCGTACTTCGCCCTCTCCAACGCGCTGGCCCAGCCCTTCCTGAGCACCGAGTACTACGAGTTGGTACGCGGCAGACGCGAAGGCGGGAGCCGGGAGAGCGACTTGTTCGAGGGGATTCCCGATTTTTCTTTCGAGGAACGGCAGAACGGAACGGCCCTGTGATGCGTACGCATAGGTATGACAAACGAGTGGTGCGCTCGCACGTCTGCCGAGAGGCGGGCCGGCGATGAAGCGGACGGACCGGCCGACGGGCGGGCAAGGCGGCGCGCTCGCCCAGCCGTTGATGTTCCCCCCGCTGGTGCGCGCCGCCGCCCACCTGGGGCTCTTCGCGCTGGGAGCGGTGGTCGGCCTGGCCGGCGGGCTGCTCCAAGCGGCCTGGTTCCCCGGCGGATTGCTGCTCGCGCTGCTGGGCGCGGCCGGGCTCTTCCTGGGGGGTGCACGGGCGACGGACGGCCGGGCGGGGGCCGTTGCACCGGCCGCCGGCTGGATGATCTCCGTCGTCCTGCTGACGTCCACCCGGCCGGAGGGGGACTTCCTGTTCGGCGCGGGAGTCGGCTCGTATCTCTTCCTGCTCGGTGGCATGGCTGTGGCTGTGATGTGCGCCACCCTTGGGTGGGGGCGGCAACCGACCGGGCCCGATGCCCGACTTGGGAAGTGACCACCGCTTCGCCGCGGTGTGCGGGTGCGGGTCCGGTGTGGGTTTCCCACGCGGTCGTGGGATACGCGCCGGAAGTGGCCAGTATGGTGGTGCGCGCCGCCGAGCTGCCCGCTGAGTTGAGGTCGTGACGGGCGGCGGAGCAAACCGGGAGAACCTGCCTTGAGTCGTGAAACTGACACTTCGTCCTCCGGGGCCAATGGGCGCGGCAGCACCGCGTACCCGTCGGGGACACCGCCGTACGGCACGCCCATGGCCACCGAGGCCGGTGCCGAGGCGGCCCGTGCGGCCGCCGACGAGCGACCGGACGGACCCAGGACCGAGACCACGCTGACCACACGGGTCCGGATCAACATCCCCGGCTCGCGTCCGATCCCGCCGGTCGTCGTCCGTAAGCCGGTCGGCGACGGCGAGGGCGTCGCGGACGCCACCGGGTCCGAGTCGGAGACCACCGGCACCACGGCCATGCCCGTGTTCACGGACACCCCGGCGCCCGCGCCCGAACCGGCCGCGCCGGCCGACGACAAGCCCGCCAGTAACTGGTTCGCGCCCCGCAGGGGCTCCACCCCGCCCCCCAAGGGCGCGGGCGGCGGCGCCAGCAACGGGGCAGGGTTCTCCACCGGTGCCATCGGCGGTCCCGGCACCGGCGCGCCGGG
>NZ_LRTR01000176.1 GCF_001550375.1 Streptomyces europaeiscabiei | reverse complement strand
ACCATCACCGGCGACAGCCCGCTCGGCCCGCCGCCCGCCCAGGGCGGTGCCGGTAACCCCGGCTACCAGGGCAACCCCTTCGGCGGCCCCGACGCGGACTTCTCCGCGCCCGGTGCCTCCGGCGGCTACGCCCGTCCCGGCGGCGGCATCAGCGACGACACCGCGGTCCTCACCCCGCAGCGGCACGTCCCCGAGCCGGGCACCCCGGGCTACGGCGGCCCCGGCCCCCACGTGGACAACCCCTCCGGGCATACCCTGACCAGCGGTATCCCGGTCGTGCCCCCCGGCAGCCAGGGCACGCCGTTCGGCGCGGGGGGCCCCGACGGCGCGGTGCAGCACACCCCGCCGAAGCTGCCCGACCCCGGTCCGGGGGCGAAGTCCGGCCCGGCGAAGAACACGAAGTCCGCCAAGCCGGCCAAGAAGAAGGGCCGCAGCAAGCTCGGTCTGCTCATCGGCGGAGTGGTCGTCCTCGGCGGCGGTGTCTACGGCGCAGGTCTGCTGATGAACCACTCCGACGTCCCCAAGGGCACCACCGTCCTCGGCGTCGACATCGGCGGCGGCACCCGTGACGAGGCCGTCAACAAGCTCGACCAGGCCTTCGGCAAGAGCACGGACGAGGCGCTGAAGCTCACGGTCGACGGCGAGACCGTCTCCCTCCGGCCCGACCAGGCCGGACTCCAGTTCGACAAGCAGGCCACGGTCAGCGCCGCCGCCGTCAGCGACTACAACCCCGTCTCCGTGATCGGCGCGCTCTTCGGCCAGAAGCGTGTCGTCGCGCCCGTCATGCCCGTCGACGAGGAGAAGCTGGAGGCCGCCCTGCAGCGCGCCGCCGGCAGCTCCGGCTCGGCGAGCGACGGCACCGTCAAGTACGAGGCCGGCAAGGCAGTCGCCGTCTACGGCAAGGCGGGCAAGGGCATCGACGTCGACGAGTCCACCGACGCCGTCGAGGAGGCCTACCGCACCCAGGTCGAGACCGGCGAGGTCGCCGCCGTGCGGTTGCCGACCACGACCAAGGAGCCGTCGGTCGACAAGGCCGAGGTCGACCGGTTCATGAAGGAGTTCGCGCAGCCGGCGATGTCGGGCAGGGTGACCGTCCAGACGGACGCCGCGCACAGCGTCCCGATGAGCCCGGAGAACTCCCTCTGGAGGTTCATGACCGTCAAGGCGGTCGACGGCAAGCTCGTCGACTCCTACGACGAGAAGGCCCTCAAGGAGCTCTACGGCGGCACCTTCGACGGTGTGCTCATCACCCGCGGCAACGGCGAGAAGACCCCGGTCACCGTGGAGGACGTCTACGGCGCCCTCCGCCAGGCGCTGAAGAGCACGACGGACCGCACGGCGGTCATCGAGACGGACCCGAGCTAGCCGGTCCGAGAGCAGCGCGCAGGGGGCACCCGGCACACGCCGGGTGCCCCCTCGTCGTACGCCGTCACTGTCACCGTCCTCGGTATGACTTCTGTCATCCCGAGCTCAGGACCGCCGACACTGCCGATCGCACCCCCCGCCCGCCGACGATGGTGCACATGACGACCACGACGACGACCAGGACGAAGGCCAGGACGAAGGCCAGGACGAAGGCCACCGACTCAGCGGTGGTGGGATTCGACAAGGTGACGAAGGCGTACGGCGACGTCCGGGCCGTGGACGGCCTGACGCTCACCCTGCACCCGGGGGAGACCGTGGCCCTGCTGGGCCCGAACGGGGCCGGCAAGTCCACCACCCTGGACCTGCTGCTCGGCCTCAGGAACGCCGACAGCGGCACGGTCGCCGTGTTCGGCACGAGCCCGCGCGAGGCGATCGTCGCCGGACGCGTGGGCGCCATGCTGCAGAGCGGCGGCCTCATGGACGAGGTCACGGTCGCCGAACTGGTCCGGCTCGCCTGCGACCTGCACCCGAGGCCGTACCCGGTCTCCGACGTCCTCGCCCGCTCCGCCATCACCCAGATCGCCGACCGCAAGGTGCACAAGCTCTCCGGAGGCCAGGCCCAGCGGGTCCGCTTCGCCCTCGCCACGGCCGGCGACAGCGACCTGATCGTCCTGGACGAGCCCACCACCGGCATGGACGTCTCCGCCCGCCAGGCGTTCTGGGCCACCATGCGCGAACAGGCCGACCAGGGCCGCACCGTCCTCTTCGCCACCCACTACCTCGAAGAGGCCGACGCCATCGCCGACCGTGTGCTCGTCCTGCACCGGGGTCGCCTGCTGGCCGACGGCACGGCCGCCGAGATCAAGGCCAGGGCGGGCGCCAGAAGGATCTCCTTCGACCTGCCCGAGAGCTCCGTCGACGAGGTCGACCTGCGCGCCCTTCCCTTCCTGGCGACGATCACGGTGTCCCACAGCGGCTCCGCGGCGGGAGTCGGCCGTACCGTCCGCATCCAGTCCACCGACGCCGACGCGACCGTCCACGCCCTGTACGGCCTCGGCCTCCACCCCCGCAACCTCGAAGTCACCGGCCTCGGCCTGGAGCAGGCCTTCGTCGCCATCACCGCCGCCGAGGAGGCGAAGACCAAGTGAACAGCCTGATCAAGCTGGAACTCGTCCGCGCCCTGCGCAACCGCAAGTCCCTGTTCTTCTCAATGCTCTACCCCGCGCTGCTGTTCCTGCTGATCGCGGGCAGCGCGAGCAGCACCGAGAAGCTCGGCGACACCGGTCTGACCCTCCCGACGTACATGATGGTCTCCATGGCCTCCTTCGGCGCCCTGACGGCCGTCCTCATGGGCAACAGCGAACGCATCGCCAAGGAGCGCGAGGACGGCTGGGTACGGCAGTTGCGGCTCACCACACTGCCGGGGCGCGGCTATGTCCTCGCGAAGACCGCGAGCGCGGCCGTGGTCAGTCTGCCGTCCATCGTGATCGTCTTCGTGGTGGCCGCCCTGGCGAAGGACGTACGCCTGGACGCCTGGCACTGGCTCGCCCTCACCGGCGGGATCTGGGCCGGCAGCCTCGTCTTCGCCGCGCTCGGCGTCGCCCTCGGCTACCTCGCCACCGGCGACGCGGTCCGCCCGATCACGATGATCGTCTACTTCGGCCTGTCGATGCTCGGCGGCCTGTGGATGCCGACAACGACGTTCCCCGCGTGGCTGCAGGACATCGCCCAGTGGGTGCCCACCCACGCGTACGCCTCCCTCGGCCAGGCCATCGAGCAGAGTCAGGCCCCGCACACCGAGGACCTCGTCATCCTGGCCGTTTCCTTCGCCCTGTTCACGGGCGGCGCGGCCTGGCTCTACCGGAAGGACACGCGGAAGGCGTGAGCGGCGTCGGCATCGGGCAGCGCCCGCAGAACCGCAGACAGCGGGCGATCAAGTTCCTCTGGACCGGGATCTGGCTCGCCTATCTGAGCGCCCCCGTCAGCGACCTGCTGCACGGGGGCCACAGCGACGGCGTCGTCGTCCTCGGCTGGATCGGCCTGGTCGCCTTCGTCACCTGGTACTTCGTCCTGGTCTTCCGCACCGGCCGCCGCGACAGCACCCCGATGGTGCTCGGCGCGCTCGCCGTCCTCGCCGCCCAGTCCTCGCTGCTCGCCCTCAGCCTCGGCCGCGAGTGGCTCGTCCTGTTCGTCTACGTGTCGGTCGCGTCCGGCGCGGCCCTCCCGCTGCGGCTCGCCCGCTTCACGATCCCGGCGGTGTCGGCCCTGCTCACGGGAATCGCCCTCGCCGTACCGGGAGGCGAGGCCTATCTCACCTCCCTGCTCCTCCCCGCCCTCCTCGGCGGCTTCGCCATGACCGGCGTACGCGAACTCGTCCGGACGACGCAGGAACTGAGCGCGGCCAGGGCGACGGTCGCCCAGCTGGCGGCGAACGAGGAGCGCCTGCGCCTCGCCCGCGACCTGCACGACCTCCTCGGCCACTCCCTCTCCCTGATCACGCTCAAGAGCGAGCTGGCGGGCCGGATGCTCCCCGGCCATCCCGAGAAGGCCGCGCAGCAGGTCGCCGACATCGAACAGGTCAGCCGCCAGGCCCTGGTCGACGTCCGCGAGGCCGTCACCGGCTACCGGCGCCCCCGCCTCGGCGCGGAACTCGCGGGCGCCCGGGACGCGTTGACGGCGGCCGGCATCACCCCCGAACTGCCCGCCGACCCCGACCTCACCAACGCCTCCGAGGACAGCGAGTCCGCCCTCGCCTGGGCGCTGCGCGAGGCCGTCACCAACGTCGTACGGCACAGCGGCGCCCACCGCTGCACGGTGGACCTCGTCCGCCGCCAGACCCTCGACGGCCCGATGCTCGAACTGACCGTGGACGACGACGGAACGGGCGCCCCCGGCGGCCCGGCCGGCGCCACCGGCGATGCCCCCGGCAGCGGTCTGGCGGGTCTCACCGAGCGGCTGGAGAAGGTGGGCGGCAGCCTGGAGGCGGGCCGCTCCCGGCACGGCTTCCGCCTGGTGGCCAGGGCCCCCGCCGCGCCCCCGGACCCGGACGTAGGATCCGGCGCATGACCCGCACGATCAAGGTTCTGCTCGCCGAGGACCAGTCCATGGTCCGCGAGGCCCTGGCCGCCCTGCTCGGCCTGGAGGACGACATCGAGGTCGTGGCCCAGGTGGCCCGCGGCGACGAGGTGCTGGCCGCCGCCCGCGCCCACGCCGTCGACGTGGCCCTCCTCGACATCGAGATGCCGGGCGCGACGGGCATCGAAGCGGCCGCCGAGGTCCACCGGGCCCTCCCCGCGGTGAAACTGGTCGTCCTCACCACCTTCGGCCGCCCCGGCTACCTCCGCAGCGCCATGGAGGCCGGCGCCGACGCCTTCCTGGTCAAGGACGCCCCCGCCGCCCAACTCGCGGACGCCGTACGGAGAGTGCTCGCAGGCGACCGGGTCATCGACCCCACCCTCGCGGCAGCCGCCCTGGCCGGGGGCGCGAACCCGCTGACGGACCGGGAACGCGAGGTCCTGCGGGCAGCGGCCGACGGCTCCACGAACGCGGAGCTCGCCAAGACCCTCCACCTCTCCCAGGGCACGGTCCGCAACTACCTGTCGACGGCGATACACAAGCTGGCGGTACGCAACAGAACGGAGGCGGTACGCACGGCAAGGGAGAAGGGCTGGCTGTAACCGCCGGGGCAGCCAGGAACCCCGGGGCGCGGGGCTCTGACATCATGCGGCTCCGCCGCGTGGGCCCGACCAGCCACACCCCGCCCGCACCCGCCGACGCACAACAACGCCCACGGCGAACGGGCACCCTCAGTTCAACAGAGCCCGAGCCGCCCCCGCCTGCCTCCGCACCTTCTCGGCCGCCCCGGAATCCACCCCCGCCACCACCTCCGCGTACTCCTCCAACGCGGCGGCACCCCGCACGTACTCCCCCCGCTGCACGAGCAACCGCGCCCACTCGTACCGCAACCGCGCCGGATGCGAAGGCATCGCCAACGACAGCTCCAGCGCCCACAGCGCGACATCCGTCCGCTCGGGCCGGGCGGCGGCCCACGCCCGTACGTTGTTGAGGATCCGCACCACCACGTCCAGCGGATCGGCCGGAGTCAGCATCCCGGGGTCCAGCGGCGCCCCCGTGGCCCCCGCGACCAGCAACTCCGCATCGTCCCCGCTCAACACCCGCCCCCCGTCGAACGGATCGACGAGCACCTGCTCCTCCGACGGCCCGAACCCCACCACGAAGTGCCCCGGCAGCGCGACCCCGTACACGGGCGCCCCCGCCCGCCGGGCCACCTCCATCCAGACCACCGACAACAGGATCGGCAGCCCCCGCTGCCGTCCGAGCACCTGATGCAGCAGCGAGGACTCCAGCCGCTGATAGTCCGCGGCGGAACCACGGAACCCGCACCGCTCCCCGAGCAGTCCGGCCGTCGCGACCGCCCACGCACGGGGCCCGCCGGGCCGGTACGGCATCAGCCCGGCCAGCCGGTCGAGTTCGATCTCGGCGGCGTCGAGGCCCGCCTCGTCCAGTGCCCCGTCGCCCGCCGCCCCCACCAGCAGAC
>NZ_LRTR01000175.1 GCF_001550375.1 Streptomyces europaeiscabiei | reverse complement strand
CGGGCCGCTCGGCCCGCGCCGCCTCCGCGAACCGCCGCCGCACCTCGTCGGCCCGCTCCCGCTCAGGAGGACGAGGGGCCGGCACAGCCGGCTGGTGCCCGCTCACGACGATCCATACGGCTCGGAGCCGGAGCCGGAGCCGGAGCCGGAGCCGGAGCCGGAGTCCGGGCTGGCGCCGGAGCCGGAGCCGGAGCCGACACCGGAATCGGGGCCGGGGCCGGGGCCGGAGCCGGGACCGGGATCTTCCGGTTCCGGCTCCCGATAGTGGTGATACGAGTGATGCGCCGCGAACCCCATCCCCCCGTACAACGCCCGCGCCCCCGAGTTGTCCGTCTCCACCTGCAGCCAGCCGGCCGAGGCGCCCTCGTCCAGGGCCCGCCGCGCCAGCGCCGCCATCACGGTCGTCGCGAGCCCCCGCCGCCGCTGGGCGGGATCGACCTCGACGGCCGAGAACCCGGCCCACCGCCCGTCCACGACGCACCGCCCGATGGCGGCCGGCCCCGCACCCTCCGCCCCCGGCACGGTCGCGAACCACACCGAGGGCCCGCTCCCGAGCACCCTCAGCGCGACCTCGCCGAGGCCCTTGCGCTGGTAGCGGCCGAGCCACGCCTCGTCCGCCGTCCGGGACAGCTCGACCTCGGGCGCCTCCCGGTCCGCGGCCGGCGCGAGCGCCCCGATCCACAGTTCGGCGGTCACGTCACGGACCCACCCGCGATCGGCCACCTCGGCGCACAGCAGCTCCTGGGTGCCCTCGGCGCCCGTGGCCAGCTGCATGAACGCGGGCAGCCCCCGGGCGGCGTACCAGCCGCGTACGGCCGTCAGCGCCTCGTCCAGGGGCATTCCGGGGTCGCCGAGGGGCAGCACCGAGTTGGCGCGCCGGGTGAAGCCGGAGGCGGCCCGCAGTTCCCACTCGCCGAGCGCCGCGCGCTCGACCGGCTGCCAGGTCCGCGCGGCGACCCGCGCCAGCTCCGCGTACGAGGCGGCGGGGCCGCGTCGGCGGGCGGGAGCGGCGGGGACGGTCTTCCCCGCCACCAGCGACGACTCCTCGATCCGCACCCGCTCCCCGTTCCGTCGGGTGATCAGCAGGACACCGTCGTCCCATGATGTGAGAACTCCAACCGTGTCAGTGAATTTCCCACCCCCGGCGGCATCGTCGTCGACGCGCCGCACGGACACGCGTTTGCCCACGTCAGCGGCGGAGACACGGATCTCGAGACGTCCACCGGCAGAGATTTCCACAGGTCCGTCCACCCCTCCTGTTCGGATCATGCCCAGGAACGGAGATACTAGGTGCGGGCATCGACGACGCCGCGCTCCCGCGCGCCAGGCGGCGGAGCCTGAGGAGGCCCGCCGGCGCCCTATCGAGGAGGAACGACAGCGTGACCTACGTCATCGCGCAGCCTTGTGTCGACGTCAAGGACAAGGCATGTATCGAAGAGTGCCCGGTCGACTGCATCTACGAGGGGCAGCGATCCCTCTACATCCACCCGGATGAATGCGTCGACTGCGGTGCCTGCGAGCCGGTGTGCCCGGTCGAGGCGATCTTCTACGAGGACGACACCCCGGAGGAGTGGAAGGACTACTACAAGGCGAACGTCGAGTTCTTCGACGAGCTCGGCTCGCCCGGTGGTGCCAGCAAGCTCGGCCTGATCGAGCGCGACCACCCCTTCGTCGCCGCACTGCCGCCGCAGGCCTGAAAGCGACGCCGCGGGCCCGGGGCACGGCTCCTGTGGCCCGTATCCGCGCCGCCTCGGTCCCGTACGGCCCGATCACCATGATCGCCGTACGGGGCCGAGGCGTTCGCCGTACGAGCGGTACGTACGCGTCCGTCCCTCCGCTCGGGAACGTACGTACGAGAAAGTGAGCAGATCCCGTGTCCGCAGTCAGCGACCGTCTTCCCGCCTTCCCCTGGGACAAGCTGGAGCCGTACAAGGCGACGGCCGCCGCTCACCCCGGTGGCATCGTGGACCTCTCCGTGGGCACGCCGGTCGACCCGGTGCCCGAGCTGATCCAGAAGGCGCTGGTCGCCGCGGCGGACTCGCCGGGTTATCCGACCGTGTGGGGCACCGTCGAACTGCGCGACGCGATCACGGGCTGGCTGGAGCGCCGCCTCGGCGCCCGTGACGTCACCCACCACCACGTCCTGCCGATCGTCGGCTCCAAGGAACTCGTCGCCTGGCTCCCCACCCAGTTGGGCCTCGGCCCCGGCGACCGCGTCGCGTACCCGCGCCTGGCCTACCCGACGTACGAGGTGGGCGCCCGCCTCGCCCGCGCCGACCACGAGGTCTACGACGACCCGACGTCCCTGGACCCGGCCGGCCTCAAGCTCCTCTGGCTGAACTCGCCGTCCAACCCCACCGGCAGGGTCCTGTCCAAGGCCGAGCTGACCCGGATCGTCGCCTGGGCCCGCGAGCACGGCATCCTGCTCTTCTCCGACGAGTGCTACCTGGAGCTGGGCTGGGACGCCGACCCGGTCTCGGTCCTCCACCCGGACGTCAACGGCGGCTCGTACGAGGGCATCGTCGCCGTCCACTCCCTCTCCAAGCGCTCCAACCTGGCGGGCTACCGCGCGGCCTTCCTCGCCGGGGACCCGGCCGTCCTCGGCCCCCTCCTCCAGATCCGCAAGCACGGCGGCATGATGACCTCGGCCCCCACCCAGGCCGCCGTGGTCGCCGCTCTCGGGGACGACGACCACGTCCACGAACAGCGGGCCCGGTACACGGCCCGGCGTGCGGCGCTCCGTGAAGCCCTCGTCTCGCACGGCTTCCGCATCGAGCACAGTGAGGCCAGCCTCTACCTCTGGGCCACCCGGGGCGAATCGTGCTGGACCACCGTCGCCCACCTCGCCAACCTCGGCATCCTCGTGGCCCCCGGAGACTTCTACGGCCCCGCGGGCGACCACCACGTCCGCGTGGCCCTCACGGCGACGGACGAGCGGGTGGCGGCAGCGGTGGAGCGCCTGGCCCAGGTCTAGGTCCTGTCGTTCGTGACAGCCCGAAGGGGCCCGGGGGAGACCCCGGGCCCCTTCGGCGGTTCGGCCGGGCGTCAGCCGAGCGGGCCCTGCACCGGGAGCTGACCCGTGGGCAGTCCACCCTTGGTGGCCGTCTTGCTCGTGTCGCCCAGAACGGTGCCGGCGGAGCCGGCGGTCTCCCCGGCGGCCTTCTGCGCGACGGGCGTCGTCGTCTTGACGGTCTTCCCGCCGGTCTTGCCCACGGTGGGCAGGGTCTGCTTGGCCGCCTTGGTGCCGGCGTCGCTCGCGACCCCGGTGACGTTCTGCGTCGCGCCGTCCACGGTGGTACCGGCGTTCGCCCCGTCCACGGCGGACAGGCCGCCGAGGTTCGGGGTGGCCGGGAGTTCGGGCGCCGCACTCGCGGAGCCGGCCGCACCGACCACGGAGGCCGCTCCCGCTGCGGTCAGCAGCGCGGCACGGGCGATCCGGCGGGTCAGGGGGAGGGACATGGTGCTCCTTTGACGGAAGAGAACGGTGAAGTGTCCGACCGCGCCCGGGAGTTGATCGTTCCGGGCTCGGACGCAGTGACTACCGCTCGAAGCCCTCGAAGGTTGCGGCGACCCGACGTAAAGAGTTTGCAATGCGTCTCATTATCAAATGCGGATTCAGTCGGACAAACGCCATCCGGTCCGAAAGTCTGCTGAATCCTTACGGCTCTTTGGCCCCAAGGGATCCCGCGATGCGGGGGTGACCAGCCGAAAACCTGCGCACCCCGTCCACACGACGCACCGCACGTACCCCGCACGGGTGAGGCTCGCGGCCTACTGTCCAGTGACGATTCGGACCTCGGCGGCGGAACCCGCCGAGTCGCCCACCGTGCCCTCGGCCTTGCGCCACGCACCGGCCCGGCCCTCGGCGACCCACTCCCGGCCCGCGTACGCGACGCGCTCGACGCCCAGGCGGGAGGAGTTGGCCACGGCCCAGTGCGCCAGCTCCCAGCCGCGCTGCCGGATCTTCCCGGCGTCCCCGGCGTCCGTGAGGGGGATGATCACGGTCCCGGCGACCGGGGAGCCACTCGGACTCGGCGACGGGCTCGCCTGGGCGGAGGCGCCGCCCACGGAGCCCACCACCGCCGCGGCCGCCTCGAACGCGTCGTCTCCGAAGTCCCGCGCGA
>NZ_LRTR01000174.1 GCF_001550375.1 Streptomyces europaeiscabiei | reverse complement strand
CGGTCGACTCCCGGCGCCCCTCGCAGGTCAGCGTGGCCGCCGACCGCCCCGTCAGCGCGGCGGCGAGCAGCGTGGCGTCGGGCTCGTGCTTGGCGTACGCCTCGGGGTAGCCGCTGCGCTGCACCCGCTGGGCGGCGACCGTCAGCGGGAGCTGCTCGTAGTCGTCGACCTTGGCGAGGTGCTCGTAGAACTCGCCCGCCGCGTACACCGGGTCCTGGATCTGCTGCTCGGTGCCCCAGCCCTGCGACGGCCGCTGCTGGAAGAGCCCGAGGGAGTCCCGGTCGCCGTGCGCGATGTTGCGCAGGCCCGACTCCTGGAGCGCGGTCGCCAGCGCTATCGTCACGGCCCGTTCGGGCAGCTCGCGCGAGGTGCCGACCGCCGAGATCGTCGCCGCGTTCGCCGCCTGCTCCGGCGTGAACTCGTACGACGCCCCGTCGTCCGCCCCGGACACGACCACGCATCGTGGTGTGCCGTTCCCCCCGGTCAGATACTGCACGGTGAGATACGCCCCGATCGCGGCGAGCACGACGAAAGCCGCCAGGAACTGCAGCACACGACGGCCGCGACGGCGGGGACGGGGATCTGGGGGGAAGGGGTAGAGCTCTGACACGCGGTCCAAGGTACTGGACAGTAATGGCCCCCGTGCAGGAGTTGTGAACAGTGGGGCAGGAGTGACCGGATCCACTCGCCGGGCAGCCCCGCCCCGGCGGCGCGTTAGGGTCGGGGACATGGCCGAGACCCCCATTGACCTCACGCTGGACGCCGCGCTGCTCACCGCGCAGCTCGTCGACTTCCCCTCCGAGAGCGGCACGGAGAAGCCGCTCGCGGACGCGATCGAGACCGCCCTGCGTGCCCTGCCGCACCTCACGGTCGACCGGTACGGCAACAACATCGTCGCCCGCACGAACCTGGGCCGGGCGGAGCGCGTGATCCTGGCCGGCCACATCGACACGGTCCCCATCGCGGACAACGTCCCCTCCCGCCTCGACGAGGACGGCGTCCTGTGGGGCTGCGGCACCTGCGACATGAAGTCCGGCGTCGCGGTCCAGCTGCGCATCGCGGCCACGGTCCCGGCCCCCAACCGCGACCTGACCTTCGTCTTCTACGACAACGAGGAGGTCGCCGCGGACCTGAACGGCCTCAAGCACGTCTCCGAGGCCCACCCCGAATGGCTGGAGGGCGATTTCGCGGTCCTCCTGGAGCCCACGAACGGTGAGGTCGAGGGCGGCTGCCAGGGCACCCTGCGGGTCCTGCTGACGACCAGGGGCGAGCGCGCCCACTCCGCCCGCGGCTGGATGGGCTCCAACGCCATCCACACGGCGGCCCCGATCCTGGCCAGGCTGGCGTCGTACGAGCCCCGGTACCCGGTGATCGACGGCCTGGAGTACCGGGAGGGCCTCAACGCGGTCGGCATCTCGGGCGGTGTCGCCGGCAACGTCATCCCCGACGTGTGCGTGGTGACGGTCAACTTCCGCTACGCGCCCGACCGTACGGAGGCCGAGGCCATCGCCCACGTCCGCGAGGTCTTCGCCGACTGCGGGGTCGAGGAGTTCGTCGTCGACGACCACAGCCCCGGCGCGCTGCCCGGCCTGTCCCACCCGGCGGCCGCGGCCTTCATCGAGGCGGTCGGCGGCACCGCCCAGCCCAAGTACGGCTGGACGGACGTCTCCCGCTTCAGCGCCCTCGGCGTCCCGGCCGTCAACTACGGCCCCGGCAACCCGCACTTGGCACACCGCCGCGACGAACGGGTGGACCCGGCGAAGATCCTGACGGGCGAGGAACGCCTGAGGTCCTGGCTGACGGCGTGATCCACGGGTACAACCACTGGTCCAACCACCCGTACGAGGTGACGGATCGCGGCGGACACGCTCACGTCCCCCGTCCGTAACCCGTATGGATCTACGCTGACGTGAACCACCAGCACGGCGGAGGGAGCGGACATGGCGACCGGGAACCCCGAGGGCGGGAAGCAGCCACCGAAGGAGCAGCGGCTCGGGCCGGTGCTGCGCAGACGCGATCAGGTCCAGGCGAGCACGACGGATCAGCGGCTGCTGGACGCGGGTGGTCCCTCGGACTGGGTCCACACGGACCCGTGGCGCGTCCTGCGCATCCAGTCGGAGTTCATCGAGGGCTTCGGCACGCTCGCCGAACTCCCGCCCGCGATCAGCGTGTTCGGCTCCGCCCGGACGCCCGCCGACTCGCCGGAGTACGAGGCGGGCGTGCGGCTCGGCCGTGGTCTGGTGGACGCCGGCTTCGCCGTCATCACCGGCGGCGGTCCGGGCGCGATGGAGGCGGCCAACAAGGGCGCCCTCGAAGCGGGCGGCATGTCCGTCGGCCTCGGCATCGAGCTGCCCTTCGAACAGGGCCTCAACCCCTACGTCGACATCGGCCTCAACTTCCGCTACTTCTTCGTCCGGAAGATGATGTTCGTCAAGTACGCCCAGGGCTTCGTGGTCCTCCCCGGCGGCCTCGGCACCCTCGACGAACTCTTCGAGGCCCTCACCCTCGTCCAGACCCAGAAGGTCACCCGCTTCCCCATCGTCCTCTTCGGCGAGTCCTACTGGAGCGGCCTCGTCGACTGGCTCACCAACACCCTGATCGCCCAGGGTAAGGCCGCCGAAAAGGACCTGACCCTCTTCCACGTGACGGACGACGTGGACGAGGCGGTAGCCCTGGTCTCGAAGGAGGCGGGCCGCTAGACCGTGGTTGTCCCGCGCCCCGAAAGGGGCGCGGGAACCGCGCGATCAACCCCGACGAACGGAAAGGTGCGGGGTCGAAGGGGCGCAGCCCCTGGAGGATGGGACGGGTAGGGGCGGCGGGGGCGAGAAAGTACTAGGCAAGCCCCCGCCGGGCAACCGCAGGCCTCCGATACCCCGCGATGGCCCCCACCATCTCCACCACCTGCCGGGTCTCCGCGACCTCATGCACCCGATACACCTGGGCCCCCAGCCATGCGGACACAGCGGTGGTGGCCAACGTCCCCACCACCCGCTCCTTCACCGGTTTGTCCAGCGTCTCGCCCACGAAGTCCTTGTTGGACAACGACACCAACACCGGCCACCCCGTCGCGACCATCTCCCCCAGACGCCGAGTCGCCTCCAGACTGTGCCGCGTGTTCTTCCCGAAGTCGTGCCCCGGATCGATCATCACGGACTCCCGGGGCACCCCCAGCGACACCGCCCGCTCGGCCAGCCCCACGGTCACCCGGAGAATGTCGGCCATCACATCGTCGTACTCGACCCGATGCGGCCGCGTACGAGGCTCCGCCCCACCCGCGTGCGTACACACCAGCCCCACCCCGTACCGCCCCGCGACCTCCGCGAGCCGGGGATCGACCCCGCCCCACGCGTCGTTGAGCAGATCCGCCCCGGCCTCGCACACGGCCTCACCGACCTCGTGCCGCCAGGTGTCGACGCTGATGACCACCTCGGGGAACCGCCGCCGCACCTCCGCGACGAACCCCACGGTCCGCCGCGCCTCCCCCGCCGCGGTCACTTCCTCCCCGGGCCCGGCCTTCACCCCGCCGATGTCGATGATGGCCGCGCCCTCGGCGACCGCCCGTTCCACGCGTGCGAGCGCCGGTTCGTCGTGGAAGGTGGCCCCCTGGTCGTAGAACGAGTCCGGGGTCCGGTTGACGATCGCCATGATCACCGGCTCGTGCGGGCCGAATTCCCGCTTGCCCAGCCTGAGCATCCGCTGTGACCTCTCCCAGTACGTCCCGCCGATCGACGGCCTTGCTCAACCGCCTGCGACCTTAACTGCCAGACTCGCATGGCACGATCGGAGCCGAACACACTCGAGGGGACCCAGCGATGTTCATGTTCTTGTTCCTGGTCGTCGCGCTCGCCGTCGTGGTCGCCGCGGTGACGCTCGCCGTCGTGGGCGGCGGCGACAACGCGGTGCTGCCGGAGGCCGAGGGCGAGCGGCTCCAGGACCCGCTTCCGGCGGACCGCCCGGTCAACCGCGCGGACGTCGAGGCGCTCCGCTTCCCGGTCGCCGTCCGCGGCTATCGCATGGTGGACGTGGACGACGCCCTCGGCCGCCTCAGCGCCGAGATCGCCGAGCTGGACGCCCGTATCGCCGACCTGGAGTCCGCGCTCGCGGGCGCCCGTTCGACGACCGTGACCTCGCTGCGCAAGCCCGAGGAGGGCGACCACCAGTGAGCGACGGCACCGCCCTGGCCGGCCCCGACGGAGCCCTCCGCTGCCCCTGGGCCCTGTCCACCGAGGAGTACGTCGCGTACCACGACGAGGAGTGGGGCCGCCCGGTCCACGGCGACGACGCCCTGTACGAGCGGCTCTGCCTGGAGGCTTTCCAGTCCGGCCTCTCCTGGATCACCATCCTGCGCCGCCGCGAGGGCTTCCGCGCCGCCTTCGCCGACTTCAAGATCGCCTCGGTCGCCACGTTCACGGCGGCCGACCAGGAGCGCCTCCTCGCCGACCCCGGCATCATCCGCAACCGGGCGAAGATCGAGGCGACGATCGCCAACGCGCGGGAGCTGACCGCCTGGGCCCCGGGCGAGCTGGACGAGCTGATCTGGTCCCACGCCCCGGACCCGGCGACCCGCCCGGTGCCGAGGACCCTCGCGGACGTCCCGGCGGTCACCCCCGAGTCCACGGCCCTCGCCAAGGCCCTCAAGAAGCGAGGCATCCGCTTCGTCGGCCCGACGACGGCGTACGCGCTGATGCAGGCCTGCGGCTTGGTGAACGACCACTTGGAGACCTGCGTCGCCAGGAGCGCCCCCTAAGGGGTGTGGGGCGGCGGCATGGGCGGCTCCGGCGCGTGGACGCGATCAACCGCGTCGGGCCCGCGGTTCCCCACGGACGGTCACCGCCCCAGGTACTGCGGCGTCTCCTTGTTCACGAACGCCCGCACAGCGATCCCGTGGTCCTCCGAAGCCCCCGCCCGAGTCTGCAGTTCGTCCTCTTTCTCCAGAGTCTCGGCCAGCGAGTGGGAGAACCCGTAGGCGACCGCCTCCTTGATCGCCGCGTATGCCACCGTCGGCCCCTCGGCCAGCATCCGCGCCACCTGCTCGGCGGCGGTGTGCACGGAGGCCGCCGGCACGACCCGGTTTGCGATTCCCAGCTCGTACGCCTCCTGGGCCTTGATGCTGCGCGGGAAAAGCAGCAGGTCGGCCGCGCGACCGGGACCGATCACACGCGGCAGGGTCCAGGAGACCCCGGAGTCGGCGGTGAGGGCGACCCCGGCGAAGGAGGTGTTGAAGGAGGCAGTGTCGGCGACCACCCGGTAGTCCGCCGCGAGCGCGAACCCCAGGCCGGCGCCTGCCGCCACACCGTTCACTCCGGCCACCACGGGCTTGGCCATACCCGTCAGCGCCTTCACCACGGGGTTGTAGTGCTCCTTGACCGTGCTCATGACCTGTCCCGAGCCCTCGACCAGCAACCCGATGTGCTCCTTCAGGTCCTGGCCCACACAGAACGCCCGGTCCCCGGCCGCGGTCAGCAGCACCGCCCGTACGGCGTCGTCCCCGGCAGCGGCCTCCACGGCCTCGCGCAGGGCCACCTTGGTCGCGATGTTCAGCGCGTTCATCGCCTCGGGACGGTTCAGCGTGATCGTCGCGAGTCCGTCGTGCACCTCGTAGAGCACGGTGTCGGCCATGGCGGTTCCCCTCCGGTTCGCGGCTGAGGACGTACTGGTCAGTACGCCCTCGTCACAGCACAGCATGGCGGAGATCACGGGTGGCAACGGAGGCCGGAGGTGTGACCTGCGTCAAAGAATCACCAATGGCCGAGCGCCGACCGGGGACCGGGTGGTGGCGCAGTATCGCAGTCACATCGCCGAATTGGGTGGTTTTGCTCGCGCGCGTTGCCCAAGCGATGCCAACCGATGTTGGTCATCGGGTCATGAGATGCGGGATAATGGCCTGGAAGCAATGTGTTCGATGCCGGTGTCGCGTGTCCCCAGGTGGGCCCGCGCCTGCCCTCCAGGGCCGTCGGCTTAGGCGATGAGCTGGTTTCAGGAAGGGGTACGAGCATGGCGGCCATGAAGCCGCGGACGGGCGATGGCCCGCTCGAGGTGACCAAGGAGGGGCGGGGCATCGTCATGCGAGTTCCGCTCGAAGGCGGCGGACGGCTCGTCGTGGAGCTGACCCCTGACGAGGCCGACGCCCTCGGCGATGCCCTCAAGAAGGTCGTCGGCTGACGCGCGTAGCGACCATACCCTTTCAGTTGCCCCGGCACCGCCGCACTCGGCGGTGCCGGGGCGCTGTTGTGCCGGGGGGTGGTGCGGGGGCCGGTCCGGCCCCGGAAGGGTCCTTCAGCGCTTGACCGCGCACAGCAGGCCGTCGCCCACCGGGAGCAGGGACGGCACGAGCTCGGAGCTCTCGCGGACCGTGCGCAGCAGCTCCCGCAGGCGTATGACCTCGGTCGGCTGGGGGTTCGAATCCACCGTGCGGCCACTGGCGAAGACGCCCTCGAATGCGACGAGGCCGCCGGGTCTGAGCAGACGCAACGATTCAGCGAGGTAGTCGAGGCACTCCAGCCGGTCGCCGTCGCAGAAGACCAGGTCGTACCCGGAGTCCGCCAGCCGCGGCAGCACCTCCAGGGCGTGGCCCGGGATGAAGCGCGCGCGGTTGCTGGCGAAGCCGGCCGCGCGGAACGCCTGCCGGGCGAACTGCTGGTGGTCCGGCTCCGGATCCACGGTGGTCAGCACCCCGTCCGGCCGCATACCGTGCAGCAGATGGATCCCGGAGACGCCGGTCCCGGTCCCGATCTCCGCCACCGCCTTCGCGTCCACGGTGGCGGCGAGCACCCGCAGCGCGGCGCCCGTGCCGGGCGACACCGAGCGCAGGCCTGACTCCCGGGCCCGGTCGCGGGCCCAGCGCAGCGCCTCGTCCTCGGCGACAAAGGCGTCGGCGAACGCCCAGCTCGTCAGCCGGTTGCCGGTAATGACCCTCTCCTTATGTCCCCGTGGTTGCCTGGGCGTGACTGTATCCGTTGCCGTCGGGAACCTCCTGATGGGACCGGTCGTTTAAAGGGATGAGTGAGTGACGGGGGCCGCGACGGGGGGCACGGGGTGGATCGGTCCGACGAGCAGGCGCGGGCTTCGGTGCAGGTGCTGACTGCGCCATATGAGCCGCATCAGCCATATGAGCCACATCGGCGCACATCAATTTCTTATAAAACCGCTTATCCGGAGCTAACGGGCGAGGTGGCTATGGTAGGGGCTCCACTGGACACCACCAGAGCCGACAGGGGAGGTGCGGCCGCGCCTGTGGATCGGGGAGGAGTGCTACGGCGCTTTCTCGGATCGGCGGGCAAGCCGAAATCCGTGAACGACACCGCTGACCACAGCCACGCCGCCGTCGCACAGACCGCGACCTTCACCACGGACGCGCACGCGCAGGCGTGGACTCCGCCCACCTGGGAGGAGATCGTCAGCACCCACAGCGGCCGCGTCTACCGGCTCGCCTACCGTCTGACCGGCAATCAGCACGACGCCGAGGACCTCACCCAGGAAGTCTTCGTCCGCGTCTTCCGCTCACTGTCGACGTACACGCCCGGCACCTTCGAGGGCTGGCTGCACCGCATCACCACCAACCTCTTCCTGGACATGGTCCGGCGCAAGCAGCGCATCCGCTTCGACGCCCTCGGGGACGACGCGGCCGAGCGACTGCCCAGCCGCGAGCCCACCCCGCAGCAGATCTTCAACGACGCGCACTTCGACGCCGACGTCCAGCAGGCCCTCGACACCCTGGCGCCCGAGTTCCGCGCCGCCGTCGTCCTCTGCGACATCGAGGGACTGTCGTACGAGGAGATCGCCGCGACCCTGGGCGTCAAGCTCGGCACAGTCCGCTCCCGGATCCACCGTGGCCGCTCCCAGCTCCGCAAGGCCCTGGCGCACCGCTCCCCGGAGGCCCGGGCAGAGCAGCGCCGCGGGTTCACGGTGCCGCGGGTGCCCGTGCTGGGAGGAGGGGGCGCGACCGCGTGAGTGGAACCCGTCCGACACCTGCCGAGCAGCACCTGGGAGACCGTCTCTCCGCCCTGGTCGACGGAGAGCTCGGTCATGAGGCGCGTGACCGCGTCCTGGCACATCTCGCCACCTGCGCGAAGTGCAAGACGGAGGCGGACGAGCAGCGCCGCCTGAAGAACGTCTTCGCGGAGGCCGCCCCGCCGCCTCCCTCCGAGAGCTTCCTGGCCCGGCTCCAGATGCTCCCGGCGGGCGGCGACGGCGACGGCGGATCGCCGCTGTCCGGTGGCTTCGCAGGAAGACTGGGGAGTACGGCCGGTAGGCCGGGCCTGCCCGTCGACCTTTCCGACTCCCGGGACTTCGCCGACTTCGGCGTCTTCGGACCGGGCGGCGACTCCTTCGGATACGTCCCGTCGGGACCACACGGCGGCGCGCTGACGCCGTCGGAGGGCCGCGGACTGCTCGGCGGCCGTGGGTTCCTCGGTGACCGCGGCTTCCTGGGCGGGCGAGGCTTCCTCGGCGACCGCGGGGCGATGGACGACCGTGGCTTCCTGGGCGGCGGACGTGATCTCTCCGAGGACGCGGACGGCGGTGCTGACCCGACGGAAAGAGCCGCCGGCAGCACCGGAGTCACGGGCGACCGGGGCTTTCGGATCCATGCCGTGAGCCGGCAGGAGGCCGAGCGGTCGGCCTCGCGCGGCATGCGGTTCGCCTTCGTGGCGGCAGGCGCGGTGTCGCTGGCCGCGATCGCCCTCGGCGGGGTGACCAACGGGGTGCCCGCCGAGACGGCGGACGCCCGGGGCACTTCCGGCTCCGGCAGCAATGTCACACCGCTGCGGACGCAGGCCGCGGGTACGGTTCCGGCTCCCGAGTCGCAGCGTCGCCGGGGAACCGTCGGGCCGCTGCTCGGACAGGGCCAGCAGTCCCTGGGCGAGGTGCCCGTCGCTCCGACGGAGATCTCCGCGCCCCTGTTGCCCGGAGTCCCCGCTCCGGCCGGTCAGGACCTTCATGCCGTGCACCCGCTGACCGTCCCCGTGTTGGCCGGCGCGGCCGCCATGTCCCCGCTCATACGTCCGCTGAGCGTCGCACCCTCGCTGCAGCTGACCGACTGGTCTTCGGCGCCCGAACTCACGGGACCGGGCCTGCTGACGGCTCCCGACACCACCTCGTCTCCCACACCCACCTCGCCCGTCCTCCGCTGACCCCTGAGTTCTGCGCGCCGGCCCGTGAACCTGGTTGAATCCGGAGTGGGCCGTGTCCGCGCGGGCCGGTTCCGGTCCGCGGCACTCGGCGAACGGTGGGCGGCGGGCCTGTCCTTGGGACGGGCCCCAGGTGTGGGGAGAACATGAACGAGGGGAAGCCCACGAAGGCGAAGTGGTGGAGCCGACCCCGAGCGCACGGCGCGGGGGACGGAACGACGGGGGACCACATCGGGGCCGGGGCCGACGAACCGACGGAGGCTACCGGGTCCACGGAATCTGCCGGGTCCACCGGATCTGCCGGATCCACGGGGACCACCGGGCTCGCGGACACGGTGCGCGACGCAGACCCCGAGGGCGACTTCGAGTTGGAACGCCCGGCAGTGGTGTCGGCCCCCGGCGGACTCGACACCGAAAGCGGCTCCGATTTCGACTCCGACTTCGAACTGGCCCGCCCGGCCGCCGAAGTCCCGCTCCGGTCCGGCTCCACGTCGACCCCCGACACGGACGGCGACTTCAAGCTGAAGCTGCCGGCTTCGACGCGTGCGGGAAGCGATGCGCCGGCCGAGGCGGGTTCGCCGGGCGGGCCCGGCGTGCCCGGTGCCGCC
>NZ_LRTR01000173.1 GCF_001550375.1 Streptomyces europaeiscabiei | reverse complement strand
GCGGACGCGCCCGCGCCGCCCGCCTACGCCGATCCCGCCCGGCCGCTCCAAGGTGCCCCGCAGGCGCCGCAGGGGCCGTGGCAGAACTACGACCCGTGGGCCGGGTCGGGGTCGTTGCAGCAGAACGGGGCCGCCGTGGACGACGTGGCGCGGCGGCGTCGGCGCAGGGTACGGGTCCTGTTGGTCGGGGCCTTGCTGATCGCTGTCGTGGCCGGTGGTATCGGCGGAGCCGTGGGCGCGTACCTGGAGCGGAACGGCGGAGTCGGAGCGGTCGAGCTGCCGCAGGCCGGTGACGGAGTGACGGGGCGGGCGCCCGACAGCGTCGCCGGGATCGCGGCCCGCGCGCTGCCCGGTGTCGTGACCCTGCATGTGAGCGGGGCGAGCGCGCAGGGCACCGGTACCGGGTTCGTGCTCGACGACCGGGGTCACATCCTCACGAACAACCACGTCGTCGACCCCGCCGGCACGGACGGCGACATATCGGTGACGTTCAGCGGCGGCGAGAGCGCCAAGGCCACCGTCGTCGGCCGGGACACCGGATACGACCTGGCCGTCGTCAAGGTGTCCGGCGTCAGCGGACTCAAGCCGCTGCCCCTGGGCAACTCGGAAGAGGTCCAGGTCGGTGACCCGGTCGTCGCCATCGGCGCGCCCTTCGACCTGGCCAACACCGTCACCTCCGGCATCATCAGCGCCAAGGAGCGGCCCATCACGGCCGGCGGCGACAGCGGTGACGTGAGCGACGTGTCCTACGTGGACGCGTTGCAGACCGACGCGCCGATAAACCCTGGCAACTCCGGCGGCCCGCTTCTCGACGGCAAGGGCCGGGTGATCGGGATCAACAGTGCCATCCGCTCGGCCGGCAGTGGCTCCGAGTCGGACGGCGGGCAGGCCGGGTCGATCGGGCTCGGCTTCGCGATACCCATCAACCAGGGCAAGCGTGTCGCCGAGGAGCTGATCAACACCGGCAAGGCGACCCACCCGGTGATCGGCGTCACCCTCGACATGGACTACTCGGGGGACGGCGCCCGCATCGGAGAGAAGAGCGACGAGGGCGCGTCCGGGGTGACCGCCGGCGGCCCCGCCGACCGGGCGGGCATCCGCTCGGGCGATGTCATCACCGAGGTGGACGGCCAGCGCGTCCACTCCGGTGACGAACTGATCGTCAAGGTCCGCGCCCACCGGCCCGGCGACCGCCTGGAGCTCACCCTTCTGCGGAACGGCAGGGAGCGGACGGTCACCCTCACTCTCGGCTCGTCCGGCGGCAACTGACCGTACAGATGGGGTCGCGACGGCGGGGCGTACTGACAGCAACTTCACAGGCGGGGGCCCGTACTCCCTCCTGCCAGGCAAACAGCTGGGAAAACCCGTCGTCCGGGCGTGGTCGGAAGCCGCCTGACGGTACCGGATCGGAGGGATGGCCGGGTACCGTGGAACCGGCCCGGACCACGGAAGACCTGCCGAGGCCCGCGGATCGGGACCGAGGACATCGCAAGGAGCTTCAGGTGTTCAATGACATAGGTGCGCTCGAGGTGGTGACGCTCGTCGTCCTCGCCGTGCTCGTCTTCGGTCCGGACAAGCTCCCGAAGGTGATCCAGGACGTCACGCGGACCATCCGCAAGATCCGCGAGTTCTCGGACAGCGCCAAGGCGGACATCCGCAGCGAACTCGGGCCGGAGTTCAAGGACTTCGAGTTCGAGGACCTCAACCCCAAGACGTTCCTCCGCAAGCAGCTGGACAACGACGAGCTGGGGCTGAAGGAGATCCGCAGCGGCTTCGACCTGAAGAAGGAGATGTCCGACCTCACGGACGCGGTCCACGGCCGCGACTCGGAGTCCTCGTCCACCTCTTCCGTCGCCGCCATCGCCTCCGGCTCCGACGGTTCCGCGTCGGGCTCGTCCGGCGCAACGATCGACATGACCAAGAAGGCCGAGCCGGTCGAGCGTCCGCCGTACGACATGGACGCCACCTGAGCCGCAGGCCCGGCCGCCGAACGCCGACGCACCGGCCCGTACCGCCTCCTGCCTGGCCTTCCGCGCCGTACGCCCGTGTGCGCCGAGCCCCCGGACGTGATGCGATTCATACCGTCACGCACCCTCGTACAGCCTGAACCCGCCCGTACGCCGTCCTACGCGCCGGGTGCTTTCCCTGCTGCTCGGAGTGCTGTGGCTATGCTGCCCAGTTGTTGTGCGGACCGTAAGAGAGCGAGCGACGACGCCCGTGGGGGGCGGGCCGCTCCGGTCCGTCGAGAACTAGGAGGCGTCCGGGCATGGAGACGACGAGTCGGGTAGGCGCGCAGGCGTCGGCCGCGGAGGGCGCACAACAGGTCCCCTCCGGCCGACGCACGGTCGATGGCTACCTGCTGGCGCCCTTCCCTTGGTACGGCCTCGACGAGGCCTTCACGGGGCCGCGCTGGCTGATGCAGGTCGGTACGTCGGCGGAAGGAGCCGTGGAGCACGGTTCGATCGGACACGGCGACGAGCCCTCGGTGCGCAACGAGTACACCGCCGGAGCGGACGACGAGGCCAAGGAGCGGTTCGCGGTCGTGGTGACCGTCGCGGCGAACGACGTGCGGCGCAGCGCGGACGGCACGGGTGTGCTGGAGGCCACGTCGGTCTCCTCGGCGGCGTGGCTCGCCGGGGTCGGGCTGCTGTCCTTCACCTGGCCGGGACAGTTGGACCACACCCGTCGGGACGACTGGCTGGACCAGCAGACCGAGACGGCGTGGGTCCTGGCGGACGACCTGGCCGGGTCCGACTGGTCGACGCTGTCCCTGCCGGTGGACGGGGTGCCGACGCCGTTCCACTACCGCGAGTCCGAGTTCGGGTGGGTGCTTGCGGGGTCGACCTCGCAGGGGGTCCACGTGGGGGCCTACGGGCGAGGGATGAGCGCGTACGGTCTCGGCTTCGCCGTGATCAAGGACATCGAGGCGTACGCATAGCCCGAAGGGCACCGCCGTGTCGTGCTGCGGTGCCCTTCGTCGCCGTAGGGGCTCGGGTGGTTCGGGGCCACGGGCACGTCGTGGCTGTTCGCGAGGTCTCCCCGCGCCCCTTGGCGGCCAAGGCGCCCTCAGCCGCTTGGCCGCCCTGGAACGGCCCTAGAACTTGTTCCGCGGGGTGATTCCCAGGCTCATGCCCGACAGGCCCCTCTGGCGGCCGCCCAGCTTGCCTGCGATGGCTCGGAGGGCGGAGCCGGCGGGGGAGTCGGGGTCGGAGAGGACGACGGGGCGGCCCTCGTCGCCGCCCTCGCGGAGGCGGACGTCGATCGGGATGCTGCCGAGGACCGGGACGGTGGCGCCGGTGGTGCGGGTGAGGCCGTCGGCGACGCTCTGGCCGCCGCCGGTGCCGAACACGTCGACCATCTCGTCGCAGTGCGGGCAGGGGAGGCCCGCCATGTTCTCGACGACGCCGACGATCTTCTGGTGGGTCTGCACGGCGATGGAGCCGGCGCGCTCGGCCACCTCGGCCGCCGCCTGCTGAGGCGTCGTCACGACGAGGATCTCGGCGTTCGGGACCAGCTGGGCCACCGAGATGGCGATGTCGCCCGTGCCCGGCGGGAGGTCGAGGAGCAGGACGTCCAGGTCGCCCCAGTAGACGTCCGCGAGGAACTGCTGGAGGGCGCGGTGGAGCATCGGGCCGCGCCAGACCACGGGGGCGTTACCCGGGGTGAACATGCCGATCGAGATGACCTTCACGCCGTGCGCGGACGGCGGCATGATCATGTTCTCGACCTGGGTGGGACGGCCGTCGGCGCCCAGCATGCGGGGCACGGAGTGGCCGTAGATGTCCGCGTCGACCACGCCCACCTTGAGGCCGTCGGCCGCCATCGCCGCCGCGAGGTTCACCGTCACCGAGGACTTGCCGACGCCGCCCTTTCCGGAGGCGACGGCGTACACGCGCGTGAGGGAGCCCGGCTTCGCGAACGGGACCTCGCGCTCGGTCTGGCCCCCGCGCAGCGCGGTCGCCAGCTCCTTGCGCTGCTCGTCGCTCATGACGTCGAGCTCGACGTCGACGTGGGTGACGCCCTCGACCCGCGAGACCGCCTCGGTCACCCGCTGGGTGATCGTGTCGCGCATGGGGCAGCCGGAGACCGTCAGGTACACGGCGACCGCGACCGCTCCGTCCGCACCGATCTCCACCGACTTGACCATCCCGAGTTCGGTGATGGGACGGTTGATCTCGGGGTCGTTCACCGTCGACAGTGCTTCACGCACCGCGTCTTCCGTAGCCATGAGGACGATGGTACGGCGACCCGCCGGGCCCCTGGGAGCCCCGTCAGCGGTCGCCCATGTCACGTCCGTGCAGATGATCCGCCGGGAATACGGTCCGCGTCCCGCGCGGCCCGTCACCGTCGTGCTCGTGCAGTTCCCTGACCAGGTCATGGAGCTCGGAGCGCAGCCAGTCGCGGGTGGCGACCTCACCGAGGCCGATGCGCAGCGCGGCGATCTCCCTGGTCAGGTACTCGGTGTCGGCGATCGAACGCTCGTTCTGCTTGCGGTCCTGTTCGAGGTTGACCCGGTCGCGATCGTCCTGACGGTTCTGCGCCAGGAGGATCAGCGGGGCGGCGTACGAGGCCTGCAGCGAGAGCATCAGCGTCAGGAAGATGAAGGGGTAGTTGTCGAAGCGCAGGTCACGCGGGGCGGAGACGTTCCAGACCACCCAGAGGATGATGGCGACGGTCATCCAGACGAGGAACGTGCCGGTGCCCAGGAACCGCGCGATCCGCTCCGAGAGCCGTCCGAAGGCCTCCGGGTCCCACTCGGGCAGGAACCTGGCCCGGCGCGGCAGTGGCAGGTCGAGACGCGTACGCGGGCGGGCGGTGGCCCCGGAGGGCGTGCGCTCCCGCTGGGGCGCCCCGGAGGTCGATGTGCGCTCGCGTGCGCCCGCACCGGAGTGCGCCCGCTCACGCCCCGCGTGCCGCCCTCCCAGCCGCCCGTCCCGCCCTTCGCGTCCGTCCCGTTCAGGAACCACCGGCCGCCCCCTCGTCCTCGGCGACGTCGTCGTCCTCGTCCTCGTGCAGATGGAACTCCGTCTCCCGCCAGTCCTCGGGCAGCATGTGGTCCAGTACGTCGTCCACGGTCACCGCGCCGAGCAGCGAGCCGCTCTCGTCGACCACGGGCGCCGCGACCATGTCGTACGTCGCGAAGAACCCGGCGACGGCGCGCAGCGCGGCCTCCGGGTCCAGCGGCTGGAGACCGTCGTCGAGGATCGCGCTGACCAGGGTGTACGGCGGGTCCCGCAGCAGCCGCTGGAAGTGGACCGTGCCCAGGTACTTGCCGGTCGGGGTCTCGTCCGGCGGCCGGCACACGTACACCTGGGCGGCCAGCGCGGGGGACAGGTCGGGGTTGCGGACCCGGGCGAGCGCGTCGGCGACGGTCGCGTCCGGGCGCAGCACGATCGGCTCGGTGGTCATCAGGCCGCCGGCCGTCTTCTCCTCGTACGCCATGAGCCGCCGTACGTCCGCCGCGTCGTCCGGCTGCATCAGCGTCAGTAGCCGCTCCTGCTCCTCCTCCGGGAGTTCGGCGAGGAGGTCGGCGGCGTCGTCCGGGTCCATGGCCTCCAGGACGTCGGCGGCCCGCTCCTCCTTGAGCTTGCCGAGGATCTCGATCTGGTCGTCCTCGGGCAGCTCCTCCAGGACGTCGGCGAGCCGGTCGTCGTCGAGGGCGGCGGCCACCTCCGCCCGGCGCTTGGGGGAGAGGTGGTGCAGCACGTTGGCGAGGTCGGCCGGGCGGAGCTGCTCGAAGGTCGCGAGGAGGTTCTCGGCGCCCTGCCCGTGCTCCTCCAGCGAGAACCCGGTGACCGCCGACCACTCCACGGTCAGCGTCTCGCCCTTGTGCCGCCGGAACGCCCCGCCCTTGCCCTTGCGGACGAACACCCGGTCGATCTCCCAGTCCCGGCGGGCCGGCAACTGCTGCACCGAGACGTCGAGGACCGTCACCTCCTCACCCGTCTCCACGAGCTGTACCCGGCGGTCCAGCAGTTCCCCGATGACGAGGCGCTCGGTGGGGCGCTGCTCGAACCGGCGCACGTTCACGACGCCGGTGGTGATGACCTGGCCGGACTCGACGCCGGTGATCCGGGTCATGGGCAGGAAGATCCGGCGGCGGGTGGACAGTTCGACGACCAGACCGAGCAGGCGCGGGGGTTTCCGGCCCACCCGCAGGATGGCCACGAGGTCGCGGACGCGGCCCACCTGGTCGCCGTTCGGGTCGAAGACGGCGACGCCGGAGAGGTGGGAGACGAAGATCCGGGGCGCCACCGCCGCCATGAGCCGCCCCTTTCCTTCCCGTCGAGAGGGGATTGTCCGCCGAGGACGGCTTCAGGCTAGCCCGTCCCGATCGGATATGCCCTGGTGAGCGGTGCGGACGGACTGGCTCCGTGGTGTGCCGGGAGCCCCGGTACTCTGCGGTACGCCTGGACTCCCCACGAAGAGGTGCATCGCCTGTGACTGTGATTCCCCGTACCCGAAGGGCCGCACTGGTGAGCGCCGTCTGCACCCTCGTGGTCAGCGGGCTGGGGCTCACCGGATGCAGTGAGGATCCCGACGAGGGCACGAACGGGGTCGGCAAGCTGGAACCCGCGAAGATCCAGAGCAGGACCAGGGCGGCCGCCACGGCTGCGGACACGGTCCGACTGTCCGGGGCTGTGGTGAGCAATGGCAGGACCTACAAGCTGGACATGCGCCTGAAGGGGGACGGCGGCACCGGTTCGGTGACGTCCGAGGGGTCCACCTTCCGGCTGCTGAAGGTCGGTGAGCACCTCTTCCTCAAGGCCGACAAGGACTTCTGGGACCACCAGGACTCCGGGAAGAGCGGCGGGGACCACGACGAGTCGGAGACGGCCGCGGCGGACAAGCTGGACGGCATGTACGTGAAGGTGCCGACCGGAGACCCCGCCTACAAGCGCTTCAGCGGCTTCACCGACAAGGACGTCCTCCTCAACAGCCTGCTCACCCTGCACGGCTCGCTGTCCACGGACGGCCACCACGAGCAGTCCGGCACCCGCACCATCCGCATCACCGGCGACAAGGGCTCCGGCGGCACCCTCGACGTCTCCCTGGAGGGCACCCCCTATCCCCTCCGCCTCGTCCGCGCCGGCGACGCCGGCACCATCCTCCTCACCGACTGGGGCAAGGACTTCGCCCTCGAGGAGCCGGACGACAAGTCGGTCGTCGACTACGGCCGGCAACTGCCGACGTCGTAACGGGGGAACAGCACGGGCCGGGAGTCCGGCGGCGCCGGTGCACGAGAGGCGGCGAGCGCCACCCGCGGCCCGTGCCACGCCGGGGCAGATCCAGTGCGGGGGTTTGCGGCGTGCGTCGGTCGCCCGTGTTGCTGCGGCGGTCCACGGCCTGCGTCACCCGACCGCGTTGCTCCGCCGGTACACCGCCCACGCCCGACCGAACGCGCCGTTCAGCTGCCCGCTTCCTGCGGCAGCCGAGCGCACTCCCCCATCGACACACTCCGTCAGGACTCATCCCTTCCCCCCCCGCGACGGTGATCAGCCGCGACGGTGGACTTCGGCGGTGGCGGGCAGGCCGGGCCGGTGAACCAGCAGTCCGCTCCCGGCCGGCGACACGAAGCCGACCCGGATCAGACCGGGTCCTGCTGCTTGCGCTTGCGGCGGCCGAAGAGCAGGCGTGGTACCGCAGCCGGAATCGGCTGACGGGTCGTCGCGGGCGTAGGGAGCGGGGCCTCGGCCAGGTCGCCGTCCGGCAGCGGCAGGATCGACCCCGTCGGCTCCAGGCGGAGCACCCGGCACTCGCGGGCCCAGCGGCCCGGCATCGCCTCGCCGTCGGGGGCGTTGAGGCGCTTGCCCTTGAGTTCGGCCACGGCGGCCTCCCACCCGGGGGAGCCGGGGACCAGTTCGACGACGTTCGCGGCCCAGCCGACCAGCCGCCCACCCTTGTCCTTGCTGCGGACGGTCACCACGGCCGAGCCCCCGTCGACCAGCCCCGGCAAGGGCTGCTCACCGGCTCCGTCACCGACCACACACGCCGCGCCCTCGTGCCAGACGTGCCACAGCGCGCGCGACGACCCACCCGGCCCACGCACCCAGACGAGTCCGGACTTCTTGGTGGCCTCCTCGACGAGGGCCTGATCGAGCAGCGCGTCGGCGGTCGGCGCTTCGGCGGTCAACGGGTCGGCGGTCATGGAGGCAGCCTAACCGTGCCTCCTCGAACCGACCGTGCCCCCTCGAAGGCCGCCGCACCCGCCCCGCTGCCCCGCTCCCGGCTCCGCCGACCTACAGCCACCCGTTGCGCTTCAGCGTGCGGTGGATGCCGAGACAGAGCGCGACCGTGACGCCGAGGACCACCGGGTAGCCGAACTTCCAGTGCGTCTCCGGCATGTAGTCGAAGTTCATGCCGTAGACGCCGCACACCATCGTCGGTACGGCGATGATGGCCGCCCACGACGTGATCTTGCGCATGTCCTCGTTCTGCGCCACGGAGGCCTGCGCCAGATTCGCCTGGAGGATCGAGTTGAGGAGCTCGTCGAAGCCGACGACCTGCTCCTGGACGCGGGCGAGGTGGTCGGCCACATCACGGAAGTACTTCTGGATGTCCGGGTCGATCAGCCGCATCGGCCGCTCGCTCAGCAGCTGCATGGGTCGCACCAGCGGCAGCACCGCACGCTTGAACTCCATGACCTCGCGCTTGAGTTGGTAGATCCGGCCGGCGTCGGTGCCCCGGGGTGTGCCCTTGCGCCCGGGGGAGAAGACCTCGGTCTCCACCTCGTCGATGTCGTCCTGCACGGCGTCCGCGACCGCCACGTACCCGTCGACGACGTGGTCGGCGATGGCGTGGAGCACGGCCGAGGGACCCTTGCCGAGCAACTCCGGGTCGTCCTGCAGCCGGTGACGCAGTGCCCGCAGCGACCCCTGTCCGCCGTGCCGCACGGTGATGAAGAAGTCCCGCCCGGTGAAGCACATGACCTCACCGGACTCGACGACCTCGCTGGTGGCGGTGAGTTCGTCGTGCTCGACGTAGTGGATCGTCTTGAAGACGGTGAACAGGGTGTCGTCGTAGCGCTCCAGCTTCGGTCGCTGGTGCGCGTGCACCGCGTCCTCCACGGCGAGCGGGTGCAGCCCGAACTCGGCGGCGATACCGGAGAATTCGGCCTCGGACGGCTCGTGCAGGCCGATCCAGACGAAGCCGCCGTCGCGGCGCACCTGACGGATCGCCTCGTGCGGGGTCAGGTTGCGCTCGAAGGCGACACGCGCCCCGTCGCGGTAGACGGCACAGTCCACGACGGCCGTCGCCGCCTCCGCCGGACGCGTGGCGTCGTACACGCCGCCGTCCTTGCGCAGCGACAGACGCGAGGGCCGGGCCGGGCGGACCGCGGCGCGCAGGTTGTGGATCATCGACATGAGCAGGCTCCTTCGCAACGAAAGGCCGCCGACGACGGTTGGAACTACCCGGAATGGGGACGTTTTGACTTCGGATGTTTGGCACGTCCACAAAGCGGGGAGCACCGCACCGTCGCGGTGACAGCTTCGCTTGATTCAGATCAGGCGACGTCCGACCGGTGAGAGCCGGTGACTTCTGATCGGCGATTCAGATCAAGACGGGAAAGAAGTGCTCTTCCGATGCGCGACGACCGACGAGCGGCAGGGCGCGATGAGAGGTGATAGCCGGCGGAGCCAGAGATACGGCTACGGCGAGAACTACGGAACTCGGTGAGCGGAAGAGCGGGTCGTACTGCACGATCGACTTCGGTCCATCGCAGCCCCACCTCCTCCGGCCGGTCCCCCGTAAGGGACGTTCCATACCCCGTTCGGGGTTCCCCGTAGGGGAGTCAGTCTTTTCGGTGCGGGACGCGAGGGCTTGAGAAAGACGCTTCTGCGTGCTGCCCGCATGCTGTCCCGACCGGCGGCCCAGAGTAACAGTCGGCCGTGGTGTCAAGGCGCCTGTTTGCCGGTTCCTGACGAGTTCTATGCTCGGCTCATGGCTGATGTTCTTCCGTTGGTGGAGGCCCGTTTGCGCACCGCGCTGGGCGAACCGGACGCGCGCGCCGCGGTCACCTTCCTCGGCACGGACCGCATCGAGGTGCTCCGTTTCGCCGACGGCGACGTGGTCCGTTACGCCACGCTCGGCATGGCCGCCCAGCCGATGGCCGACCCCACCGCGGTCCTCGCCGACCCCGTCAAGGGCCCTCGCGCCGAGCTGGTCCTGTCCGTGCGGCACGGCGTCGCCGACACCGACAAGGTGCTCCGCCCGCTCGCCGTGCTCGCCGCGTCGCCGCAGGTCGAGGGCGTGATCGTGGCCCCCGGCGCATCCCTCGACGTGGGCGGTCCGCTCTGGCCGGGCGCCCCCTTCACCTCCGTCCTCGTCGCCGAGTCCGGCGGCCTGGTCGAGGACCTCGAACTCGACGCCCCCGCCGACCCCGTACGGTTCCTGCCCCTCCTGCCGATGACCGCCAACGAGGCCGCCTGGAAGCGGGTGCACGGCGCCCAGGCCCTCCAGGAGCGCTGGCTCACCCACGGGACGGACCTCCGCGACCCGGCCCGCAGGTCCGTCCCTCTGGACTGACCGGCCACCCGGCGTGACTTCCCCGTGTGACGGACGGCACGCCACGCGTGACCGGAGCGCGCTCGACGGCTGGCCGAAAATCGCCGCTTCCCTTGGCTGTGTGGGTAGTTGATTCCGGTGGTCGGTCCGACGGGCCGACCACTGTCCGCAGGCCGGCGTCCGTGCGCGGAATGTGACGCGCACACGCCGGACGGGTGATCGTCCTTGACGCGAGCAAGTACGGGGAGGACCGTTGGGCCCTATGAGGGGCGAACCCAGTTGCCCGAAGTGTGGTGGCCGGGTCAGGGCTCCCGGCCTCTTTGCCGACTCCTGGCAGTGCGCCGTGCACGGGCCGGTGCACCCGCTGCAGCCCGTGATCCCGCCCAGCGTCGAGGCCCTCAGTGTCGTGGTGCACCGTGCCAAGGTGCCGGTCTGGATGCCATGGCCGCTGCCCGTGGGCTGGCTGTTCACGGGTGCCGCCTTCGCCGGGGACGACCGCAGCGGCGGACGGGCCACGGCCGTCGCCTGTTCCGGTCCCGGCCCGCTCGGGGGCGTCGGAGAACTCGTCCTCATCGCGGAGGAGCTCGGCGTCGGCCTCGGTGCGCGGTACGCCGGCATCGACGGTCCCGACCCCGGGCCGTACCTGAGCGTCGAGAAACCGCCTCAGGCGAAGGTGCTCGCCGCGGGTCGGCCGACGCCGCTGTGGCATGTCACCGGTACGCCGGACGACCGTGCGGTCTTCGCGGGGGAGGCGCTGGGGCTGTGGCTGTGGGCCATCGTGTGGCCCGAGCAGACGGGGCTGCTGATGTACGACGAACTGGTACTGACGGACCTGCGGGACGCGGGCGCGGAGGTGGAGCTGCTGCCGTGCGGGGCGCTCTCGCCCCGGATCCTTGAACCATGAACCATGAACCATGAACCATGAACCATGAACCATGAGTCCTGAGCCTTGAGGCACCCGGGTGGCCGGCTGGGAGCCCCCGGGGCGGGGTGCCGCGCGGACCGGCCTCCATCGGCAGACGGTCGCCGACGCGACCGGGCATCCCGGGCCGTGAGGCGCTGCCTGTGTAGGGGGTGCCGCCGGGTTTCGGGTGTGACAAGAGTGATTCGGAAGGGCGCTATCCTTGACCGTCCGCTTCCGTTTCGTCTGCGCCTGGAGTCCGAGTCGTGCGTATCGATCTGCACTGCCACTCCACGGCCTCCGACGGTACGGACACTCCGGCGGAGCTGGTGCGCAAGGCGGGGGCGGCCGGGCTGGACGTCGTCGCGCTGACCGACCACGACACGACGCGTGGGCACGCCGAGGCGATCGCCGCGCTGCCGGAGGGGCTCACCCTGGTCACCGGCGCCGAGCTGTCGTGCCGCCTCGACGGGGTCGGCCTGCACATGCTGGCCTACCTGTTCGACCCCGAGGAGTCCGAGCTGTTCGCCGAGCGCGAGCTGGTCCGCGACGACCGGGTGCCGCGGGCCCGCGGGATGATCGCCAAGCTGAACGAACTCGGCGTGCCGGTCAGCTGGGAGCAGGTCGCGCGGATCGCCGCCGGCGGTTCCGTGGGGCGCCCGCACGTGGCCACCGCCCTCGTCGAACTCGGCGTCGTACCGACCGTGAGCGACGCCTTCACCGAGCAGTGGCTCGCCGACGGCGGCCGCGCCCACGTCGAGAAGCACGAGAGCGACCCGTTCGAGGCGATCCGGCTGATCAAGGGGGCCGGCGGCGTCGCCGTCCTCGCCCATCCCGCCGCCGTCAAGCGCGGCCGGACCCTACCGGAATCCGCCATCGCCGAGCTGGCCGCCGCGGGGCTCGACGGCATCGAGGTCGACCACATGGAGCACGACACGGCGACCCGGGCACGGCTGCGCGGCCTGGCGAAGGAGCTGGGGCTGCTCGCCACCGGGTCCTCGGACTACCACGGCAGCCGCAAGACCTGCCTGCTCGGTGAATACACGACCGACCCCGAGGTGTACGGGGAGATCACCCGCCGGGCCACCGGGGCGTTCCCCGTCCCGGGAGCCGGCGGAGTGCGCTAGCTCGTCCCGTTCGTCCGCGTCGCACGGCACCCGGCTGCTGCCGGCCGTGCCCGCAAAGTTCCGCCCTGCGGAACGATTGCCCACAGTGGTTACCGGCCATCACACTGGGCTGCCCTCTTTCCTCCGTTCTTCACTCCCGCAAGGCACCCTGTGTTCGATCTTGCCGTTTTCGGTTCCCTCTTCCTCACCCTCTTCGTGATCATGGATCCCCCCGGGATCACCCCGATCTTTCTCGGACTCACCGCCGGGCGGCCCGCTCGGACGCAGAAGCGGATGGCCTTCCAGGCCGTCTGCGTGGCCGGGGGTGTGATCACGATCTTCGGACTGCTCGGGCACCAGATCCTGGACTACCTGCATGTGTCCGTGCCGGCGCTGATGATCGCGGGCGGGCTGCTGCTTCTGCTGATCGCGCTCGATCTGCTGACCGGCAAGACGGACGAGCCGACGCAGACGAAGGACGTGAACGTCGCACTCGTCCCGCTGGGAATGCCGCTGCTGGCCGGTCCCGGCGCGATCGTGTCGGTGATCCTGGCCGTGCAGAAGGCGGACGGCGTGGCCGGTCAGGTGTCCGTGTGGGGCGCCATCCTGGCGATCCACGTCGTGCTGTGGCTGACGATGCGGTACTCGCTGCTGATCATCCGGGTCATCAAGGACGGCGGTGTGGTGCTGGTGACCCGGCTCGCGGGCATGATGCTCTCCGCGATCGCCGTGCAGCAGATCATCAACGGCGTCACCCAGGTCGTACAGGCCGCCTAGTCCACGCCTAGTCCAGGTGTTGCAAAGCCCCGCACGGCATCGATGCCGTACGGGGCTCTGAAGTGTGAACGGATCCGCGTGCTACGAGGCGGTCACGTCGGCCGGGCGGATCCAGAGGCGCTGCCCGATGGCGGCCGCCTGCTGCACGATCCGGTTGACGGAGGCGGCTTCCACGACGGTGCTGTCCACGGGCGTGCCGCTGACATCGTCGAGTCGCAGGATTTCGAAGCGCAAGGGCTTCTCCCTTCGTCTGGTCATCCTCCTGAGGAGAACTACTGGTGTTGGTTCGCGGGTCATCGGTGCCCGTGTTCCATAAGGAGTCAACGGTATGCATGTTACAAACATTCCTTACGCTAAGGAAAATTTTCGAGAAGCTAATTACTAGCCGGTAAGTGGTGTGGGGGGTATGTCTACCGGCAGGCGGGAAGACTGATTGGGACCGGTTGTGTTCGCAGCGTGACCGCCGGGACAATGGTGGTGATGAACGACGACCTCACGGCGCTCGGCGCCCGCATCGAACGTACGAACGAGTTGCTTCACCGCATGCTCGCCGAGGTGGCGAAGACGCCCTCGACACACGCGATCTTCGTCGATGCCGGGTATCTGTACGCGGCCGTGGGGCGGCTCGTCGCGGGGACGGAGGACCGGCGGTCCTTCGACCTCGACGCGGAGGGGCTCATCGACGCACTGATCGACAAGGCGCGCACGATCTTCGCGGACAGCCGGCTGCTGCGGGTCTACTGGTACGACGGGGCGCGCCGCCGCATCCATACGGCGGAACAGCAGTCGATCGCCGAACTGCCGGACGTGAAGGTGCGACTCGGCAACCTCAACGCCAACAACCAGCAGAAGGGCGTCGACTCCCTCATCCGCACCGACCTGGAGTCACTGGCCCGGCACCGCGCGATCAGCGACGCGGCCCTCATCGGCGGCGACGAGGACCTGGTGTCGGCGGTCGAGGCAGCGCAGGGATACGGGGCGCGGGTCCACCTGTGGGGCATCGAGGCTCCCGAGGGCCGCAACCAGGCCGATCCGCTGCTCTGGGAGGTCGACAGTCAGCGGACCTTCGACCTCGACTTCTTCAAGCCGTACGTGTCACGGCGGGCGACCGCCACCTACGAGACCCCCACCGGCCCTCGCCCGCCCCGTGAGGACGTCCGCTTCGTCGGCGCCCAGATCGCCGCGAAGTGGCTGGCCTCCCGCGGCCGGGAGCCCCTGCAGGAGCTTCTGCACAGCCACCCGTACCTTCCCGGCTCCGTCGACCAGGACCTGCTCGTCGAGGCGGAGGGGCTGCTCCAGTACTCGCTGCGGGGGCAGGCCGACCTGAGGCGGGCGCTGCGGGACGGCTTCTGGGAGCACCTGCGGGCGCAGTACTAGGAGCACCTGCGGGCGCGGTACTCGGAGCACCTGCGGGCGCGGTTCTGGCCACACCGAGGCGATCAGGGGTCCTGATGTCGGTCAGCCGGTGGCGATCCGGTCCCAGAAGCCGATGAGGGCGTCCGCCGTCGCCGTCGGCTGATCGGTGTTCGGCGAGTGTTCGGCGTCACGGATGACGGTGCGGTGGGCGTGCAGGCGCACGGCCATGTCGTCGAGGAGCGGAATCGGCCAGGTGTCGTCGCGTTCGCCGGACAGGACGTGCTTGGGCAGGTCCACGGCGGCGAGTTCGGCGACGAGGTCGGGTTCCTCGCAGAGCTGGCGGCCCGTGGCGATGAGCTGGGCGGGGCTGGTGGCGAGCCAGCGACGGCGCAGGTCGGCGCGGTCGTCCAACCCCTCGTCGAGGGCACCCGTCTCGGTCTCCTCCGGTTCCGGCGCCTCCATCGCCTGGATGGCGTCCCACACCTGCTCCATGTCCATCACGGCCAGGGCGTCCCGCAACAGCTTCACGCGCTGCTGCTGGCCGCCCGAGATCCGGGCGGGGCCGGAAGCCATGAGGGTGAGCGAGGCGAACGGGGAGGCGTCCAGCAGCAGGGCGGCGCGGGAGATCTGGCCGCCGAGGGAGTGGCCGACGAGGTGCAGGGGGGTGCCGTCGCCCACGGCCTCCGCCTGGGCGAGCAGGTCCTTCGCCAACTCCGCCTGCGCGTACGGCGCTTCGTCGTGCTCGGCCCCCGGGCTCTCGTGCTGCCCGCGTCCGTCCACCGCCACCGACCGGTATCCGGCCTCAGCCAACGGCTGATGCAGCGCGATGAAGTCCTCCTTGCTCCCGGTGAACCCCGGCACGAGCAACACGGTCCCCTTCACCGCCGCCCCCGCCTCGATCACGGCGAACTCCCCACGAGGGGTACGCAGAAGGTGGGCCCTGGCACCGGCGGGCGGGGTGAAGGTCGGGGGACGGCTCATGGGGGGAGGGTAACCGGCTCACGATCCCGAAGGTCGCGCCGCCCCTGCGACCCCGAGAGTCGGCCGTCGGGTGCGGGTGCGGGTGCGAGTGGGCGGGGGCTGGTCGACAGCCTGGGGTGCGCTCACGGTTCTCGGGGGCGCGGGGAACCGCGCGATCAACCACACACGACCTGCACCCGCCCGATCACAGTCCTCCCCGGGTCACCAGACGCCGAGGGACGAAGGGGCACAGCCCTTGGAGGTTGGAGGTTGGAGGGTGGAGCGGGTAGGGGCGGGTGGAGGCGGCGGGGGCGAAAAACCCCTTGGAACGCCGAAGGCCCGGCCCCGAAAAGGGACCGGACCTTCACTCGGCTGTTCGGCTCAGCCCTCCGTGGGCTCCACGGCAGCCGCAGCCTTCCGAGCGCGACGACGCGGCGCCGGAGCCTCGGCCGCCGCCTCGACGACAGCCGGAACCGCAGCCTTACGCGTACGACGCGGCTTCGTGGCCTGCTCCTCCGTCGGCTGGGCCGGAACCGCGCCCTCGGCCGTGGCCACCGCCTTACGGGTGGTGCGACGGCGCGGCTTCGTCTCCGCGACGGTGTCGAGGGTGGCCTCGGCGGCGCTGTCGGTTGCCTCGACGACGGCTGCGGCGGTCTTGCGGGTGCGGCGTCGGGGTGCGGTCGGAGCCTCTTCGGCGGCGGCCTCCTCGACCACGGCCTCGGCGGGCGCGGCGACCTTGCGGGTGCGGCGACGCGGCGCGGC
>NZ_LRTR01000172.1 GCF_001550375.1 Streptomyces europaeiscabiei | reverse complement strand
TCCGCCGCCGGCTCGGCGGCGGTCGCACCCTCAGCGGTGTCGAGCGAGGCTTCCGCGCCGGCCACGGCCTCGGCGACGGGAGCCTCGGCGGCGTCCACCGACTTGCGCGTGCGGCGACGACGCGGCTTCGAGGCTTCCTCGACCGACTCGGCAGGTGCGCCCGAGACGGTCTCGACCACGGCTTCGGCCCGCTCGGCCGACGTGTTCTCGACCGCGGTCTCGGCGCCGGGGTTCGCACCCGCACCGGCGCGGGTACGGCGGCGACGGCGAGGCGTACGGGGCTCGGACTCGGCGGTGCCGGTACCCGGCGTCTGCGTGGACTCCGAGGGCTTCGTGACCGCGGCGGCCTCCGGGGACGCCCCGTCGGCGGTGGAACCACCACGCGTACGGCGGCGACTGCGCGGCGTACGCGCCGGGCGCTCACGCTCGCGCTCGGCGGACGACGGGCCGGAGGAACGGCCGCCACGCCCGCGCGGACCACGCCCGCCCGGCTCGCCGAGGTCTTCCAGCTCCTCGGCGTCCAGCCCGGCCCGGGTGCGCTCGGAGCGCGGCAGGACACCCTTCGTGCCCGCCGGGATGCTGAGCTCCTCGAAGAGGTGCGGGGAGGTGGAGTACGTCTCCGGCGGGTCGCTGAACCCGAGGTCCAGCGCCTTGTTGATGAGCTGCCAGCGCGGGATGTCGTCCCAGTCGACGAGAGTGACCGCGATGCCCTTGGCACCCGCGCGGCCCGTACGGCCGATGCGGTGCAGGTAGGTCTTCTCGTCCTCGGGGGACTGGTAGTTGATGACGTGGGTGACGCCCTCGACGTCGATGCCGCGGGCGGCGACGTCGGTGCAGACGAGGACGTCCACCTTGCCGTTGCGGAAGGCGCGCAGGGCCTGCTCGCGGGCGCCCTGGCCGAGGTCGCCGTGGACCGCGCCGGAGGCGAAGCCCCGCTGCTTGAGCTGGTCGGCGAGGTCGGCCGCCGTGCGCTTCGTACGGCAGAAGACCATGACCAGTCCGCGGCCGTCGGCCTGCAGTATGCGCGAGACCAACTCGGGCTTGTCCATGTTGTGCGCGCGGTAGATGTGCTGCGAGGTGTTCGCGACCGTCGCGCCCTCGTCGTCCGGGGCCGTGGCGCGGATGTGCGTCGGCTGGGACATGTAACGGCGTGCCAGGCCGATGACCGCGCCCGGCATGGTCGCCGAGAACAGCATCGTCTGGCGCCGGGCCGGAAGCATGTTGATGATCTTCTCGACGTCGGGCAGGAAGCCCAGGTCGAGCATCTCGTCGGCCTCGTCGAGGACCAGGCACTTGACGTGCTTCAGGTTCAGCTTCTTCTGGCCCGCGAGGTCGAGGAGTCGCCCGGGGGTGCCGATGACGACGTCGACGCCCTTCTTGAGGGCCTCCACCTGGGGCTCGTAGGCGCGGCCGCCGTAGATCGCGAGGACGCGCACGTTGCGCACCTTGCCGGCGGTCAGCAGGTCGTTGGTGACCTGGGTGCACAGCTCGCGCGTGGGAACGACGACGAGTGCCTGCGGCGAGTCGACGAGGTCCTCGGGCTTGGCGCGGCCGGCCTCGACATCGGCGGGGACGATGACACGCTCGAGGAGCGGGAGGCCGAAGCCCAGCGTCTTGCCGGTGCCGGTCTTGGCCTGGCCGATGATGTCGGTGCCGGTGAGGGCGACCGGGAGCGTCATCTCCTGGATGGGGAAGGGGCTGAGGATGCCGACGGCCTCAAGGGCCTCGGCCGTCTCGGGGAAGATTCCGAGATCTCGGAAAGTCGTAGTCAGGGTGCTGCCTCTTCTGTGTACGCGGTGTGAGGCGAGCGCGGGGGGTCGTGTCGGGACCGTGCCGGGGACGTCGGCCGCCTCACGGGCGGACCGTGTGGCACGGGACCACTGCCGACGCTCTAGCGCTCATACCGCTGAGGGGTTCCCTCCGGACGCCGTACGCAGAGTGCCGTACGGAAAAGGAGGGCTGTCGGGTCGGAGCCGATCGGGCCACCGACCGGGCATCCTCATACGTGCGGCCTGTCGAGACACGGTCGAACTACGTCGACGTACCAGCAGGCGCATTACCACCATACCCCGGAATCACGCATATGCGATGGCCGATTTGGTCACGTAGTCGTCGTCACACTGAAGGGCACACTGAGTGACCAGGCCCTTCCGCCTTGCGCGGAGCGGGCTATTGTGCGCTGCATGACCACGTCTGACAAGCCTGAGAACGCCACCGGCAGCGAGTCCGCCGACGCCGCCGACACCGCCGAGGTCACCGGGATCGCCGCCCAGGACTGGGCCCGGGCCTCCGCCGACCCGCAGTACCGCGCCGCGGTGGTGGACCTGCTGGGCGCGCTGGCGTACGGGGAGCTGGCGGCGTTCGAACGGCTCGCGGAGGACGCGAAGCTGGCGCCGACCCTCGCTGACAAGGCCGAGCTGGCCAAGATGGCGGCAGCCGAGTTCCACCACTTCGAGAGGCTCCGGGACCGGCTCACCGAGGTCGGCGAGGAGTCGACGCGGGCCATGGAGCCGTTCGTCGACGCGCTCGACGGCTTCCACAAGCAGACCGCGCCGTCGGACTGGCTGGAAGGGCTCGTCAAGGCGTACGTCGGCGACTCGATCGCCAGTGACTTCTACCGGGAGGTCGCGGCGCACCTCGACTCGGACACGCGCGGGCTGGTGCTCGCGGTGCTGGACGACACGGGGCACGCCGGGTTCGCCGTGGAGAAGGTGCGGGCCGCGATCGACGAGGACCCGCGTGTGGGCGGGCGACTGGCGCTGTGGGCACGGCGGTTGATGGGGGAGGCGCTGTCGCAGTCACAGCGGGTGGTGGCCGACCGGGACGCCTTGTCCACGATGCTCGTGGGGGGTGTCGCCGACGGGTTCGATCTGGCCGAGGTGGGGCGGATGTTCTCGCGGATCACTGAGGCGCACACCAAGCGGATGGCTGCGTTGGGCCTAGCGGCCTGACCAGGGGCGCCTAGCCGCCGTGGGGCGACTCGTCGTCCGGTGGGTGCGGGTGATGCGTGGCTGGTCGCGCAGTTCCCCGCGCCCCCGGATGGGGCTTCGTCCCCGTCCGCGGTTCGTCACGCCGTCGCTGAGCTGCTGCGTCGAAATCGTTCCGTCGGGCGCAGGAGCAGGGACAGGGAGGCCGCTGCCATGATCAGTGCGCCGGTGAGGATCAGCGGATAGTTCGCGGAGCCCAGTGCCGTGTGGGTGAGGAAAGCGCCGAAGAGGGCGCCGGCGGTGCCGGTCGGGAGGACCAGGGTGCGGGACGGCAGGCGGTGCGGGAGGCGGTAGGCGGCGGCGCAGGCCAGGGCGAAGCCGAGGAGTGCGGATCCGAGTGCTTCCAAGAACATGATCGGGTTCCCTCCCGCACGGCCTGGCCTGGGCAAATCGGTCGTAGCCGGTACTACCCGCGAGCCGTGGAACGCAATCATCGTCTGTGGACGAGATGTGGTCGCTCTGTTCGGTTCGGCCCGTGGGAGCCATGAGGAGCGGGCGTACGGAGGGGCCCGGTGGTTTCACACCACCGGGCCCCTCCGTATACCTCTTGTGCCTCGTGACTACAGCGCGCTGAAGCCCACCTTGCGGACGGCCGACTCGCCGATGTCGATGTAGGCGAGACGGTCGGCCGGGATCAGCACCTTGCGGCCGTGCTCGTCCGTGAGGCTCAGCAGCGCCGTCTTGCCGGTCAGCGCATCGGCAACGGCACGCTCGACCTCCTCGGCACTCTGACCGCTCTCCAGAACGATCTCGCGAGGCGCGTGCTGCACGCCGATCTTGACCTCCACGGCTATGTCCCTCCGACGGTCAGTGAAGTGCGCGGGCTTCCGCGCCGTACGCAGCACACATTAGCCCGGTGAGGGGACGTACACGCTCCGCCTGAGAACGCCAGGAGCGAACAGGGCGTGGGAACAAAACCCCGGACCGGGGCCGGGTCGCGCGGACGGTCCGGGGTCGCACGGTCGATGCCGTCGGCGGTGCCGGCGATCGGCGCTGTCGATCACTGCTGGTCGATGCCGTGCAGGGGGAAGCCCGCGATGCCCCGCCAGGCCAGCGAGGCCAGCAGCTGCACCGCCTGCTCGCGCGGGACGCTGCGGTCACTGTGCAGCCAGGACCGTGCCACCACCTGGGAGAGGCCGCCCAGGCCCGAGGCGAGGAGCATCGACTCCGCGCGCGAGAGACCGGTGTCCTCGGCGATGACTTCGCAGATGGCCTCCGCGCACTCGTTGGTGACCTTGTCCACGCGCTCGCGCACGGCGGGCTCGTTCGTCAGGTCCGACTCGAAGACCAGCCGGAACGCGCCGCCCTCGTCCTCGACGTACGCGAAGTAGGCGTCCATCGTGGCCCGGACGCGCTGCTTGTTGTCGGTCGTCGACGCGAGCGCGCCGCGCACGGCCTGGATGAGGGATTCGCAGTGCTGGTCCAGCAGGGCCAGATAGAGGTCGAGCTTGCCGGGGAAGTGCTGGTAGAGCACCGGCTTGCTGACTCCGGCGCGCTCGGCGATGTCGTCCATCGCGGCCGAGTGGTAGCCCTGGGCCACGAAGACTTCCTGGGCGGCGCCCAGCAACTGGTTCCGTCGGGCTCGGCGCGGCAGGCGTGTGCCCCGCGGGCGCGCCGCCTCTGTCTGCTCGATGGCTGTCACGCCGCCTCCCAAGATCGTCCACATGCGGGTGTGCGCCGCGCCGCCATCGTACTTTTCGGTAACCCGGGTGTGCGCGGTGCGAGCGCAGAATTTCACGGACCGGACGTAGGGGAAAGTGCCGCATATCGCATTAAACAGGGGTGTAGTGGGCGCGTGGAAGCTCTTTCTCGCCGCCGGGCGTCGTCCCTGGTGAGGATTGGGTTACCGGTAGTCCTCCTCATCGAGGGAGACCACGCGGGCCTGTTCCGCCAGGTCGGCCTCGTTGGCGGCGCTCGGATCGGCGTCGGTCAGCGGGTCGTCCCGCTTCTGTGCCCAGTCCGTGCGCTGCTCGGCGGCATCGGCCTCGGGGGTTTCGACGTCGTCGAGCTCCACGGGGTCCTCCTCGACGAAGGTGTCGGGTTCGGTCGGGTCTACGGCCATCGCGGGTTCCCCTTCCTGGTACTGCCCTGGTCCGCCGGAACGTCCTCGAGGGCGGCGGGGGCCACGTACGGGTGCCCTGTTCGCGAGCCTGGATGCCCTGATTACGAGCCTAGGAGAAGGGTGGTATTGGTGCTATGCGGTCCCGGTGCGGTCCCGGTGTGGTCCGCCGCGGCCCGGCGATGGGTGCTCCCCACCCGGTACCCCGTGGCAAGTGGCCGATTTGTGTCCTGATCTGTGACGGCGAACACATGAGTCACTGCGTGATCGTCTCGTAACATTGCCCGCATGTCTTCGACCGAGCTGCCGTCCCTGCTGACCGCCACCGCGTCGCCGAAGGCGAGCGCCGTGCGTGTGGCGCCCGGGGAGCAGCTGAGGTCGGTCCGGCTGCCCGGGATCACGCTGTCGGTGCGGTCGAGACCGCCGGCGCGTGAGGGACTGCCGCCCGCCCTCTACGTGCACGGCCTGGGCGGATCCTCGCAGAACTGGTCCGCGCTGATGCCGCTGCTGGACGGACTCGTGGACAGCGAGGCGCTCGATCTGCCCGGCTTCGGCGACTCGCCGCCGCCCGACGACGGCAATTACTCCCTCACGGGGCACGCGCGCGCGGTCATTCGTCACCTCGACGCAGCCGGGCGCGGTCCTGTGCACCTCTTCGGCAACTCCCTCGGCGGCGCGGTCGCGACCCGTGTCGCCGCCCTCCGCCCCGATCTCGTCCGCACCCTGACCCTCGTGTCGCCCGCCCTGCCGGAGCTCCGCGTGCAGCGGACCGCCGTGCCGACCGCGATGCTCGCGCTGCCGGGCATGGCGGCGCTCTTCACCCGTTTCACCAGAGGCTGGAGCGCGGAGCAGCGCGTACGGGGCGTCACGGCACTCTGTTACGGCGACCCCGGCCGCGTCACGGACGAGGGCTTCCGCAACGCTGTCGAGGAGATGGAGCGGCGTATCCAACTGCCTTACATGTGGGACGCGTTGACGCGTTCCGCCCGAGGGCTCGTGGACGCCTACACCCTGGGCGGGCAGCACTCGCTCTGGCGTCAGGCCGAGCGGGTCCTCGCTCCGACCCTCCTTGTCTACGGCCGCCGCGACCAACTCGTCGGCTACCGGATGGCCCAGCGCGCCGCCCGCTCCTTCCGCGACTCCCGCCTCGTCTCGCTGCCGGACGCGGGGCATGTCGCGATGATGGAGTATCCGGAGGCTGTTGCCGCTGCGTTCCGTGAACTGCTCGCGGATACGGGGAAGTCGGACGGCGGGGCGGATTCGGCGTCGATGGGTTCGGGGGCGATGGGTTCGAGGTCGGGGGGCTGGGATCCGGGTGGGGATTCGCCTTCGGCTTCGTTGAGTTCGACTATCGCTGGTGCTGGTGCTGGTGCTGGTGCTGGTGCTGGTGCTGGTGCTGGTGCTGGTGCTGCGGGTTCGGCTTCGGCTTCGGTTGACGCTTCGAATGACGGTGGTTCGGTGGGCGGTGGCGGCCGCCTGGCCGGTGCGGACAGTGCCCGATCGGCCGCCGAAGGGCCTCCATCGGGCTCTCCGGGCGTGGGGAGCTGAGGCGCGGCGTGGGACGGCACAGCCGCAAGGGGCGGGCGCCGAAAGGCGATACAAACGATTTGAGGGAAGCCCGGACGGCGACGTCCGCCGGTGCAGGCGACCGCGGACCGGCGGCGCAGCGGGCACCGAGGGTCCAGGGAGTGCAGGGGGCCCAGGGTGTGGGCGGACCGGCTTCCCCGACCGCCAGGGATACTGCGGCTGCGGCTGCGGCTGCGGCTGCGGCTGTGTCGGCGTCGTCGGCGGGAGGAAGACTGCCGGGCAGTCCTCTGTCGCCGCGCGGGTACGACCAGGCTCCGAGTCAGGGGGCGCCGCAGGTCAACGCAAGCGCGCCTGGGCGGCAGGGTCCGCGTTTCCCGGATGCCACCCCCGCGCATGGCTTCCCGCGCCTTCCGGATGGCGCCCCGGCGTACGCCGTCCCCCGTTTCGCCGACGGCACTCCGGCGCACGGGTTTCCACGCCTTCCTGACGGCACCCCGGCGCACGGCGTGCCGGGCCTTCCGGACGGCACGCCCGCACAGGGCTTCCCCCGGTTCCCGGACGGCACCCCGGCCCGTGGCTACCCACCGACTCGTGGTGGGCACCCCGAGCAGCGTGAAGCGGGCGGCGGTTGGGGGCACTTGGGTGGTCGTGGGCGCCGGACGGGTGCCGGACACGGCGTGGCGCAAGGGGCTCCCGAGGGGGCCCCGTATGGTGTGCCGGGCGAGGCGCCATCCCCCGGCGCCTCGTACGGCGAGCCTCCGGAGCGTTCCGGCCGCCGCATCCCCATTCCCCGGCAGCGGCAGGAGACCATGCCCCCCGGTGGCCCCCGCCAGGCCTATCTGGACGCCTTCGACGAGGTCGACGACGTCCTCGCACCCGGTCGGACACACCGTGCCGCGCCGGGTGGCGAGGCCGACGGCCGGGTCGAGGTGGCTCTGGAAGAGAAGCCGCTGCAAGAGGGGGCGCTGCACGAGGAACCGCTGCGGCGGAAGCTGTCGCAACAGCAGGCGTTGCACGAGCAGCCTCCGCGTGACGGGGGCGAGGGCGTCGGGACGGCGAAGGGCGCCAAGGGGCGGGCGTTCGCCGGGATCGCGGCCGCCGCGGTCACGACCGTGCTGGCGGTCGTCGTGGGCGCACAGGTGGCCGGCGGACAGGACGAGACCGCCACGCAGTCGCAGGCCGCCGACACCGGTGAGCGTGATGTGCGCGACACCTCGCGCAGCGACGACCGGCCCACACCCTCCGGTCCGCCGAGCCCGAGCGCGACCCCGCTGTCGTACGACCAGAAGATGGGCAAGGTGTACGCGGTCGCCGCGGATCTGGAGGGTGGCGGGAAGTTCGATGCGGTCAGGGGCTTCGACAAGGCGCCGGGGACGGGACAGAAGTACCGCTACCGGGTCGATGTCGAGAAGGGCCTCGGGCTGGACGCCGAGCTGTTCGCCGAGGCAGTGCAGAAGACCCTGAACGACGACCGGAGTTGGGCCCACAGTGGTGGCCGTACGTTCGAGCGGATCTCCTCGGGAACACCCGACTTCGTGATCACGCTGGCCAGCCCGGGAACCACGGCGTTCTGGTGCGCCAAGTCGGGGCTCGACACGACCGTGGACAACGTGTCCTGCGATTCGGCCGCCACCGAGCGCGTCATGATCAACGCGTACCGCTGGGCCCAGGGCTCCGAGACGTACGGCGATCAGATCCACGCGTACCGGCAGATGCTGATCAACCACGAGATCGGCCACCGCCTCGGCTACAGCCATGTGACCTGCGACAAGGATGGCGAACTCGCCCCCGTCATGCAGCAGCAGAGCAAGTTCCTGACGCAGGACGGGATCACGTGCAAGGCCAATCCCTGGCCCTACCCCGGTAGTTGACGGGAGCCCGCGGCGGCCTGACACGGCGTGACCGAGTGATCCCCTAGCGCGACAAAACGCGTCCCGCTAGGGAAAGTTACGACCGTTCACCCCTTTTGGTGGTGCGATGGACAACCGTCCGTCGCGCCACCGCCTTGTCCGCATACGTTCGTCCCGCTGTGAACCGCCGGGCGAACGGCGGCTTCTCAAACGGGAGATCGGGGTGCACGCGTGCGTATCGGACTGCTTACGGAGGGTGGCTATCCGTATGTGAGCGGTGACGCCAGGCTCTGGTGCGACCGACTCGTACGTGGGCTGGAGCGACACGAGTTCGACATCTACGCGCTCAGCCGGAGCGAGCGGCAGGAGGACGAGGGCTGGATCCCGCTGCCGCCGCAGGTCAGCCGGGTCCGTACGGCACCGCTGTGGACGGCCGAGGACGACGGGGTCGTCCACGGACGCCGGGCGCGCAGGCGCTTCGCGCAGGCGTACGGCGAACTGGTGGCGGCGGTGTGCTCGGGGGGAACGGGCCGGGTCCATGGTGTTGCTGGTGGGGCCGGGTTGCTCGGCGGGGCCGGGGAGGCCGGGGAAGCCTGCGAAGGCGGGGCAGACGCTGAGGCGGACCGTTTCGGCAATGCGCTGTACGGGCTCGCCGAGCTGGGCCGCGACGAGGGTGGGCTGGTCGGCGCGCTGCGCTCCGAGGCCGCCGTGCGCACCCTGGAGCGCGCTTGTCGCGCGCCGGGCGCACTGCGAGGGGCGCGCGAGGCGCGCGTACCGGATCTGCTGACGGTCGCCGCACATCTCGAACGCGCCCTGCGCCCCTTCTCGCTCGACTGGTACGAGGACGACGGGCTCGGCTCGGTCGACCTGTGCCACGCGGCGGCGGGCGGCTCGGCCGCACTTCCCGGGCTGCTGGCCCGTCACTTCCACGGGGTGCCGCTGCTGGTCACCGAGTACGGCGTGCCGCTGCGGGCGCACTACCTCGGGGCCTCGGGAGAGGCGCCGGTGCGCGCCCTGCTTGCGGCCTTCCACCGGCGACTGACCGCCGAGGTCTACCGGCAGGCCGCCTGCCTCACCCCCGGCAACACCCACGCCCGGCGCTGGCAGGAGCGCTGCGGCGCCGACCGCGCCAGGATCCGGACGGTCTACCCCGGCATGGACGCCGCCCGCTTCGCGGAGGTGGGCGAGTCCCTGGAGGGCGCGGATCCGTACACACTGGTCTGGGTCGGCCGCATCGAGCCCGCCAAGGACCTGATCTCGCTGCTGCACGCCTTCGTCGAGATTCGCCGAGCGGAGCCCAAGGCGCGGCTCAGGATCGTCGGAGCGGCAGCGGGGTCCGAGGCCACCGCCTACCTGGGCCATTGCAAGGCCCTGGCCGCGCAGCTTTTCCCCGACGAGGTGGACGGCGTCCACGCGGTCGGCGACAACCCAGTCTCCTTCGAGGAGATCGGCGGGCCGGCAGTCCCCGACCTGGCCGAGGCCTACGCGGCGGGTGCGGTGGTCGTGTTGTCCAGCGTCGTCGAGGGCTTCCCGATCAGCCTGGTCGAGGCCATGTTCTGCGCCCGGCCGACGGTCTCCACCGATGTGGGCGCCGTCGTGGAGGTCATCGGCGGCACGGGCCTCGTCGTCCCACCGCGCAATCCGCGGGCGCTGGCCGAGGCGTGCGTGGCGCTCCTGCGAGAACCCGAGCGCCGTGCGCGCCTGGGCGCGGCCGCCCGCGCACGCGCCCTCGAACTCTTCACGGTGGAACAGAACGTCGCGGCATTTCGTGGCATCTACCTTGAGGTCGTCTCCCACGCCCCGGTGCGCAAGGTCGTCCTCGACGGCACCGGCGAACCGCTGCCCTTCGGCGCCCCGGCGGAGGCCCACGTGCCCGGCCGCTGGACCGATCCCCGGCTGGTGGCGGGCGGCCTCGGGGTCGCTGGGGTCGCCGGTGTGGCAGGGGTGGCGGGCGTCGCCGGTGTCGCGGGCCTCGGCG
>NZ_LRTR01000171.1 GCF_001550375.1 Streptomyces europaeiscabiei | reverse complement strand
GCCGGGCGGCCGCACTGGGCTCTCGGCGGCACCGCGCGGGCGACGACGCCTGTGCGGGCGACGACGCCAGCGCGAGCCACGGCATCGGTGCCGGTCACGACGCCGGCTCCGGGTTCTGCTCCTGGCTCGGCGCCGGACTCTTCGCCTGACCCGGCACAGGGTCGCGCGGCCGCCCTGGCTCCGGAGGCGGCACCTGGCGCAACTGCGGCTTCGGCTGTGGCTTCGGCGTCGGATCCGGTCCGGGCCACGGAGAGGTCTCCGGGCACGGCGGCCGGGGAGCCGGTTCCTGCGGGGGAGGGGGCGCGATGAGCGAGCTGAGACTGGACGGGCTGGACGGGTTCGACGGGTTGGAGCGCTCGGACGTCATGGACCGCGTGGACGGGCTGGACCGTGCGGCAGGACTGGACCGAGTTGACCGACCCGACCGCATGGCCGGACTGGATGGGGCGGACGGGCCAGGTCGGTCGGACGGACCCGGCAGGTCGGACGGACCCGGTGGGTCGGCTGAGGCGAGCGTGTCGCGTTCGGGGGAGCGGTCCGGCGAGCGTTCGGGCGAGCCGGGCCCGGGAGGGCTGTCGGGTGAGCCCGGCGCCAAGGGTTCGCCCGGTCCGAAGCCCCTGTCGGATGCCATGACTTCGTCCGACCTCCTGGCAGCACATGACCTCGTAGCCCTGCCCGACCCGACCCTCCGCCCGGGCGCCCACGGCCCCGCCGCAGCCGCACCCAAGGCCGTCCCCCGACGCGGTGAAGTCGACCCCGTGAAGGCTCTGATGCACCGGCACCGGGCCCTCTGCGAGCGGGCGGTGGACTCCTTGGAGATCGCCGCCGGGCTGGAGGCGCACGGGGTGACCGACCGTACGGCTGCCCGCTTCCGCCACCGGGACGTCTTCTCGCTCGCCGAGGAGATGTACGCGCGTGTGTCGCGTGACGGGGAGGAATCCACGGAGCGCCAGCCGGTGCCGGGTGCGCCCGGCGCACGCGGCGGATGGGCCGTGCTGGCCCTCCTGCCGGGCGCCCTCTGCGCGGTGGCCGTCGTAGGAGTACGCCTCACCGACGGTCAACCCCGTCTCGCGGTCCTAGCCCTCGGCGCCCTCGCGGTGGCGCTCGGCCTCCGTGTGGCCCTCACCCGTGGCCCGCTGCGCGCCCCGGCCGACACGGTGGGCCGTACCCGCGCCTGGACCTGCTGGCTGATCGCATACGCCCTTCTCGGCGACGGCCTGCTCGCCGCCGCCCTCGACGGCGGCCCCCACGGGCTCTGGCCCCTGGCCGAGGCCCCCGTGCTCGCGCTCGCCCTGTCCTGCGCCCCCGCTGTCTGGTGCGCCCACCTCCTCTCACTGAGCGCCCGCCGCAAACTCGCCGCCAGCCGAGGCCTCGCGGAGTTCGCCGACTCCGTGAAGCCCCTGATTCTCGGAGTGTTCGCGCTCCACCTCTGTGCCCTGGCCGCCCTGCTCGCGCTGTGCGGCGCGATCCTGCACGAGCCAGCCGGATACGTCGGCGCGGGTGCCCTCGGCGTTCTCCTTCTGCTCGCCCGTCTCCTCACCGCGCACGGGTTCGCCCGGGCCCCGGCCGTCGCCCTCCGCGCAGCCGCTCTGACCGAGGCGCTCACGGTGGGCACGGTCTTCGCAAGCCGCCTGCCCGGCTGCTCCCTCCTGGCCGTCCCTGTCGAGACCGTCGCCGACACCTGGGGGCCCGGGGCCGTGCCCGCCCTCGTGTGCGGCACCACCGCGCTCGCCCTGCTCGTCCACGCCACCCGCACGCTGACCCGGGCCTCGGCCCACGCCCTGCCCTCCGGGGCGACCTGACCCACCTCGGACTTGCACGACGGTGGTACACCGCCGTGCAAGTCCGAGCCCGACCGATGCGCGGGACTTCCGTCCCGGGCGTCCCCTCCCGCGGGGCCGACACCGCGGGGCCCACTCATCACCCACGGCACCACCCCATAAGGAGAACGCCAGATGATCACCTCCCGAACCGGAGAACCCGCCCCGGGAGCCGCCCGATGAGGGTCCTGCTGATCGGAGCCAACGGATACCTCGGTCGCTTCGTCGCCGAACGTCTGCTCGCCGACCCGGCCGTACAACTCACCGCGCTCGGCCGTGGCGACGACGCCGACGTACGGTTCGACCTCGCCACCGGCAGCCCAGGCGCGCTCACCCGCTTCCTGGACGCCGTCCACCCCGGAGTCGTCGTCAACTGCGCCGGCGCAACCCGCGGCGGCGCCCGCGAACTCACCCGGCACAACACCGTCGCCGTCGCCACCGTCTGCGAGGCCCTGCGCCGCAGCGGCTGTGGGGCCCGCCTGGTACAGCTCGGCTGCGGCGCCGAATACGGACCCAGCCAGCCAGGCTCCTCCACCGCCGAGGACGCCGTGCCCCGCCCCGGCGGCCCGTACGGCGTGAGCAAGCTCGCCGCCACCGAGCTCGTCCTCGGCTCCGGCCTGGACGCCGTGGTCCTCCGCGTCTTCTCGCCTGCCGGACCCGGCACACCAGCCGGCTCCCCGCTCGGCCGACTCGCCGAAGCCATGCGCCGCGCCATGCAGTCCGGCGACGGCGAACTCAAACTCGGCGGGCTCGGCGTCCAGCGCGACTTCGTCGACGTCCGCGATGTCGCCCGCGCCGTCCACGCCGCCTCGCTCTCCGCGGCCCAGGGTGTGATCAACATCGGCTCGGGTCGCGCCGTGCGTCTCCGCGACGCCGCGGCCGTCCTCGCCCGCGTGGCCGGCTACGGCGGCGCCCTCCACGAACTCGACGCCCCAACCGGCCCCCTCAGGCCCACCATCGGCCACCCCCGCCCCGAACCGGACCACGCGGCCCCCGTCTCCTACCCCTACCCGGACGGCTGCGGCAGCTGGCAGCAGGCCGACGTCCGCACCGCCCGCGACCGGCTCGGCTGGCGGCCCCGGATCAACCTCGAGGAGTCCCTCGCCGACATCTGGATGGAGGCGGCGTGCCGTATCTGACCCCCGCCCCGTCCGGCATCGCGAGCACCGGCCTGAGCCTCGGCTTCGGCATCCCCGGCTATGCGCACCCCCTCGTCGCCCCACTCGAATGGGGCGAACTCACCCGCCCCGGAACCCCCCTGCACTGGGTCGTCCTGAACGTCTCCGACGGTCCCGGCAGCCGCCCCGACCCTCACTGCCTGGAAGCCGCCGGACGGCTGCGGAACGCGGGCGTCCGCGTCCTCGGCCACCTGGACGTGACCTACGGGGCGCGCGCCTACGCCGAAATCGCCTCCGACGCGCGCCGCTATCTCGACTGGTACCGGATCGACGGCTTCCTCCTGGACCGCTGTCCCACCGAGCGCAGCGCCCTGCCCGAGACCGCCCGCACGGTCACCGCGCTCCGCGCGCTCCTCGGCGGCGGTCACATCGTCCTCGGTCACGGCACCCATCCGCATCCCGGGTATGCCGAGACCGCCGACCAACTGGTGACCTTCTCCGGGCCCTGGAACGACTACCGCTGGTCGCAGGTGGCCGAGTGGACCGCCGACCATCCGCCCGAGCGCTTCTGCCACTTCGTCCACGGTGTCCCGCGCGGCCATCTCGACGAGGCGCTGCGCATCGCCCGCTGGCAGGGCGCCGCCACGATCTACTTCACCGACCGCACGGACCGCGGCGGCCGGACCGACCCCTGGGAGACGATGCCCGGCTACTGGGACGACATCGTCTCGCTGATTGGAACGGGTGTCTCGGAATGAAAGAGGGCGTGGCAGTGTTACGGGGAGAACAACTGTAGTGATTGACCGACCAACGGAGTCCCCGTGTCGCTGCCACCCCTGGTCGAGCCCGCTTCCGAGCTCACCGTAGACGAGGTTCGCAGGTACTCCCGCCACCTGATCATCCCCGACGTGGGGATGGACGGGCAGAAGCGGCTGAAGAACGCCAAGGTGCTCTGCGTGGGCGCCGGCGGCCTGGGCTCGCCGGCGCTGATGTACCTGGCCGCGGCGGGCGTCGGGACGCTCGGCATCGTGGAGTTCGACGAGGTCGACGAGTCGAACCTGCAGCGCCAGATCATTCACAGCCAGGCCGACATCGGCCGTTCCAAGGCCGCGTCCGCGCGCGACTCCGTTCTTGGCATCAACCCGTACGTGAACGTGATCCTCCACGAAGAGCGGCTCGAGGCCGAGAACGTGAAGGAGATCTTCAGCCAGTACGACCTGATCGTCGACGGCACGGACAACTTCGCGACCCGCTACCTGGTCAACGACGCGGCCGTGCTGCTGAACAAGCCGTACGTCTGGGGCTCGATCTACCGCTTCGACGGCCAGGCCTCGGTCTTCTGGGCCGAGCACGGCCCCTGCTACCGCTGCCTCTACCCGGAGCCCCCGCCGCCGGGCATGGTCCCCTCCTGCGCCGAGGGTGGCGTCCTCGGGGTGCTGTGCGCGTCCATCGGTTCCATCCAGGTCAACGAGGCCATCAAGCTCCTCGCGGGCATCGGTGAGCCGCTCGTCGGCCGCCTGATGATCTACGACGCCCTGGAGATGCAGTACCGCCAGGTCAAGGTCCGCAAGGACCCGAACTGCGCGGTCTGCGGCGAGAACCCCACCGTCACCGAGCTCATCGACTACGAGGCCTTCTGCGGCGTCGTCTCCGAGGAGGCCCAGGAGGCGGCCGCCGGCTCGACGATCACTCCCAAGCAGCTCAAGGAGTGGATCGACGACGGCGAGAACATCGAGATCATCGATGTCCGCGAGATCAACGAGTACGAGATCGTCTCCATCCCGGGCGCCAAGCTGATCCCGAAGAACGAGTTCCTCATGGGCACCGCCCTGGAGGCCCTCCCGCAGGACAAGAAGATCGTCCTGCACTGCAAGACGGGCGTCCGCAGTGCGGAAGTCCTCGCGGTCCTGAAGTCGGCGGGCTTCGCCGACGCGGTGCACGTCGGCGGCGGCGTGATCGGCTGGGTCCACCAGATCGAGCCGAACAAGCCGGTCTACTAGGCACACGCCTTCCAGGGAGGGGCTCGGCGCCACGGGTGCCGGGCCCCTCACCGCTGCCGCTCCCGTCGGCGCGAGTCGGCGGTCGTGGCGGTCTACGTGCAGACCTTGCCGTTCTTCGGCACCGTCCCGTCCAGCAGATACGCGTTCACAGTCGAGTCGACACAGCTGCTGCCGCTGCCGAACGCGCCATGGCCCTCGCCCTTCCAGGTGAGCATCACACCGACACCTTCGCCCAGTTCCCCGGCCATCTTCTGCGCCCCCTCGTAGGGCGTCGCCGGGTCGCCGGTGTTGCCCACCACGAGGGCGGGCGCCGATCCCGGTGCGCTCACCTCCGGCGAGTCCGTCAGGCCCGGCACCGGCCAGTCGTGGCACCAGCCCGCGGTGTCCCAGCCCAGGAACTCGCCGAAGACGGGCGAGATCTCCCGGAACTCGGGCAGCAGCTTCTTCGTCTCCTCCGGACTCGGCCGCTGCTTCTGATCCAGGCACGATATGACCCGTTGGGAGTGGGTCGTGGTGCCGTAGCGGCCCGAGGGATCACGCTCGTTGTATCCGTCGGCCAGTGCGAGCAGCTCGGTGCCGTCGCCGTCCTCGGCCGCGTCGAGCGCACTGGTCAGCGTGGGCCAGCTCTGCTCGCTGTAGAGCGGCAGGACGATACCGGTGGTCGCCAGTGTCTGGGTGAGCTCGCGGCCGGACGTCGTCGCCAGCGGCTCGGCGTCGATCCGCTCCAGCAGGTCCTCGATCTTCCGGGTGCCCTCCTCGGGGTCCTGGCCCGTGGACTTCAGGTAGTTGTCGAGAGCGCGCTGGAAGCCCAGGGCCTGGTTCTTCGCGTGGCCCACCGTGTCGGCGGTCGGGTCGACCACCGCGTCCAGGACCAGGTGTCCCACGTTCTTGGGGAACAGGTGGGCGTAGACCCCGCCGAGCTCGGTGCCGTAGGAGATGCCGAAGTAGTGCGTCTTCTCGTCGCCGAGGGCCTGGCGCATGAGGTCCATGTCGCGGGCGGTCTCGGTGGTCGACACATGCGACAGCAGCTTGCCCGCGGCCTTCTCGCAGCCCGCGCCGAAGGCGGCCGCGTCCTCGAAGAAGGCCGTCTCCTCGGTCACGTCGTCCGGTGTGGCGTCCACCGACTCGCCCGCCTGGATCTCCTTGTCGCTTCGGCAGCGCACGCCCTCGCTCCCGGCCACCCCGCGCGGGTCCCAGCTCACCAGGTCGTACCGCTCGTGCAGTTCGCTCGTGAGTCCCGCGTACGACGGCAGCGTGGACACGCCGGAGCCGCCGGGCCCGCCGAAGTTGAACAGGAGGGAGCCGATACGTTCGTCGGCGTCGCCGGTCGCCCTGCTGCGGATCAGCGCGAGCCCGATCGTCCCGTCGTCCGGGTTCGCGTAGTCCAGCGGCACCTTCAGCGTCGCGCACTGCCAGTCGTCGCCCGGTGCCGGGCCCTTTGAAGTCGCCTTGCAGCGCCCCCAGCCGAGCTTCTGGGGCGCCGGTGAAGAGGCCGATGCCTTTCCGTCGTCCGCCTCGTCACCCGCCCCGTCGTCACTGGCGCCGCTACAGCCGGCGATCAGTAGCACGGCAGCGGCCACAGCCGCCCCCCGTGAAAATCGCGCCATGCGTACGTCCCCCCTCTCGCGAGACCGTCCACCGGATGTCCCGAATGGCGGTCATGCCATGGTATGCGGATTGCGGTGAATGCCGAGATCGCCTGTGGATAACTTTCTGACCTGCATGTTTATGAGCAGACCGTGCCGGCTTTCGGCACCCTCCCACTCAGCAGATAGCCGTCCACGGCCGTCTGCACACACACGTTCCCGCTGTTGTACGCACCGTGCCCCTGGCCCTTGTACGTCAGCTCGATCCCGACGCCCGCCCCGAGCGCCTCCACCATTTTCCGCGCGCCCGCGTACGGTGTGGCCGGGTCGCCCGTGTTGCCGATGACGAGGATCGGCGCCGAGCCCGGGGCGCGCACGTCGGGATGGTCGGCCGCGCCGGCGACGGCCCAGTCGGTGCAGGTGAGCATCTGCCAGGCGAGCCATTCGCCGAAGACGGGCGAGGCCGCCCGGAACTCGGCCAGCTTCGCCTCCACGTCCTGTGTGGTGTAGCGCGGCTTGTCGTCCGCGCAGTTGATGGAGACGTTCGCCGCGGTGGCGTTGCTGTACTCGCCGTTCTCGCTGCGCCCGTTCATCGAGTCGGACAGCAGCATCAGCAGGCTGCCGTCCCCGTCGTACGCCAACTGGAGGCCCTCCGTCAGATACGGCCAGAGGTCCTTGGAGTACAGGGCCTGGGCGATCCCGTTCGTGGCCGAGGACTGGGTCAGGTCGCGGCGGAACGTTCCCGTGATCGGCCTGGCGTCGAGGTCGTCGAGCAGCTTGGTGATCCGGTTCTTGACGTCCTGCTCGGTGTCGCCGACCGGGCAGTCCTCCTCTTTCGACACGCAGTCCCGTGCGTAGTTGTCGAGCGCCAGTTGGAACCCCTTGGCCTGTCCGAGCGAGCCCTGCTCGTCCGTCTGTGTCGGGTCGACGACCGCGTCGAACACCGCCCGTCCCACGTTCTTGGGGAACAGATGGGCGTAGACGCCGCCGAGTTCGGTGCCGTAGGAGATGCCGAAGTAGTGGAGCTTGTCGTCGCCGAGGACCTGCCGCATGAGGTCCAGGTCGCGGGCCGCGTCCGTGGTGCGGACGTGGGGGAGGGTCTTGCCGGAGTTCTTCTCGCAGGCGGAGTTGAACGCCTTCGTGTGGTCGAGGAACTCCGTCCGCTCGGCCGCGTCGTCCGGTGTCCCGTCCTGTTGGAAGTACTCGTCGAGTTCCTCGTCGTCCTCGCACTGGATGCCTGCGCTGCGGCCGACGCCACGCGGATCGAAGCTCACCAGGTCGTAGCGGGTGCGCAGTTTCGCGTAGTCCGCACCGGAGGAGGGGAGCGCCGTGACGCCCGAGCCGCCGGGGCCGCCGAAGTTGAAGACGAGCGAGCCGATGCGCTGGTCGGCGGCGCCGCTGGCCTTGGCCCGGATCAGCGCGATGGGGATGGTGTCGCCCTTGGGCTCGTCCCAGTCGAGGGGCGCCCGCATGGTCGCGCACTGCCAGACGTCGCCGTCCGGCAGCGGCGAGGGCGCGGCGCCGCCGCCCTCGGATTCGGACGGTGCCTCGCAGGTCTCCCAGCTCGGCTTCTGGGAGGTCAGGTCCTCGTCGTCCCCCTTGGCGTCGTCGCCACAGCCGGCCGCCGACAGAGACAGCAGGAAAGCGATCGCGGTCACGGCGACGGCACGCGGCCGGGGCGAGATGGGCATGCACCCATCCTGGAGGTGCCCGGGTCGACGCGCTCGGGGCACGGTCCGTGCGGGTGAGACACGAGGATGCCACCGCGCGCGCGGGCCGCGTGAGTGCGGAACGGGGTCCCGCGCGCGTGATCCTGCCTAGAGCGCGCCCTTCCGTGACAGGTGGTTGAAGGCCAGCCATCCCGGCAGCACCGGCAGCCACAGGGTCAGCAGGCGGAACAGCAGCACCGCGGGCGCGGCGACCTCCTTGGGGAGGCCGACGGCGATCAGACCCACAGTCAGGGTGGCCTCGACCGCGCCCACACCGCCCGGGGTCGGCGCCGCGGAACCCAGCGCGTTGCCGGCGAGGAAGACCACGGCGACGCTGGCGATGCTGATGGAGACGTCCTCGTTGCCGAAGGCGCGGATCGAGGCGTCCAGACACATCACGAAGCAGCCGGTGAGGAGCAGCATGCCGCCGATGCCGGTGACCAGCTTCTGAGGCCGCTGCAGCACATCGAGCATGCGCGGCACCACACCGGCGAAGAGCGACCGCACGCGCGTGACGACGAACTTGCGCAGGAACGGGATCGACGTCACCACCAGGACGAGCACCGCGACTGTCAACAGGCCCGCGATGACGGTGCGGGACGGCGACAGGGACGGCGTCTTCTCGGTGCCGGTCAGATAACCGAAGGCGAGCAGCATCAGGATGTGGCAGCCGAGTCCGAAGAGCTGCGACGCGCCGACACTCGCCACCGCGAGCCCCGGCCGCACCCCCGCACGCTGCAGGAAGCGTGTGTTGAGTGCCACACCCCCGACCGCCGCCGGCGCCACGATCTTCACGAACGAGCCGGCGACCTGCGCCCCGATCGTCCGCAGGAACGGCACCCGCTCCGGTACGAAGCCCAGCAGGCTCATCGCCGCCGCGACGTAGCTGAGCGCGGAGAAGAACACCGCCGCGGCGACCCAGCCCCACTCGGCGTTCTCGATGAGCAGCCCGAACTCGATGTGGGTGAGCTGGGTCAGCAGGAAGTACGCGCCGATCGCGCCGGCGATGAGACTGATCAGAGTGCGCGGCTTGACCCGCTCCAGCCGGGCCGGTTCGACCGGTGCCTGAGGCCTGATCAGCAGCACCTGGTGGCGGATCTGGGTGAGCAGGTCCTCCTCGCGGGCCTCCTCCAGGGCCTCGTCGATCGCCCGCTTCTCGGCCCGCTGCTCGGCCCGTACGGCCTTCTTGTCGGCCTTGCCGGGCTCGGCGGCCCTGACGTGCTCCTCCGCGCGGGCCTGCTTGGCCAGGTGGGACGCCTCCAGGACCGCCTCGCGCTCGCGTTCGGCGCGCTCGCGGGCCAGTCTGCGCAGAGTCGCGCGCGTGGAGCGCGAGAGCGCGATGGGCTGCAGCATCGGCAGACAGCCGGCCACCGCGTCGGGGCCGAGCACGCTCACCGCCGAGGCCACCGCGCGTTCGGCGCCCACACGCAGGCCCAATGTCGTCAGTAGCTGGGAGACGTCCATGCGGAGCACCAGGTCGCCGGCCGCGATCTCGCCGACCCGCAGATCGGTCAGGATCACCGTGCCGGAACGATCCACCAGAACGGCGTCGCCCACGAGCCTGCGGTGGGCGATGCGCCGCGACTGCAGTGCCTTCACCTGGTGCCAGGTGTCCGACATCAGCTCGTCGGTGACCTCGTCGTCCGCCAGGGAGTCCAGGGTGCGGCCGCCGGTGTGCTCGTAGACGAGCATCACGGCGTCCGGTCCGAGTTCGGAGGTCGCGATCAGTTTGGGCGCGTTGGCGCCGGCCGCGATGGCCGCGTACGCGAGGAGGGCCTCCTGTTCCAGCGCCTGGCGCAGTGACTGGAGGCTGCGGCGCGTGGTGATGCCGCGCAGCGTCAGCCGCCGCCAGACGCGGTAGAAGAAGCCCTGCGCCTGCTGCTCCCGGTCGACGACGGTGACGTCCAGAGGCGGGCCGTCCTCCAGAGTCACGAAGTACCGGCGGCCCCGGTCCCCGCCCTCCGCGGTGTCCGGCATCTCCTCGCGGGCCGCACTCACCGGCTTGAATCCGACCCGCCTGAGGCCGGCCATCAAGGTCCGGCCGGTCGGGCGCACGTTCGGGGATCCGACCGCGTACAGCGTTCCGTAGGCGACGGTCCAGCCGATCAGTACCGTCAGGATGATCGAGAACGGTGTCGTGTAGCCGGTGACCAGCATCGAGAAGGCGTCCAGCAACAGCACGATCCACAGCACGGCGCGCCAGCGAGGTCTGCGTGACATGCCGACGGCGGTCATGTACGCGATGACCGGCGCGAGATAGCCGTGCACGGGGTCGGTGAGGGCGTGGATGTCGCCGGGTGAGGGCTGGGTGAGAGCTTCCTGGATCGAGTCCGGGGCAGCCCTGGCGACCCACAGGTCGGTCGCCAGCGTCACTCCGTGTGCCAGGACCGCCGCGAGCACGCCGTCGGCGATGCGCAGTCCGTCCCGCTTGATCAGCCGTTCGATCGCGAAGGCGACCGGCACCAGCAGGATCGCGATGCTCGACCCGAGGCCCGCGAGCTTGATCAGAAGATCGGGCGCCTGCCCCGTGCCCTTGTTGATGTCCTGTTCGAGCCCGGAGGTGGTGCCGTGGGCGAACGCGGCGATCGCCAGCAGGACGATGATCCCGAGGATGCCGACGGCCAGCCGCATGAGGTCGGAAGGACGGTGCACGCGCGCGGGGAGCAACGGTTCGTCGCCCTCGACCTCCTCGGCGTGAGCCTCCTCGAGGTCGTCCTCGTCGCGCTCCTCCTGCCGCTTCTCGTTCTCGTGCCTCATGGGGGAGTCTGTTTCGGCCGCGGGCGGGGTGGTGCCGGGTGTCTTTTCCGAGACGTTTTCGGTGCCCTTGTCGCCTTCCTCGGCGGTGTCCGGGCGCGACGAGGCGCCAGAGGTGCCCGCCGCGTCATCGGGGTGCACGCTCTGCTGCTTCATCGTCTCTTCTTGGTCTCGTATCACCAGTCACCGCCCGCACGATGGTGGCATGCCCGGTGGGCACACAGGGGCATCAGGGTGCAATGCGGGGGCGCACAGTCTGCCCGAAGACCGCCCCCGGGGCGAGGGACGCACGCGTCGGCCACCACGTCCCATTGTCGGTGGGTTGGGGCAGGATGGGGCGGATGAGCGAGGAGAGCCTTCCGGTGGACGCCCTGCCGGAGTACGCGGAGAGGGTCCTCGAGGTCACCGACCTGATTCCGCCAGGACGGGTCATGACATACGGGGACGTCGCCGAATGGCTGGGGGAGGGCGGCCCACGCCAGGTGGGCCGCGTGATGGCCCTCTACGGAGGCGCGGTCGCGTGGTGGCGGGTCGTCCGCGCCGACGGCGTCCTGCTGCCCGGCCACGAACTGAGAGCCCTGGACCACTATCGCAGGGAGGGCACCCCCCTGCGGGAGGCGAGCCGCACCACCGAGGGCCATGTTCCGCGCGTCGACATGAGACGGGCGCGCTGGGACGGCGGCGAACGTGCGGAGGGTCACACCTGACAGAACCCGGTGTCCGACGGATCCCGGTGCGACTCCTGGTCCGTACGGGGGAAGCGGGGCACGTCGGTGGCATGCCGTACGTTCGAGGGGCGAGGGACGCACGTGCCGCGCGAGCCGGGTGGGAACAAGGGGAAGCCCTGCTTCCGCGCCACCGGTCGGCGTAGCGTCGGCTGAACGTGTCCCTCTCACCCCGCGGCCACCGCTCTCGACGAGCGGCGGGCCTCGCACCCGTTTCCCGACCACCACCCCTTCACGACGGCGCACCGCGTCGGCAGTGACATCACGCACACCCACCAGGACCGGCGAACCACGTGAGCTCCTCTTTCTCCACCAGGCGCCTGTCGCACCCCCAGGTGCGACAGGGGAGCCGTGGCGCTTACCGACTGGTGCGTACCCCGCCGGCCCGAAGGGACCCCCCTCGTCTGGACGCCGAGCAGCGCGGCGTGGTTGACCACAGGGCCGGTCCCCTGCTCGTCCTCGCAGGTCCGGGCACCGGCAAGACGACCACCCTCGTCGAGTCCGTGGCGGCCCGCGTGGCCCGGGGGGCCGACCCCGCGCGCGTGCTCGTCCTGACCTTCAGCCGCAAGGCGGCCGTGGAGCTGCGCGACCGGATGGCGCTGCGCATGGGCGCCTCGCGCAGCCCGCAGGCCACCACCTTCCACTCGTTCTGCTACGCCCTGATCCGTGCCCACCAGGACAGCGACCTGTTCGTCGAACCACTGCGGCTGCTGTCCGGCCCCGAACAGGACGTGGCGGTCCGTGAACTGCTCGCGGGCCAGCCCGACCTGGAGCGCCTGGGCCTCGCACATGTGCGCTGGCCGGACGAGCTGCGCGCCTGCCTGACCACACGCGGGTTCGCCGACGAGGTCCGCGCGGTCCTCGCCCGCAGCCGCGAACTGGGCCTGGCCCCCGAGGACCTGCGGACCTTCGCCACGCGCATCGGCCGCCCGGACTGGCTCGCGGCCTCCGCCTTCCTCGCCGAGTACCTCGACGTCCTCGACCTGCAAGGAGTGCTCGACTACGCGGAACTGGTCCACCGGGCCGTGCTCCTCGCCGACCGCCCCGGCGTCGCCGAGCGGCTGGCCGCCCAGTACGACGCGGTCTACGTCGACGAGTACCAGGACACCGACCCGGCCCAGGTAAGGCTCCTCAGGGCCCTCGCGGGCGGCGGCCGCACCCTGGTGGCGCTCGGCGACCCGGACCAGTCGATCTACACCTTCCGGGGTGCCGACGTGAACGGCATCCTGGAGTTCCCGGCGGTCTTCCCGCGCGCGGACGGTCGCCAGGCGCCGGTCGCGGTCCTCAGGAACTCCCGCCGCTCGGGAGCGGACCTGCTCGCCGCAACCCGTCTGCTCACGCAGCGCATGCCGCTCACCCGCCTCCCCGCCGAGAAGGTACGGGCCCACCGCGAGCTCAGGCCCGTGCAGGACGGGGGGCGTGTCGAGGTCTACACGTACCCGACGTCGGGCACCGAGCTGGACAACATCGCGGACGTCCTGCGGCGGGCCCACCTCGAGGACGGCGTCCCCTGGAGCGAGATGGCCGTCCTGGTGCGCGCCGGCGCCCGCACGATCCCCTCGATCCGGCGCGCCCTCACCGCCGCGGGCGTCCCTCTGGAGATCGACGGCGACGACCTGCCCCTGCGCCACGAACCGGCCGTACAGCCTCTTCTGACGGCGCTGCGGACGGTGGCACGGGCGGAGCTGGGAGAGGCGGCCCCGGCAGCCTCGACCCAGGAGTCCGACGACTCGTCCGACGGCCCCGGGGCGCAGCCCTCGTGGCTGGGCACCGAGACCGCGCTCAACCTCCTCGCCTCCCCCCTCGCGGGCATGGACACCGCCGATCTGCGACGTCTTGGCCGCGCGCTGCGCGAGGAGGAGCGGGCCGGCGGCAACCCCGTACCGCCGCCCTCGGACGAGCTGCTGGCACGCGCGCTGGCGGAGCCCGAGCGACTGGTGGCGCACGACCCGGTGTACGCGCGGGGAGCGCAACGCCTGGGCGCGCTGCTGCGGAAGGCCCGCGAGCGCCTTGCGGGCGGCGGTACTGCCGAGGAAGCGCTGTGGGACCTGTGGGACGGCACACCGTGGCCCAGGCGCCTGGAGCGGTCCGCCCGGCGCGGTGGCGCGGCCGGGCGCAACGCGGACCGTGACCTCGACGCCGTGTGCGCGCTGTTCGCCACGGCGGCGCGCGCGGAGGAGCGCACCGGCGGCCTCGGCGCCCTCAACTTCCTGGCCGAGATCGAAGCCGAGGACATCGCCGCCGACACGCTCACCGGACGGGCCCTGCGTCCCGACGCCGTCCGCCTGATGACCGCGCACCGCTCCAAGGGACTCCAATGGCGCCTGGTCGTCGTCGCCGGTGTCCAGGAGGGCCTGTGGCCGGACCTGCGCCGTCGCGGCTCGCTCCTGGAGGCCGACCGCATCGGCCGCGACGGCCTCGCGGAGCCGCTCACGCCGGGCGCGCTGCTGGCGGAGGAGCGACGCCTCTTCTACGTGGCCGCCACGCGCGCGCGTGAACGCCTCGTGGTCACCGCGGTGAAGGCACCCGCCGACGACGGCGACCAGCCCTCCCGCTTCCTCGCCGAACTCGGCGTCGAGCCCAAGGACGTCACCGGCCGCCCCCGCCGCCCACTGTCCGTGCCCTCCCTCGTCGCCGAACTGCGCGCCACGACGGTGGACCCGCGTGTGTCGGACCCCCTCCGCGAAGCCGCGGCCCTGCGCCTGGCCCGGCTGGCCGCGCTGAGCGACGAGGACGGCCGCCCGCTGGTGCCGTCGGCGCACCCGTACCGCTGGTGGGGCATGTTCGAGCCCACCGAGAGCAAGGTGCCGCTCAGGGACCGCGACCAGCCCGTCGTGCTGTCCGGCAGCGCCCTCGACCAGCTCGCCAACACCTGCTCCCTGCAGTGGTTCCTGGGCCGCGAGGTGAAGGCCGACGCCCCCGCGACCGCCGCCCAGGGCTTCGGCAACGTCGTCCACGTCCTCGCCGACGAGGTTGCCTCCGGCCGGACCCCTGCCGACCTCGACGTCCTCATGGAGCGCCTCGACTCCGTGTGGAACGCGCTCGCCTTCGACGCGCCCTGGAAGTCGGAGCAGGAGAAGCAGCACGCGCGCGTGGCGCTCGAACGCTTCCTGAAGTGGCACGTCATGGACCGCACGGGGCGTGCCCCGGTGGCCAGCGAGCACGACTTCGACGTCACCCTCGAAGCAGGCGACTACGAGGTGCGCATCCGGGGCTCCATGGACCGGGTCGAGGCCGACACCGAGGGCCGCGCGTACGTCGTCGACTTCAAGACGGGCAAACAGGCCGTGAGTTCCGCCGAGGTGACCCGTCACCCCCAGCTCGCCGTGTACCAGCTCGCGGTGCGTGAGGGGGCCGTCGACGAGTCCTTCGGCGGCGTACGCCCCGAACCGGGCGGCGCCGAACTCGTCCAGCTGCGACAGGGCGCCGCCAAGAAGAACGGCGGCGAGACCGTCCCCAAGGTGCAGGCCCAGGAACCTCTGGAGGGGGAGTGGGTGGGGGACCTCCTGGCCACGGCCGCGGGCAAGGTCCTGGACGAACGCTTCTCCCCGACCGCGGGACAACACTGTGCACACTGCGCTTTCCGGGCATCGTGCAGCGCCCGGCCCGAGGGCCGTCACGTGGTCGAGTGAGACCGCCCGCGGGGTGACCCGGCATCCGCTGTCAGTGCCCGGCGCTAGCCTCTCTGGAATGTCCGCCCGTATCAGCGATCCCGAGCAGCTCAAGGAGCTCCTCGGCATCCCGTTCACCCCGGAGCAGACGGCCTGCATCATCGCGCCGCCCGCCCCGCAGGTGATCGTGGCCGGAGCCGGGTCGGGCAAGACCACGGTGATGGCCGCGCGCGTGGTGTGGCTGGTCGGCACCGGACAGGTCGCCCCCGAACAGGTGCTCGGCCTGACGTTCACCAACAAGGCGGCGGGCGAACTCGCCGAGCGCGTGCGCAAGGCCCTGGTGAAGGCGGGCATCACCGACCCGGACGTGATCGACCCGGACAACCCGCCGGGCGAGCCGGTCATCTCCACGTACCACGCCTTCGCGGGCCGCCTCCTGACCGACCACGGTCTGCGCATCGGTCTGGAACCCGCCTCCCGGCTCCTCGCCGACGCCACCCGCTACCAGCTCGCCGCACGCGTGCTCCGGGAGTCCCCCGGGCCGTACCCGGCACTGACCCGCTCCTTCCCGGACCTGGTCAGCGACCTGTTGACCCTCGACTCCGAACTCGCCGAGCACCTCGTACGACCGGAGGACCTGCGCGCCTACGACGCCGAACTGCTGCGCGAACTGGAGGGCGTGAAGCTCACCAACGCGGACCTCCGCAAGGTCCCCGAGGCCGCAGCCGCCCGGCGTGAACTCACCGAACTGGTGGGTCGCTACCGGGCAGCCAAGCGCGAGCGGGATCTTCTCGACTTCGGTGACCAGATCGCCCTGTCCGCCGGCCTCGCCAGGCTTCCCGAAGTGGGACGCATCCTGCGGGACGAGTTCCGGGTCGTCCTGCTCGACGAGTACCAGGACACCTCGGTGGCCCAACGCGTCCTGCTGGCAGGCCTGTTCGGTGGCGGCACCGGCCACCCCGTGACCGCGGTCGGCGACCCCTGCCAGGCCATCTACGGCTGGCGCGGTGCCTCCGTCGCCAACCTCGACGACTTCCCCGAGCACTTCGCCCACCCCGACGGCCGCCGCGCGACCCGCCAGTCGCTCAGTGAGAACCGCCGCAGCGGCGGGCGCCTCCTCGACCTGGCCAACGGCCTCGCGGAACCCCTGCGGGCCATGCACGCGGGCGTGGAGGCCCTGCGGCCCGCCCCCGGCGCCGAACGCGACGGTGTGGTCCGCTGCGCCCTGCTGAACACCCACGCCGAGGAACGCGACTGGATCGCCGACTCGATCGCCCACCTCGTGCGCACCGGCAAGGAACCCGGCGAGATCGCGGTCCTGTGCCGTACGGCCACCGACTTCGCCGAGATCCAGGGCGCGCTCGTCGCCCGTGACATCCCGGTCGAGGTCGTCGGCCTCTCCGGACTGCTCCACCTCCCCGAGGTCGCCGACCTCGTCGCCGTCTGCGAGGTCCTCCAGGATCCCGGCGCCAACGCCTCCCTGGTCCGCCTCCTCACCGGCCCGCGCTGGCGGATCGGCCCGCGCGACCTCGCCCTCCTCGGGCGCCGGGCCAGGCTGCTCGTGTCCCACGCGCGCGTGGACGGCGACGACGACCCGGACCGTCGGCTCGCCGCCGCCGTCGAGGGCGTCGACCCGTCCGAGGTGATCTCGCTGGCGGACGCCCTGGACACGTTCCTGGAGCTGCCGCTCGAAGCCGAGAAGGAGGACGACGGGCTGCCGTTCTCGCCGGACGCGCGCGTCCGGTTCGCCCGGCTCGCCGCCGAACTGCGCGACCTGCGCCGCTCACTCGCCGACCCGCTCATGGACGTCCTCCACCGGGTGCTCGCCGTGACCGGACTGGAGGTGGAACTCTCCGCGTCACCCCACGCGCTCGCCGCCCGCCGCCGCGAAACCCTGTCGAACTTCCTGGACACCGCCGCCTCGTTCGCCGCCAACAGCGCCGGCGAGGCCAGCCTGCTGGCCTTTCTCGGCTTCCTGCGCACGGCCGCCCAGTACGAGAAGGGCCTCGACAACGCCCTGCCGGGTGGTGAGAACACCGTCAAGGTGCTCACCGCCCACAGGTCCAAGGGCCTGGAGTGGGACGTCGTCGCCGTCCCCGGCCTGGTCACCGGCACCTTTCCCAGCACTCAGGGCCGCGAGAAGTGGACGGCGCAGGGCAAGGTCCTGCCGCACGAGCTGCGCGGCGACACCGACACCCTTCCCGATGTCGAGGCCTGGGACGCGCGCGGCCTGAAGGCCTTCCAGGAAGCCATGAAGGACCACCAGCACACAGAGGAACTCCGCCTCGGCTACGTCACGTTCACCCGCCCCCGGTCCCTGCTCCTCGGGTCCGGCCACTGGTGGGGCCCGTCCCAGAAGCGCCCGCGCGGGCCGTCCGACTTCCTCATGGCCCTCCACGACCACTGCGTCGCCGGACACGGCGAGATCGAGGCCTGGGCCGACCGCCCCGAGGACGACGCCGAGAACCCCGCCCTCCACGAGACAGCAACCGACCACGCCTGGCCCCTCCCGCTCGACGGCACGGCGCTGCTGCGCCGCCGCGCCGCCGCCGCGACCGTCCTGGCACACCTGGAGAGGGCCGCATCGCACGAGGACACACAGCGGGGCGCCGCCCACGACACGGATCCCCACTCCTGCGACCACCCGGACTGGCCACCTCCACCGGACGACGAAGAAGCCCTCTACGAGGACGACGCCTTCCCGGACGACATCCCACACGAGGACGAGGGCCTCCCCGCCGGCGTCTTTGGGGGTCCCCACGACGAGGACACCGGCGACTGGGACTCCTGGTCCTCGGACCGCCCCGCGCGGGCCGCCCACGCGCGCGCGGAGCACTCCGCGCAGGACGAGCGCGCGCCTGCCGTGCCGCACGCCCGCAGACACCCCGCCGCGCCCGGCCTCAGCCCCGAGGAGGCGCGCACCGTCGCCTCATGGGACCGCGACCTGGACGCCCTCACCGGAGAACTCACGCGGGCCCGCGCGAAGGTCACCGACGTACCCCTGCCCGCGTCGCTGACCGCCTCGCAGCTGATGCGTCTGTCCGCCGATCCGGACGGCTTCGCGCAGGAGCTCGCCCGCCCCATGCCACGCCCCCCGCAGCCCGCGGCGCGTCGCGGCACCCGTTTCCACGCCTGGGTCGAGGCCCGCTTCGAAGAGCTGCGACTGCCCATGCTGGAGCCTGAGGAGCTGCCCGGCAGCGACGCCGAGATCGCCGACGAGCTGGACCTGGAGGCCCTCAAGGAAGCCTTCGAACGCACCCCGTACGCGCACCGCACGCCTCACCGCGTCGAGGAACCCTTCCAGCTCGGCATCGCCGGACGTGTCGTACGCGGCCGTATCGACGCCGTCTACCGGGAGAGAGACGGCGACGGGACGACGACGTACGAGATCGTCGACTGGAAGACCAGCCGCACCCGCACCGCCGACCCGCTCCAGCTCGCCATCTACCGGCTCGCCTGGGCCGAGCAGCAGGGCGTGCCCCTGGAATCGGTCGGGGCGGCGTTCCTGTACGTCCGCACGGGGGACGTCGTACGGCCCGAGGGCCTCCCCGGCCGGGACGCACTGGAGCGGCTGCTCCTGGAGGAGCCCGGCGCCGACGGGAGATCCGATTCGGACACAGAGGGGCGGGAGACGTCGGCGCGCGGGGCTCGGACGGTCACGGACGAACCGCCGGACGAGCATGTCGGTGCGGGCCGATAGGCTCGTGAGCATGAGCCAGCCCGTTGACAGCGACGTCAGCGTCGTCCGCACGTACATCGAGAACCACCGTGCCGCCTTCCTCGACGACCTCGTGGAGTGGTTGCGCATCCCGTCGGTGTCGGCCCAGCCCGAGCATGCGACGGACGTACGGCGCAGCGCCGACTGGCTGGCCGCCAAGCTCAAGGAGACCGGCTTCCCCACCGCCGAGGTCTGGGAGACGCCGGGCGCCCCCGCCGTCTTCGCGGAATGGCCCTCCGCGGACGCCGACGCCCCCACGGTCCTTGTCTACGGGCACCACGACGTGCAGCCCGCGGCCCTTGCGGACGGCTGGGAGACCGAGCCGTTCGAACCGGTGATCCGCGGAAACCGTCTCCACGCGCGCGGGGCGGCCGACGACAAGGGGCAGGTGTTCTTCCACACACTGGGTGTCCGCGCCCACCTCGCAGCCACCGGCCGGAGTGCCCCCGCCGTCCACCTGAAGATGCTGATCGAGGGCGAGGAGGAGTCCGGCTCCCCGAACTTCCGGGCCCTCGTCGAGGAACACACCGAGCGGCTCGCCGCCGACGTGGTCGTCGTCTCCGACACCGGCATGTGGGCCGAGGACACCCCCACCGTGTGCACCGGCATGCGCGGCCTGGCCGAGTGCGAGATCGAGCTGCGCGGTCCCGACCAGGACATTCACTCCGGCTCCTTCGGCGGTGCCGTACCGAACCCGGCCACCGAGGTCGCCCGCCTCGTCGCAGCCCTGCATGACGACCACGCGCGCGTGGCGATACCCGGCTTCTACGACGGCATCACCGAACTCACCGACCGCGAGCGCGAGCTCTTCGCCGAACTGCCCTTCGACGAGGAGCGGTGGCTGCGCACGGCCAGGTCGACGGCGGCACACGGCGAATCCGGACACACCACCCTGGAGCGCGTCTGGGCCCGCCCGACCGCCGAGGTCAACGGCATCGGCGGCGGCTACCAGGGCGCGGGCAGCAAGACGATCATCCCGTCCTCGGCCATGGTGAAGCTGTCCTTCCGCCTGGTCGCCGGGCAGGACCCGGACCACATCCAGAAGGCTGTCACCGCCTGGGCCGCCGAGCGGATCCCCGCCGGTATCCGCTACGAGATCACGTTCAGCGGATCCACCCGCCCCTGCCTGACACCTCTGGACCACCCGGCCCTGCGATCGCTCGTACGGGCCATGGGCCGCGCGTTCCAGCAGCCGGTCCGCTACACGCGAGAGGGCGGCTCCGGTCCCGCCGCCGACCTCCAGGAAGTCCTCGACGCACCCGTGCTCTTCCTGGGCATCTCCGTCCCCTCCGACGGCTGGCACGCACCCGACGAGAAGGTCGAACTCGATCTGCTCCTCAAAGGCGTCGAGACCAGCGCGTACCTCTGGGGCGAACTGGCCCGAAGCCCCCGCGAGGCACACTGAAGAAGGCCCCGCGCACCCCAGCCGGCCCGCCCGCCGAACCACCCGCCCAATCATCCGTTTCACCGGGGGAGTTGGAAGCACCCGTGACCACCTGGACCGACCACACCGCCGACCGACCCATCGCGCTCACCGCCCCCAGCGGCATCGACCGGGCAGCCCACCATCGGCTCGACGAGGCCTGGCTCGCTGCGGCGTGGAGCCACCCCACGACCCGCTGCTTCGTGGTCTCCGGCGGTCAGGTCCTCATCGACGAGACCTCGGACGGCACCACCGAACTCGTCACGACCCCCTCCTTCGAGGCCCCGCTCACCGAGGCGCACCGCTACTTCCTGGGCACCGACGCCGACGGTGTGAGCTATTTCGCACTCCAGAAGGACGCGCTGCCCGGCCGCATGGACCAGTCCGCCCGCCCGGCAGGACTGCGCGAGGCGGGCATGCTGCTGTCGCCGCGTGACACAGGCCTCATGGTCCACGCGGTCGGCCTGGAGAACTGGCAGCGCACCCACCGCTTCTGCTCCCGCTGCGGCGAGCGCACGGTCATCGCGGCGGCCGGCCACATCCGCCGCTGCCAGGCCTGTGGCGCCGAGCACTACCCGCGCACCGACCCTGCGGTGATCATGGCCGTCACGGACGAAGAGGACCGCATCCTGCTCGGCCGCCAGATGCACTGGCCCGAGGGCCGCTTCTCCACCCTGGCGGGCTTCGTCGAGCCCGGCGAGTCCATCGAGCAGTCCGTGCGGCGCGAGGTCCACGAGGAGGTCGGCATCAGCGTCGGCCAGGTCGAGTACATCGCCAGCCAGCCCTGGCCCTTCCCCTCCAGCCTCATGCTGGGCTTCATGGCCCGCGCAACCTCGACCACCGTGAACGTCGACGGCGACGAGATCCACGAGGCCCGCTGGTTCTCCCGGGAAGAGCTGCGGGCCGCGTTCGAGTCCGGAGAGGTCCTGCCCCCCTACGGCATCTCGATCGCGGCCCGACTGATCGAACTCTGGTACGGCAAGCCCCTGCCGACGCGAAGTCACATCGGCTAGGACTCGTCCGCGGCTACGCGCCTATCTTCTGCTTGACCTGCGCCAGCGAGGGGTTCGTGAGCGTCGAACCGTCCGGGAAGAGGACGGTGGGCACCGTCTGGTTCCCACCGTTCGCCTTCTCCACGAAGGCGGCGGAGTCCGGGTCGTGCTCGATGTTGATCTCGTTGTACGTGATGCCCTCGCGCTCCATCTGGCTCTTCAGCCGACGGCAGTAGCCGCACCACGTGGTGCTGTACATCGTCACAGTGCCCGGCATGTCCCTGGCGCTCCTTCACACTCTGAGGGGTCGTGCTCGCAGTGAGTGGAACGTACGCGACAGGCCCGCCATTCCCATACGCGGGTGGCGTCCACCACCGCAGCCGGTACGTCCGCTCGCACCGGAACGCAGAGTGCGTGCCGCACCCTGCTGCGGGGCGCCTGCCGCATTAGTACGACTGCGGGTGCCTGCCTGTGGACAACTTGCTCAGCCGTCTCCGGCGACCTGGCAGCATGGCCATGTGACAGCAGCAACGCACTCCACCCTCTTCCCGCGGGTCCCCGACTCGGCCGACGCGGTGCTCGAAGGGCTCGACCCCGAGCAGCGCGCGGTGGCGACCGCCCTGCACGGTCCGGTGTGCGTGCTGGCGGGCGCCGGCACGGGCAAGACCCGGGCGATCACCCACCGGATCGCCTACGGCGTGCGTGCCGGGATCCTCCAGCCCGCCAGTGTGCTGGCCGTCACCTTCACCGCCCGCGCCGCCGGAGAGATGCGTGGCCGCCTTCGCCAGCTCGGCGCCGCCGGAGTCCAGGCCCGCACGTTCCACTCGGCCGCGCTGCGTCAGCTCCAGTACTTCTGGCCGAAGGCCGTCGGCGGCGGCATGCCACGCATCGTCGACCGTAAGATCCAGATCGTCGCGGACGCGGCCGCCGCCTGCCGCATCCGTCTCGATCGCAACGAACTCCGCGACGCCACCGCCGAGATCGAGTGGTCCAAGGTCACCCGGACCGTGCCCTCCGACTACGCCGCCGCGACCGCCAAGCACGGCCGCGACGCCCCCCGCGACCCGGCCGAGATCGCCCAGATCTACGCGACGTACGAGGACCTGAAGCGCGAGCGGGCCGTCATCGACTTCGAAGACGTCCTCCTGCTCACCGTCGGCATCCTCCAGGACCGCCACGACATCGCCGAACAGGTCCGCTCCCAGTACCAGCACTTCGTGGTCGACGAGTACCAGGACGTCAGTCCCCTCCAGCAGTGCCTCCTGGAGCTGTGGCTGGGGGAGCGGGACGACCTGTGCGTCGTGGGCGACGCCAGCCAGACGATCTATTCGTTCACTGGTGCAACTCCCGACCATCTGCTCGACTTTCGCCACCGCCACCCCGGGGCCACCGTCGTCAAGCTCGTCCGTGACTACCGCTCCACCCCGCAGGTCGTCCACCTCGCCAACGGCCTGCTCTCCCAGGCCCGCGGCCGCGCCGCCGACCACCGACTCGAGCTGATCTCCCAACGCCCAGCGGGCCCCGAGCCCCGCTACACCGAATACACGGACGAGCCCGCCGAGGCCGAGGGCGCCGCCCGCCGGATCCGGGACCTCATCGCCTCCGGCGTCCCCGCCGGCGAGATCGCCATCCTGTTCCGGACGAACTCCCAGTCCGAGACCTTCGAACAGGCGCTCGCGGACACCGGCGTGCCCTACCAGCTGCGCGGCGCGGAACGGTTCTTCGACCGTCCCGAGGTGCGTAAGGCGGGGGCCGCGCTGAGAGCCGCCGCCCGCTTCGGCGGCAACGACACCCTCCTTGAGGACGCCGTCGACCTTCCCTCACTGGTACGGGCCGTGCTGTCCGGCGAGGGGTGGACCAGTGAACCGCCGGCGGGCTCCGGCGCGGTCAGGGAACGCTGGGAATCCCTGGCGGCCCTGGTGAGCCTGGCCCACGACTTCGCCGCGGCCAAGCCCGACGCCACGCTCGGCGACCTGGTGGCGGAACTCGACGAACGGGCGAACGCCCAGCACGCCCCGACCGTCCAGGGCGTCACCCTCGCCTCGCTGCACTCCGCGAAGGGGCTGGAGTGGGACGTCGTCTTCCTGGTCGGTGTCGCCGAGGGCATGATGCCGATCTCCTATGCGAAAACGGACGAACAGATCGAGGAGGAAAGACGACTCCTCTATGTGGGCGTCACTCGCGCGCGCGACCAGCTCTCGGTCTCCTGGGCCCTGTCCCGCTCGCCCGGCGGCCGGCCCAACCGCCGCCCCAGCCGCTTCCTGAACGGCCTGCGCCCCGGATCCACCGCGACGCCGGGCCGGACCGGTACGGGCGGCTCAGGCGGCGTCGAACTGGGCTCGGGGGGCGG
>NZ_LRTR01000170.1 GCF_001550375.1 Streptomyces europaeiscabiei | reverse complement strand
CAGGCGGCACCGAGGCCGCGCCACGCCGAGCCGGCCGGACCCCGGCCCGCTGCCGTGTCTGCGGACGCACCCTGCGGGACGCCGGCGACATGAAGCTGATGCGCTGCGAGGACTGCCCCTCCGACATGGACGAGGGCCTCTACGAGCGACTGCGCGAGTGGCGCGCGGCCCAGGCGCAGCGCAGCGGCCAACCTGACTTCTGTGTCTTCACCGACCGGACGCTCATGGCGATCGCGGAAGCGGGGCCGAGCACTCCGGTGGAACTGGGTCGCATCCCCGGTGTCCGCGCCCGCAAGCTGCAGCGGTACGGCGCTGATGTTCTCGACATCTGCGCAGGTCGGGAGCCCGGGTGCGAGGACGAGAACGACTGATACGAACTCGTCGAAAAAATAGTTTGCGCATGCCCCAGCAATCCCCATAGGTTCTTAGGCACGAGAGCAGCGGCCTTCTCGAAGGCCCCGGTTTCGTGGTGTACTTCATATCCGTCGGATTGGCTTGCGCCGGTCCCCATAGACGCCGAGAGGAGGCGAGTCCAGTGATCAGCATCAACACCAGCTTCACCAGCACGGTCAAAATGACCGATCGCTCGGCCGTCTCCCTGTGCCTGCTCGGCGTCTCGAACCTGGGTACCGGTCTGTCCGCCATCAGTGGCGGCCGTCCGGCGTCCTCCGTGTCTCTGGCGGGTCTTCCCGTCCGTGAGCGCAATGAGCGACCGACCAGGGCACTGGAAGCGGCAGTAGAGGCACAGGCCCAGGCCTATGCCTTCGCGGCAGCCGGTGCCGGATTCCGGAAGCAGACGACGCAGCATCACCTGATGTGGGCCTTCCGTGGGCCTGAACCCTGGAGTGATCCAGCCTGATCGACGATCAGGCCGGCGCCTTCAGGGCCGCGGAACCCCATCCGGGATCCGCGGCCCTTCTGTTTGTCCCCGACCGGGGACTACAGAGCGAAGGGGCCTCGGGACAAGAAAAGAACCCGGTACCAGCCGCCACCGGCCAACAGGCCGGAACGACCAGACGAGGAAGACGAACCGTGCAACTCGAAGCGCACGCCCCGTCCGTACCGCCTTCCGAAACGATCTCCCCGCCCGGCCTCACGGAGGACTCCACCTTGACCCCGCTCACCGCGCTCACCGCGCTCGACGACGCCATCGAGAACCTCGGCGTACCCGTCCCCTGCCGCTCTTACGACCCGGAGGTCTTCTTCGCCGAGTCGCCGGCCGATGTCGAGTACGCCAAGTCCCTCTGCCGCACCTGCCCACTGATGGAGGCCTGCCTCGCCGGCGCCAAGGAGCGGCGTGAGCCCTGGGGCGTCTGGGGTGGCGAGCTCTTCGTCCAGGGTGTCGTCGTGGCCCGCAAGCGGCCTCGTGGTCGCCCGCGCAAGAACCCGGTCACGGCATGAACATCACCGGAACGATCGACCGCCCCCTCACGCACGATCCCAAGAAGCAGGCCCCGATGAAGCCGTCCGCGAGCGAGCCCGTCGGCTCCGCGACTCCAGACTTCACCACCACCGGCGCGAACGCCTCGCGTCAGAACAGGACCCGAGAGATGCATCTCATGCCAGAAGCCCTGGCTCGTGCGCATATGCACGAGCGCCTGCACCAGGCCGAGCAGGAGCGCCGGGCCATGCGTCTGGCGGTCGCCCGCCGGATGCAGCGCCGGGCCGAGCGCGCGTCGATGCGCGCCCGCCGTGCGCTTGCCATGGCGGTCATGCAGTAGCCGCCACGCGGCAACCGGCATAACCAGCCTGGTCAGGAACGCCAGAACCACCGATAGAAGTGGCTCTCCGCGGGGGCCGGTCCGAAAGGACCGGCCCCCGCGGTGCGTGGTGACCACTGATCCGTCGACCGCGGCGATATCGTCGCCGAGTGACGAGTCTTTCCGGGGACAGCGACAACGGCGGCTCCGCCGCAGAACCCCAGACCCTCATGTGCGCCCGCTGCGGCACCACCGCCGAAACCCCGCAGTCCCTGTGGATCTGCTCCGTGGAGAACGGCGGACGGCACTACTTCTGCGACACCTGCGCCCGGGAGAACCTGCGAGCGATCGAGGGCAGGCTGGACTCGGCCTGGTGGTGAGCCTCGGGCCGGCACTCTTTGCGTGATACGGATCCCGGTCCTGACCCGGATCGCGGAGACCGTGGACGAACCGCCCCTGCCCGAGCCATCGCCGCTCGACCCGTCGCCGCTCGAAGGTTACGCCTCCGCGGCCGACTCGCCCTCCTCCTCGAACTCTTCGATCAGGAAGCCAGGCAGCCATTCCTCCAGTTCGTCGCGCATACGGACCGTCGCGCCGAGTTGGCACAGGACGCCGATGGTGCTCAGGGTCACCCGGTGGATGAGGAGGTAGGACGGCGGCAGGTTCAGCTGCTTGCCCAACTGGTGGGCGGGGGAGCGGGGGTCGGCGATGCGAGCGGCCTGGCTGCGCATCCAGCCGCGGGCGAAGGAGAACTCGTCGGCCCGGACCGGTTCGATGATGGGGTGGAGATAGTCGAGGACCGCGTCCGGGTCCAGGTCTATCGACTCCTTCACGAAGCCCTCGGTGCGGAGCATCTCGTAGACGGCCTCGGCATCGCCCTCGATCGTCAGCCGCAGAGCCTCACCGATCGGGTTCGGCAGGCCGCCCGGCAGACGGTCCACCGTGCCGAAGTCGAGGACGCCGAGACGCCAGCCGCACTTCTCGTCCGGCAGGAGGCGGAAGTTGCCCGGATGCGGGTCGGCGTGCAGGAGGCCGGTGCGGGCCGGGCCTGAGAAGAGGAAGCGGGTCAGCAACTGGCCCGCCCGGTCGCGCTGCTCCTGAGAGCCGTCGGTGATCACTTCCGAGAGAGGGGTGCCCTCCATCCACTCGGTCACCAGTACCTGATCGCACTGGTGCACCACAGCCGGGACCACGACGTCCGGGTCACCCGCGAACTCCTCCGCGTGCGCCTGCTGGGCCTGGGCCTCCAAGCCGTAGTCGAGCTCTTCGGAAACACGGTCCCGCAGCTCAGCGATGAGCGGCTTGATGTCCATCCCGGGGATCAGCGGGCCCAGCAGACGAGCGAACCGGCTGAGTTGGCCGAGGTCGGAGAGCAGGGCCTCGCCCGCGCCCGGGTACTGCACCTTCACCGCGACCGTGCGACCGTCGTGCCACACCGCGCGGTGCACCTGGCCGATCGAGGCCGCGGCGGCCGGCTTCTCCTCGAACTCCAGGAACAGCTTCTGCCAGTCCTTTCCGACGCGTTCCTCCAGTACGGAGTGGACCGTGCGGGTCGGCATCGGGGGCGCGGCGTCCTGGAGCTTCGTCAGGGCCGCACGGTAGGGGCCCGCCACCTCCTCGGGGAGTGCCGACTCGAAGACGGACAGGGCCTGCCCGAACTTCATCGCGCCGCCCTTCAGCTCTCCGAGGACCTTGAACAACTGTTCCGCCGTGCGCTGCTGGAGTTCGCGGCCCACGAGCTCCGCCGACTCGCCGACGATTCGCTTGCCGAGTCCCCAGGTGGCCCGGCCTGCGATGCCGAGCGGAAGCGCGGCGAGCTTGGCGGTCCGGGTGACCGCCTTGCGGGGAAGATCAGACATGCGCCCTCCAAGTCCCAGCAGGCCGTGCCGCGTGTGCCGTGCGGGACAACCTCGTTGACCGCTGTTGCCCTGCCATTGTCTCGTGCGCCTGCCCGTCCTTTGGGGTGTGTTCCCCGTTACGTTTTGCGGCGGCACCCTTTTCCGCGGCTGCGCAGGAGCATGCCGGGTGGGGCCACACCGGGCGCGGGTGCCAGTCGAACCCCGGTACCGAGACCTCCCAGCGGGCGCCCGTGCTGGACGGCATCTGCCCGTCGAGGAACGCGAGCGCATGCCCTGCGGCCAGTCCGGCGACGGTCGTGGCCAGGGTGAGATCGCAGGCTTCGAGCTGGTGCGGGCGCCCGGACCTCCACTGGGCGACCAGCCGCGGCCAGGTCCCGTCGCGATCGGCACGGCTCTGGTCCAGACAACCCGCGCAACCCGTCTCGCCTGGCAGAACCAGGGGACCGACCACGCCTGTCCCCTCCACCACCCCGGCATAGAGGTGCGGTGTGCCCGAGGCGATGAGTGGCTCGGCGGCCCCGGGCTTGGGGGCGTGGACGTCGACTCCGTCGCGTGGGGCGAGGATCACCAGTGAGAAACCGGGCTCCTCGCGGAGTCGGTTCATCGGCATGTCCTCGGACGGGTCCGCGGGCTGCCGTGGTCCGCGGCGGCGGCGTCGGGGCGGGCGATCGGGTGCCGCGTGGCGAGCGGCTCGGCGTGCCGCCATGTCCCTGCGCTCGCCGATGGACTCGGCCGGCAGACCACCAGGCGTCACGTCCCACGGCTCGACCCGGCCGACATCGCGGACGTCGACCTCGCCGACGCCGGCCGCCGAGAGCAGGGAGGCGAGCACCGCTCCCACCCGGCCCGCGCCCCGTACCTGCACTCTCAGTGACCGGCGGGCGGCCAGACGCTGCATGGCGTCGCCCGGCTCGGGCTCGATCAGAGAAAGTGCGGCGGCGTCTGGGCGCAGGCGGTCCATGACCTCGGGTTTGGCACGCAGGTCGTCCGCGGCCGGACCGCCGCCTGTCGCGTCGTCCAGCAGGCCGGATCGGGAGAGGCGGTCCACCAGGCCGTCCACATGACCGTCCGGCAGGCCCATGCGGCGTCCCTCGTCGCGCAGGAGCGGCAGTCCGCGCGTGCCGTCGAGCAAGGCGAGGAAACTGCCTGTCGCCGTGTCCATCGGGCCCAACACCATGGCATGTGCCGGTGCCAGACCGAACTGCACGGTGTTGAGATCCCGCCAGCCGCGCCGAAGCGCGGGCTTCACCATCGGATGCATGATCGGCCCCCGTAGCCAGAGATAGGTCCCCGTGTGCCGACGGTGCGAGCGCCTGATCCGCCGACGAGTGCCAGCATGCACGGACCGCGACGACGCCTGTCGAGAGTTGTCCACAGGTGACGGCATCCGTAGTACAAATCAGGCGCTCGGGGTGCGGATCGATATCGAACCGTCCCGGAGGAGGGACTTTCCCCGTGTGCAGCGGGTAACGTCGGGGCGTGCCCGCCGACCCCCTGCACCGCGCCGGAAAGCCACAGCGCAGCACGACGAGCCAGCCGCCAAGCGGCTCGCGGGCGAGCGCGATCGAAGTCCGCAGGAGCGCGCGACGGCGCAGAACGGTCTCTGCGTACCGCGAGGGCGATCGCACCGTCGTGCTTATCCCCGCTCGGATGTCCGAGGCGGAGGAGCAGCGCTGGGTGACCGTCATGCTCGACAAGCTGGCCGCGCAGGAAAGCAAACGACGCCTCGGCGACGCCGAACTGGCGGAGCGCGCCGCCCGGCTCTCGGACCAGCACTTCGGCGGTCGCGCCCGGCCCACCTCGGTCCGCTGGGTCACCAACCAGAACACCCGCTGGGGCTCGTGCACCCCCGCCGAGGGCAGCATCCGCCTTTCGCACCGGCTGCAGGGCATGCCCGAGTACGTCGTCGACTACGTCCTCCTCCACGAACTCGCCCACTTGCTCGTACCAGGTCACGGGCCCCGTTTCTGGCAGCTGCTGGAGGCCTATCCCCGCACCGAGCGTGCGCGCGGCTACCTCGAAGGGGTGGTCGCCGCCGACCGGCTGCCGCATCTGCCGGTCGCCGGGGACGAGTGACACCACCACGCGGCCGCTCAGCGGAACGCGGTTCGCGACCTGTGGCCTGAAGGCGGGGCAGGGCCCCCGCCCCGAGAACGAGCGATACGGAACGGGTGTCCCACGCGCGCGTGTGCGGTTGTGAGGCTCATGACCCAAGTCGCGCTTTTGTACCGGCTCTGTACCAGCCTCGTACGTCTCAGGACTTTGCGGTTAGCCTGGCGCGACGCACTCGCAGGCGCACGCACTTTCGGGATGGGGGACGGTCGTTACGCATGGCCAGGGAATTCCAACGCGGCCACAAGGCCAAGATCAGTGACCTCACCGCGGGTACGGACCTGTACGTAGGTGTACAGATCTCCGGCCCCGGGCTGAGCTTCGACATCAGCTGCTTCGGTCTGGACGCCGACGAACGGCTGTCGGACGACCGCTACTTCATCTTCTTCAACCAGCCGAAGTCCCCCGAGGAGTCGATCCAGCTCCTGGGTACCCAGTCGGGTGACACGGAGTCCTTCCGCGTCACTCTCGACAGGATTCCGCCCGGCATTCAGAAGCTGTCCTTCACGGCGACGATCGACGGCAACGGGCAGATGTCGCAGATCGCCCCCGGTTACGTCCGAATCGTCGCGGGTGGCGAGGAGGTGGCCCGGTACCCGTTCGACGGCTCGGAGTTCTCCACCGAGCGTGCCGTGATGCTGGGCGACTTCTACCTGAAGGACGTGTGGCGGTTCGCGGCCGTCGGGCAGGGCTTCGACGGCGGCCTCGACGCGCTGCTGAAGAACTTCGGCGGCGAGGTCGCCGAGGAGGAGCCCGCCGCCGCACCGCAGCAGCCGCAGGCCGACGAGGCG
>NZ_LRTR01000017.1 GCF_001550375.1 Streptomyces europaeiscabiei | reverse complement strand
AGGGCCCGCTCACCCGGCTCACGGGCGGCCGCATCTGACGGCCGCCCGCCGCAAGGGCCACGCGCGGGAAGCGGCTCACCAGGCCGTTTCCCGCGCGACGGCTCGGCGCACCCGACGGCCCTACCAGCGGCTCTCGACCTGCTCCTTGATGCGCCGGTCGTACAGGTCCCGGATCGCCGTGAGCGTCCCGTCGGAGAGCTCCGGCAGCGCGGCGGCGGCCGCGTTGGCGCGAGCCTGGTCCGGCGTGCGGGCACCCGGGATGACCGTGGTGACGCCCGGCAGCTGGATGATCCAGCGCAGCGCCAACTGGGCCGGGGTGTAACCGTTGGGAGCCAGCGCGGCGAACTCGACCGCCGCCTCGACGCCCGTGCCGTAGTCGACGCCGGAGAAGGTCTCGCCCTGGTCGAAGGACTCGCCGTGCCGGTTGTACGTACGGTGGTCGTTCTCCGCGAAGACCGTGTCCTTGGTGTACTTGCCGGACAGCAGCCCCGAGGCCAGCGGAACCCGCGCGATGATCGCGACCCCCGCCTTCTCGGCCGCCGGGAGGACGTCGAGCAGCGGCTTCATACGGAACGGGTTGAGGATGATCTGCACGCTGGCCACGTTCGGCCGGGCGATCGCCGTCAGCGCCTCGGCACAGGTCTCCACGCTGACGCCGTACGCGGCGACGCGCTCCTCCTCGACCAGTGTGTCGAGGGCGTCGAACACCTCGTCGGAGGAGTACACGGGCGTGGGCGGGCAGTGCAGCTGGACCAGGTCGAGACGGTCCACACCGAGGTTGCGGCGGGACCGGTCGTTCCAGGCCCGGAAGTTGTCCAGGACGTAGTTCTCGGGGATCTGGTCCACGCGACGGCCCATCTTGGTCGCGATGAACACATGGAGGTCGGGCCGGCTCCGCAGGAACGTGGCGATGGTCTGCTCGCTGCGCCCGTCGCCGTAGACGTCGGCGGTGTCGAAGAAGGTCACCCCCGACTCGGCCGCCGCCTCCAGCACCGCCAGGGCTTCCGTGTCGTCGACGTCACCCCAGTCGGCGCCGAGCTGCCACGTACCGAGACCGACGACGGATGCGTGCTGATCCGACCTACCGAATGCGCGTTCTTCCATGGCGCCAGTCTGTCACCTGCCCTGTCGTCCGCTCTGCAGGGCCAGTGGCATGGCCGGCGGAGCGGTCAGTGCGGGAAGGCGCGCGGCTGACGCTGCCGGGGCAGCTCGTCCCGGAACTCCTCGACTACCGAGCTGATCTGCCGGGTGAGTTCGGTCTTCTCCAGCCGGTCCAGGTACAGGTTGCGGCGGGCGAGTCCCATCGCGTCCACGCAGAAGTACAGCGCCATCAGCGGGTTGATGAACAGTTCGCTGTTCCGGGTCCGGTCGGTGAAGCGGACGTCGCCGAACTCGCCGCGCACGGCGGCCGCGACCGAGCCGTTGACGATGCTGGGGTGGGTCGGTGTGCACTGCTGTGCGTGCGCCACCGCGTCCACGTACAGGGCGCCCTCACGGCTGTCGCGGGGCAGCGAGAACGCGCCGAGGTAGGCGCCGTCACGCTCCAGCGCGGCCAGGTTCTCCAGGACCAGCGAGTGGTTGACCCCGTGGTAGGCGTCCACGCCGAAGCCCAGACAGGCCACCAGCCGCTCAGGGACCTCGTCGAGACCGGCGACGGCGCCCAGACTCGCCATGTCCTCCTCCGGCGTCCCGAGCCCGTGCTCGTCACCGCGCATCAGGATGTCGGTGCCGCCGTCCACCAGGACGACCGCGTCCACCCCGCCCAGATGTTCGATGAGCGCGCGGTAGGCGGCCCGCAGGGGTGCCACACCCGTACGGGACAGCGCGTACACCGTGCTGGGCAGCCGGTGCAGGGCCAGCCACTGGGCGAGGGCGCGCTCGGGGAAGTAGTCGCCGCGGAACGTGGTGTCCGGGCCGATGGCCGCGACGTCCGGCTCCAGCCACACGTCCATGCTCAGGCCGTACAGATCGGCGAAGGACAGGTTCGCGAGGTGGACCTCCTTGCCCGCCGACCGCAGGGAGAGGGCCAGTGGCAGGCCGGCGTAGACGTCGAAACCGCCACCGGCACCGGCTATGAGCACGCGCCGCGCGTCGCGCAGGCGCGTGAAGAACGGGGGTTGCTGGAGGGAGAACACCGGGGGAAGTTAACAGGGTGGTGCGCGGGGCGCCCGCGAATTGTGGGAGCGATGCCCGGGACCCACGGGAGCCGATGCGAGGACATCCCCGATTTCCTCGGCGAACGACGGTGACGCGGGGCCGGGCCGCCGGTTACCGTACCGGTCGGTAACCGGATCGCAAGCAAGCACCGCAGGAGGCCCTCATGCCGCAGCTCGAAGTCGACGGCGCCGCGCTGACGTACGACGACGAGGGCCCCCGCGACGGCGACGGCGTGCCTCTCGTGTTCGTCCACGGCTGGACCGCGAACCGGCACCGCTGGGACCACCAGGTGGCGCACTTCGCCGCGAAGCGGCGCGTGATCCGGCTCGACCTGCGCGGGCACGGCGAGAGCGGCGGCGCGGGGGTGCGCACGATAGAAGAGCTGTCGGCAGACGTGCTCGCCCTGCTCGATCACCTGGGGGTCGAGCGGTTCGTCCTCGTCGGCCACTCCATGGGCGGCATGATCTCCCAGACCATCACCCTCGCCCACCCCGAGCGGGTCGAGCGCCTGGTGCTGGTCAACTCCATCGGCCGCATGACCTACAGCCGCGGCCGTGGCCTGCTGATGGCGGCCTCCGCCCGTGTCCCCTTCAAGCTGTTCGTCGCCGCCAACATCCAGCGGGCCTTCGCTCCCGGCTACCCCCGCGAGGAGATCCGCGCGTACATCCGCGCCTCCGAGGCCACCCCGCGCGAGGTCGTCATGACCCTGTACGGCGCCATGCGTGCCTTCGACGTCCTCGACCGCCTCGGCGAGATCAGTACGCCCACCCTCCTCGTCCACGGCTACCACGACATCCAGCTCCCCGTCTCCCAGATGCTCCGCATGGCCAAGGCCTGCCAGGACGCCGAGGTGCGCATCCTGGACGCCGGCCATGAACTGCCCGTGGAGAAGCCGGCGGAACTCACCGCCACCCTCGACCGCTTCCTCACCGGCACCCGCTCCTGAGCCCCGCCCACCGATCGCGGACCGGGCCGGGTGTGGTCACATCGCCGCGCGCGAGTGTGGCCTCCCCCGGCCCAGCAGGCCGCCGAGAGTGCGCAGCCACCCGAGGACGGCGCCGACGACCGCGCGGGTCCGGGGCAGGCGGTCGATGTCCGCGGCGAGGGACAGGGCCGCGCCCGTCCAGGCGAAGCCGAACGACCACACGGAGAGCCACTCGCACAGGTACAGGGGCGTGATCAGCCAGTCGTCGCCCACCTGGGTGGCCGCCGCCGCGGCGGCGAGCGCCATGAAGACGAGGATCAGCACACCGGCCACAAGGTAGGGACGCCGCACGTAGGACCGTTCCTTGATGCCCGGAGCCCCGTACATGAAGAGACAGAAGGCCGCCATCGCCGTCAACAGGCCGACGGCGAAGACCTGGTGGAACACGGAGACCGTCTGCTGGCCGGTGTCGCCCCCGGCGCCCGGCGCGGTGGGGAAGAGGGCGACACCCAGGGCGAAGACCCCGGCGATCGTGCCCAGGAGGTCGTGGAACTTGTTGAAGCGGTACACGACCAGGAAGATCCCGAGGGCGCAGAGCCCGCCGACGAAGATGTCGCGGGTGCTGGTGTAGTACGAGCCGCTCATGGAACCGGGCCAGGCGTCCTCCCCGGTCCGACGGTCGAGCCGCGCCGCGATCCAGTTGCCGGCCGGCAGCGCCAGGGGCAGCAGGACACCGATGACCCCGACCCCCAGACGCAGCCGCATGACCGTCCGCGCGTCCTGGTCCTTCTTCCCGGCCGCCACCCTGCGCCGCAGGGGCTCGGCGGCGCTCCCGTCCGTCGCGCTCACGGGCACCTCCTCACGCTCACGAAACGCGCGAGGCGAAGGCGTGCCCGCCACCGGACGATGTCCGGTGGCGATCGAACACAAACTCGAACGCAGGTTCAGGGCGGTGCGTGTCAGCCGGCCAACTGCCCTTCCGCGGCGACCAGCAGCTCCGTCACCCGCAGAGCGAAGGCGGCGTCGCACGGATGCGGGCGGCCACTACGGGCGGCCGCCAGCAGCGCGTCCCCCGCCCGTACGAGAGCCGGTACGGCACCTTCGTCGGACGTGGGCAGTACGGTCGTCCCGGTCCGGCCGCGCAGCTCCACCGTGGCGCCGGAGGCCGCGGGCGGGGCGGTGAGACTGAGGGTGACCGTGCTGGACGCCCCACCGGTGTGCAGGAGGACCAGATGGACCGTGTCCCTGGGCCCGCGCACGGCGGCGGCCACCCTCTCCACGTCCCCGAGGACCGGCAGCAGCACGGACAGGGCATGCGGGCCCACATCCCACAGGCCACCCTTCTCGCGCCGCCACGGCGAGGCCGCGAAGGGGCTGTCGCTCTCTTCGTCGAACAGCGACCCGAACCACTCCGCGCGGGCGGTGAACCAGCCCCCACCGGCGGCCTGTTCGGTGATCCACGCGTCGATCGCCGTCTGGAAACGGGCGGTGAAGAAGACGACGGACGCGACCCGGGCCTCCTCGACCGCCTCGACGACCGCCCGCCCCTGCTCGACGTCCATCGCGAGGGGTTTGTCGAGCAGCAGATGGCAGCCGGCTCGGGCGGCACGTGCGGCGAGCGGCGCCTGGACGGAGGGCGGCAGCGCCACGGCCACCGCGTCCACGTCGGCGAACAGGGCGTCGACGTCCTCGTACACGGGCAGTCCGCCGTGCCGGTCGGCGAGTTCCTTGGCCGCCTCCGGCCGCCTGCCCCACACCCCCGCGAAGTCCAGCTCCTGGTGCGCGCTCAGCGCGGGGGCGTAGGTCATCTCGGCCCACGGTCCTGTTCCGAGCAGTCCGATACGCATGTTCCGGTCTCTCCTTGCGCGTTGGAGGCCGTGTCCGCGGGGACACGGCCTGCCGACGACCGTCAGGGCAGTGCCTGTTCGGTCCAGATGGTCTTGCCCGTGGGGGAGTATCGGGTGCCCCAGCGCTGGGTGAGCTGGGCGATCAGGTACAGGCCGCGGCCGCCCTCGTCGGTCGTGGCCGCGTACCGCAGATGGGGCGAGGTGTGACTGCTGTCGGTGACCTCGCAGATCAGCTGGCGGTCGTGGATGAGCCGGACCCGGATGGGGCCGCCGCCGTACCGGATGGCGTTGGTGACCAACTCGCTGAGGATCAGCTCGGTGGTGAACTCCAGCTCCTCCAGGCCCCATTCGGCCAGCTGCCGGGTGGCGTCCGAGCGCGCCAGGCCGACGGCCGCCGGGTCGCCGGGCACCTCCCACTCGACCACGCGGCCCCTGTCCAGCGCACGCGTACGGGCGACGATCAGCGCGATGTCGTCGCTCGCCCGGCTCGGCGGCAGCGCGTCGAGCACCGCCTCACAGGTGCCCTGCGGTGAGGTGTCGGCCCCGGCCAGCGCGGTGCGCAGCAGTTCGAGCCCGTCGTCGATGTCCCGCTCCCGGTGCTCGACGAGCCCGTCGGTGTACAGCACCAGCCGGCTGCCCTCCTCGAGCTCCAGCTCGGCCGTCTCGAAGGGCAGCCCGCCCAGGCCGAGCGGCGGACCGGCCGGCACCTCGGGGAAGTCGACCGTGCCGTCGGGCCGGGCCACCGCGAGCGGCGGATGGCCCGCGCGGGCCACGTCGCAGCGTCGCGAGACCGGATCGTAGATCGCGTACAGGCAGGTCGCCCCGGTGATCGGGGCGGTACCGTCCAGGACCGCCTCGTCCTGGTCGATACGGCTGACCATCTCGTCGAGCAGCCCGAGGATCTCGTCCGGCGGCAGGTCCAGCGCGGTGAAGTTGTGGACGGCGGTACGCAGCCGCCCCATCGTGGCCGCGGCGTGCAGCCCGTGGCCCACGACATCGCCCACGACGACCGCGACCCGGGTGCCCGACAGGGGCAGCACGTCGAACCAGTCCCCGCCCACCCCGGCCTGCGCGGGCAGATAGCGGTAGGCGACGTCCAGGGCGCTCTGCTCGGGAAGGTTGCGGGGCAGCAGGCTGCGCTGCAGGGTCTCGGCCATCGTGTGTTCGCGTGTGTAGCGGCGCGCGTTGTCGATGGAGACCGCCGCGCGGGCGACGAGTTCCTCGGCGAGGGCCAGCTCCTCCTGGTCGAACGGCTCGGGCTTCTCCGAGCGCCAGAAGTTCGCGACACCCATCACCAGCTGGCCCACGCGCAACGGCACGGTGATCAGCGAGTGGATGCCGTACTCGACGACCTGCGCGGACCGTTCGAAATCCTGCGCCCGCCAGCCGGGTGCCCGGCTGAGGTCGGCCACGAGGGTCGAACTGCCGCTGTCGATGCTGCGGGCCTGTGGCGAGGAGGGGACGAGGTCGATCCGCTCGCCCACCTTGTACAGCGGCGCGTCCTTGCGGATCCCGCTGCACGCCGTACGGCGCAGCGTGGTGACCGTATCGGGTTCGTCGCCGCTGAGCGCCGCGGGTGCCAGGTCCACGGTGACGAAGTCCGCGAACCGGGGGACGGCCACCTCCGCCAGCTCCTCGGCGGTGCGGGTCACGTCCAGGCCGGTGCCGACGCCCACTCCGGCGTCGTAGAGCAGCCTCAGGCGCTCTCGCGCGGCCTCGGCGCGGCCGGACAGGGCGCGCAGCTCGGTGGAGTCACGGAGGGTGGCGACGCTGCCGGAGGGCTCGCCCTGCAGATCGGTGGCCCGCTGGTTGACCGCGAGCAGCCGGTCGCCCACCAGGTGCACCTCGTCGTTGGCGACGCGCCCCGAGGCCAGCAGGTCGGCCATGTGCGATTCGAGGCCCAGGGCGAGGACGTCCTGTCCCTCGGCGTCCGCGGGCAGGTCGAGCAGACGGTGTGCCTCGTCGTTGGCGAGCAGCAGCCGGCCCCCGCCCCCGATGATGATCACGCCCTCCCGCACGGCGTGCAGCACCGCGTCGTGGTGCTCGTACATGCGGGTCATCTCGGACGGACCGAGGCCGTGGGTCTGGCGCAGGAGCCGCTTGCTGACGAGTGCCGTGCCCGCCGTGGCCAGGGCGAGGGCCGCCGCGGCGGCGGCCAGTACGAGGGGCAGCTGCTGGTCCGCGACCCCGCCCACGTTCTCGGTGGTGATCCCGGCCGACACCAGGCCCACGACCTTGCCGTCCGGATCCTTGATCGGTACCACGGCCTGGACGAGCGGGCCGAGGGTGCCGTTGACCTCCTCGGTGAAGGACTCGCCCTTCAGCGCGGGTCCGAGAGTGCCGACGAACTTCTTGCCGATGCGGTCCGTCTTCGGATGGGTGTAGCGGATCCCGTCGGTGTTCATCACGACGATGAAATCGACCTTGGACTGGATCCGGGCGGCCTCGGCCCTCGGCTGGAGCACCGCCGTCGGATCGTCGCTGGTCAACGCCTCCCGGGTGCCCGGCGCGTTGGCGAACGTCTCCGCCACGGCGAGCGAACGGTTGTGCGCTTCCTCGGTGCTGTCGTGCCGTACCTGCAGGACCAGCGCCACCACGGCCGACACGACCAGCACCAGCACGATCACCACCTGCAGCAGGAACACCTGCCCGGCGACACTGCGCCCGCTCAACGTCGATCGCAGGCCCGAGAGAGGGCCCTGACCGTGCCCCGGCTCCCGACTTGCGGCGTCCCCGGATCCGTGCGGTACCCGCCGGGCGCGGTCGTCCCGGCCCTGCGCGGGCCGACCCTGAGGGCGGCGGGTCGATTGAGAGCGAGATCGACCCAGGAGACGGACCATGTGCCCATGTCTACACTGCCCCGCGCCCGGAGGCGAGAGGGGGTCACGCACGGTCACGGCCGATGGCGTCGGCCGCACGGCCCACGAAGCGTTCGCCACCGCTGTGACCACCTGTGACGTACTCCTTCCTGTCGGATTCCTGTGAATTCACGAGATGTTTGAACGCATGGGGGTCCGGCTCCGTATTGGGCTGGGGTTTTTCATGCCCGGACCCGACCACGACGTTGTAGGAGCTATCCGTGGGACGCACCACCAGGCGCAGACGCCCATCAGGAGCCCGGCGCGCGACCTCTGCCGCGATCGCGCTGATCTTGGGCGGGGGCGGGCTCGTGGCCGTCAACGTCTACGCGTCGGCCACCGAGGACGACTCGACCGACGACTCCGTCCAGCAGGTCAACTCCGCCGCCGGCACGATCGACTGCCCGGACGTCGGAGACGAACTGACGGAGGTCCCCGACGGGGCACGGGCGGAGGTCGACAAGGAACTCGCCGCCCTGGACCAGCAGATAGCCGAGGCCTACCAGCGGCTGCAGAACTCCGCGCAGGCCCAGCAGCAGGACGGCGGCTTCGCCGACAACGCGATCATGAACCCGCTGAAGGAGAAGCGGGCCGCGACGATCGAGCGGATCGCGATCGCCATCGACCGTGTCGGGGACCGCCCCGACGGACTCGACTCCCTGGCCGCCTGCGAACTGCGCCCCGCCGAGAACTGGAACGCCGACCAGAACGGTGGCGAGCAGAACGGCGGTGACCAGGGCGGCGGCGGTCAGAACGACGGCGGCGACGGTCAGGACCAGGGCGACCAGGGCGACCAGGGCGGGCAGCAGGGCGGGCAGGGCCAGCAGGGCAACGGTGGCCAGGCCGGCAACGGGCCGGTGGCCGCGGACTACGCCGACATCAAGTCCGTCCAGCCGAACGCCGGGAACCGGGGCGGGCAGCAGAACGGCTCCACCGGCTCCTTCACCACCGCCTGCGGTGTGAACGCGAACGGTCTGTTCAACTCCGACAACGTCATCGTCGCCCCCGGGGTCTCCAACGGCGCCCACCACTTCCACGACTATGTCGGCAACCAGGGCAACAGTGCGTTCTCCAGCGACGAGGACCTCGCGGCCGCCGACACCAGCTGTGAGAACCAGGGCGACAGGTCCTCGTACTTCTGGCCGGTGATCCGGCTCCAGAACGGCACCGCCGAGCAGGACGCCAACTCTCCCGGCGGCGGCATCGAGGGCAACGCCGGTGAGATCGTGACGCCCAGGGAAGTCACGATGTCGTTCGAGGGCAGCCCGCGCGGTGACGTCACGGAGATGCCGCGGCTGCTGCGCATCATCACCGGCGACGCCAAGGCGTTCGTCAACGGCACGGCCAACGCCAACGCGTCCTGGAGCTGCACCGGCTTCGAGGACCGGCAGCTGAAGGACAAGTACCCGCTCTGCCCCTCCGGCAGCGACGTCGTGCGCACGTTCAAGTTCCAGAGTTGCTGGGACGGCCGCAACATCGACAGTGCCAACCACCGCACCCACGTGGCCTTCGCCGCCGCGGACGGCAGCTGCGCCGCCGGCTTCAAGGCCATCCCGCAGTTGGTCCAGCGCATCGTCTACGACGTCGACGCCCCGAGCCTCCAGGACGGCGGCCGTACGACCCCGCTGTTCGCCGTCGACGCCTTCCCCGAGCAGCTCCACAAGCCCGTCACCGACCACGGCGACTTCATCAACGTCTTCGACGAGGACCTGATGCGGGAGATGGTGGACTGCATCAACGACGGTCGCGAGTGCGACGCGGCCGACGTCGGGGGCGACCAGGGCGATGACGGTGGCCAGGACAACGGCGGTGACCAAGGCAACGGTGGCGACCAGGGCAACGGTGGCGAGCAGGGCGGCGACACCGGTCAGGGTGGCGACCAGGGCCAGGAGCAGCCGGGCGGCGACCAGAACGACGGTCAGGGCCAGGAGCAGCCCGGCAACGACCAGGGTCAGGACCAAGACCAGGGTCAGGACCAGGGTCAAGACCAAGACCAGGGTCAGGACCAGGGTCAGGACCAGGACGAGAACACGGCCGGCCCCACCGAGACCGCGCAGGCTCCCGGCGGCACGGACGACGAGGCGAACCAGGGCGGCGACAAGGAGCCCCAGGTCCTCGCCTCGGTGAAGGCGACCCAGCGCGGCAACGCCGCCGAGAACGAGAGCGGCGACAAAGACGCCGACAACGGTGCGGACGACGGTGGTGACGACGGCGGCGCGGCCGTGGCCCCCGAGCAGACGGCGCCCGCCGCCAACATCCCGTCACCCGCCGGTCAGCCCGGATCGCAGGGGTCCCAGTCGGCGACGGGCGACCTCGCCGACACCGGGGCGCAACTGTGGCCGGCGATGATCGGCGGCGTGGCCGTACTCGCCGGAGTGGTCCTGCTCCGCCGGGTCAGGCGCGGGAGCTACTGACCCCGCAGAACCGTCCGGATGCGGTCCCCATGCTCCGCCAACCTTGTTGATTTGAGCAGGAATCGATCCTGTATCGAAGACTCGGGGCGGAGCATGGCGGAGGTCTGGGCCCGGTGACTGCCGCTGCTCGGTGATGTCGCGTCGGCCGCATGGCCGCCATCGGGGAGGCCGCGTTCGACGACACCGGGGGTGGTACCGCGGGAGGTGCTGTTCGGAGCGGCGGGCAGCGCCAAGCTCGCCCATGCCACCGCACCGCACGGTCTCCAACTCCTCACCGTGCTCGCGATCCTGTGCGACGCGGGCCGGCTGCGCCCCCAGGGCGGGGACCGTCCTGGCGGTCGCGGCCCTCGACTACGCCGCTTTCTTCGGAGTGGTCACCGCGACCGCCTACGCCGGCCGCGCCCCCTACGGATCCGACCGCCCCCGTGTGGGTCCTGCTCGCGGCCGGCGTCCTCACGACGGACACTGCGGCCGTCCTGGTCCTCGCCCGGACGGACCCCGCCCGCCGCGCCCCGGATCCCGGACCGGACGCGGGAAAAACCCCGCTCGTCGAGCGAACCGGCCGGTGACCCCCGTGCGTCCACAAGCTGTGGGGCCTGTACCTTTCACGCGTCGGCGGGCGGTGCGAACGACCCGTTCGGGCCATGTGCCAGGTGGTGGTCACGAATGGAAGTCGATCTATGTCGGCGCCCGAGAATCACCTGTCGCGGCATCGAGTTTCGGCCGTACACTGACAATTCGTAAGCATGCGGGTGGAGTTGACGGGGGGATCCGAGATGTCCGGGGATCAGTACGGCGTAAGAGACCAGGACGGTTGGAGCCACAGCTTCGTCGTGCCGCCTGTGCCGCCCATGCCGCCGGGGCCGCCACCCGGCCCGCCGGACGCCTGGCGGGCCGTCGGGGTGGGCCTGCTGAACCTCAGTGGTCTCGGGCTCGGCTACGCGCTGATCCGCCGCCCGCTCCTCACACTGGTGTGCTGGGCGGCCACGGGCCTCCTCCTCTTCACCGTGCTGCCGGCCGACCCTGACGGCGTCTCGGGCACGACCCTCACCGTCTACGGCCTGTTCCTCCTCCTCGTGGCCGTCCACGGTGCCTTCCTGGGCCTGCGCAACCGCCTGGTGTGGCCCGCGAAGTCCCCGCTCGCCATCGTGCTCGGCGTTCTCCTCCTCGGCGTACCGGTCGCGAGCGGTCTGCTCTACGAGACCGCGCGGAAGGAGGCCGTCGAGGAGATGCTCCTGGACCGGCTGGAGAAGGCCGACGACCTCGTGGACAAGGCTTCCGGCGAGTCCTTCTCCACGACCCAGTCCGAGTTCCGCAGGGCCCTGACCGCGTACGACGACCTGCGCACCGACCACCCCGACTCCCGGGCGGCCGAGAAGGTCCCGGACCGGCTGAAGACCTTCTACACGACCGTCGGCGCCCCCTACGACAAGCAGGAGTACTGCGCCGCGGTCACTCCCCTCGAATACCTGCGCACGGTCCCGCAGACCGTGAGCAGGGACGACCTCGGCTCGCTGGCCACCTGGCCCGACGAGCGGCTCGCCACCTCACTGTACGAGTGCGCGTCCGCCGGCCTGGCGGGCGGCACCGCGGGCTGGCAGGACCAGTTCAGCGACCTCCTCACCACGTTCCCCGACTCGGACCAGGCCGCGAAGGTCGAGCCCGACGTCAAGGCGGCCGTCGACAAGGCCGTCAAGGCCGTCGGCGGCGACGACCCGTGCACCGCCGTGGACCAGCTGGGCACGCTCGGCTCCCAGGTCAAGGCGCTGCCGGGGGACAAGGCGGGCGTCGCCGACGCCCTCGCCGCCGACGCCGGACGGGCCGAGAACGCCGCGTCCGCGGGCGTCTACACCTGTGGCGTGGACCAGTACAAGGACGGCGACTTCGCCGAGGCGGTGACGTCGATGAACGACTTCGTCGACGCCAACAAGAAGCACAAGAACGCGCCGCGCGCCAAGAAGATAGCGATCGCCGCCGAGATCGCGCAGGAGGTCCCGGCGGCCGGCAAGAAGCTGCCCACGACGCGTTCCGGCGGCAGCATCTCCGTCACGGTCAAGAACGACAGCCCCGACGAGATCCAGGTCATGTACACCGGCCCGGTCACCGGCACCTTCACCCTCAAGGGCTGCGGCACCTGCTCCAGCTACAGCTGGAGCAGCACCCTCGTCACCGGGTTCAAGCCGTGCAGCGGCAACGACAACTACCCGCAGCGCACGATCAGCCTGCCGGTGGGCACCACGTACTTCCTGCACAAGCCGAAGGGCGGCAGCGCGTCCAGCGCCGCCTCCGACACCGCCAAGCTGGAGTCGGGCTACATCTACACAGAGTGCGCCTACGTGACCTCGGGCTACGGCCTGGACTCCTGACGCGCACCCGGTGACCGGAGGGCCGCAGGGGCGGCTCAGCTCCTGCGGCCCTCCACCCACCCGGCGACGTCGTCGAGGTCCTTCGTGACGGCCTTGCGCACGGCACGGGCACCGACGGAGCCCATGACCTTGGCGAGCAGACCCGCGACGGCACCGGTCGCATCCGCCGAGAACGTCATCAGGATCGTCGTCGACTCGGGTCCGTCCGCCCGCAGCACCCACTTCGAGACATAGCGGGAACCGTGCGACTCGGCCTCCACCACATAGCGCTCGGGCGGCTCGCTGACGGTCACCCACATCTCCTCGGTGGCGTCCTTGCCGAACATGCGCCGGGTCTCCCGCCACCTCGTGCCCACCCCGAAACCCCCGTCCGTGAGGACCTCCACCCGCGTGACACCGCTGAGCATCCGGTCCATCCGGCCGAGGTCCGTCAGGGCCTCCCACACCCGCCCCTGAGAAGCGGCGACCCGCCGCTCGACTACGACGCTTCTGCTGGTCATGACTCCCATGAAAGCACCGGGCTCCGACCCCCGCCCCGTGACGGCCGCCGCCCCGGCCGTCCTGCCAGGTTGCGTAGGCGGGGTGCGTAGTTTCACGGACGACCGTGCGGGAGGCGTTCTGAGAGGCTTGGATCTTCGGGTGCGGCCGGGGCCCCCGAGGCCGCATGGAAGGGATCGGGCCGCGGGTACTTCTCCTCCACACGTTCGCACACGACACCCTGCCGCGCGGTCCGGCGGCCCTGGTGGGCGAGCTCCGTCCGCGTCGCCGCACCCCATCCACCACGACACGAGGAGAAGCCGATGACCGAACGCCCCGAGGGCGCGCAGGATCAGCCGTCCGCGTCCCCGGCCTGGCCGCCCCCGGCACAGCCCGACCCGCGGGCAGCCACGCCCCAGCAGGCCCCGCCCGCCGCGC
>NZ_LRTR01000169.1 GCF_001550375.1 Streptomyces europaeiscabiei | reverse complement strand
CGTTCCGCCTCCGGCCGCGCCCCCGCAGGGCGGCCCTTTCACCCCGCCCGGCGCGCCGCCCCAGGGCGGGCCCTTCACACCACCGGGTGCCGCGCCCCAGGGTGGCCCCTTCACCCCTCCTGGCGCAGCTCCGCAAGGCGGCCCGTTCACACCCCCCGGGGCTCCTGGGGCATTCCCGGGGCAGGCTCAGCCCTTCGGTGGCGGTACGCAGCTCGCGCCGGTGCCACCGGAGGCGGGGCTGCGGGTAGTTCTGACGAAGTACTCCGAGGCACCCGTCGGAGACCGCTGGACCGAGCAGAACCCGCAGCTGGTGCGGACGACGCTCACCAAGGGCGCCAACATCCTGGCCAAGCAGGGCAGCATGGTCGCCTACCAGGGCGACATCGACTTCGCCCACAAGGGTTCCGGCCTTCTCGGCAAGTTGACGGGCCAGCTGACCGGCCAGGGCATGTCCCTGATGCGCTGCTCCGGGGACGGTGAGGTGTTCCTCGCGGACGAGGGCAGCCACCTCTTCGTCATCCGCCTGGAGAACGAACAGCTCTACACCAGCGCGCGCGGGGTCCTCGCCTTCGACGAGGCGCTGGACACCGAGATCCGCCGTATCGAGGGTGCGGGCCTGCCCGGTGGTGGCCTGTTCAGCATGCTCTTCTCCGGCACGGGAGCGGTCGTCGTCAAGACGCGCGGCGTTCCCGTTGTCCTGCCCGTCGGCCCGGCCACCTACGTCGACGGCAACGCCGTCATCGCCTGGTCCGCCGGCGCGCAGGCCGTCACCACGACCTCGCTCAGGCTGCGCCGCTCCGGGTACGCCCGGCAGACCCAGGAGGCCGTCAACCTCCAGTTCCGCGGTGCCCCCGGCAACTTCGTCGTCGTCCAGCCCTTCGAGGTGTGAGGCAGAGCATGGACCTCCAGACACTCAACGCGCACCGCTCCGCCCCCACCGGCGTCCGTATGAGCGTGCACAGCTCCAAGACGCTCAAGGTCACCATGGTCAGCGGCCAGGACCTCCTGGCCAAGGCCGGCTCGATGATCGCGTACGACGGCTACGTACAGTTCGACGGCCCGCCCGCCACGCTGCGGCGCAGCGCGGAGGAGATGGTCAGCGGCGAGGGCGGCAAGCTGATGCTCTGCCGGGGCGACGGGGACCTGTACCTCGCCGACTACGGCGGTGACGTCCTCATCCTCCACCTGAACAACGAGGCGCTGTCCGTCAACGGTCCCACCCTGCTGGCCTGCGACGCCTCGCTCCAGCTCACCATCGAGCCGGTCAAGGGCCTGGCCAAGCTCTCCGGCTCGGGCCTGACCAACCTCGTGATCCGTGGCACCGGATGGGTCGCCCTGGTCAGCCGGGGCGTGCCTATCTCCCTCGACTGCGCCGAACGGGAGACGTACGTCGACCCGGACGCGCTGATCGCCTGGACCGACGGCCTCGACATGAAGGCCCGCCGCACCATCAAGGCCAGTGCGCTCATCGGCCGGGGCAGCGGGGAGGCTTTCCAGATCGGTTTCAAGGGGCGGGGCTTCGTGGTCGTCCAGCCCAGCGAGGACACCGGCGACCGTTTCAAGATCCGTGGCTGACCGGGGCTGAGAGGAGAACAGCACACCATGCACAGCACACTCTTCGCGCACATCCCGGTGAACCACACCGAGCGCTACACACTGCAGAACCCACAGCTGCTCAAGACCGACGTCACCATCGGCAGCAGCCCCGTCCTGGCCCGCCAGGGCGCCATGGTCGCCTTCGAGGGGCAGGTCGACTTCGACAGCCAGTACCGCAACCGCAGCTGGCGCAACGCCGAGCGGATGACCGGTGAGCGGCTCGAACTCATGCGCTGCAAGGGCAACGGGATCGTGTACCTCGCCAACTTCGCGCAGTACCTGCACATCATGGAGGTCGGCAGAGGCATCACCGTCGACTCCTCCGCGGTCCTCGCCTTCGACGGCTCGCTCAACGTCGGCATCGTCGCCGTGGACAGTGCCGTCGAGGTGGCCTCGGCCGGCGCGTACAACCTGGAGCTGTCCGGTGGCGGCAAGGTCGTCCTGATGACCTCGGGTGCGCCGCTCGCTCTGGAAGTGACGCCCGAGAAGAACATCTGCGTCGACTCGGACGCCGTCATCGCCTGGTCCACCTCGCTGCGTACACAGCTCCAGGCACCGACCTCCACCTCCGCCGTGTGGCGCCGCAGGGGCTCCACCGGTGAGGGCTGGGAGATGCACTTCGGCGGCCAAGGACATGTCCTGGTGCAGCCGAGCGAGCTGCTGCCGCCGCAGCACCTGCGTACGTCCGGGGTGCTCGGACAGTTCGGTATGGGTGGCGGTGGACTGAGCGGAAACTCCCTCGGGGGCAGCCGCAACTGATCAGTGGGTGCAGGGGTAAGGGGCGTCCGCCATTGCGGACGCCCCTTACTGTGTCCGTCCCCCCGGCGGGGGCCTTCCCACAGCCTGTCGGCGGCACACCGCGAGACCGCCGACCCCACACGAAAGAGCTAGGTCAGAGCCGTGCACGCGTGGCGTCCAGCAGGCGTACGACCGAGTCGTCGGCCACGGTCGGCACCTCGTCGTAGGCGAACCAGCGCAGATCGAGGGACTCGTCGCTGATCGCTTCGACGGCTCCGACGGGGGCGAGGGCCGCGTACTGGACGTCGAGGTGCCAGGCGCACGGGGTGTGATGGCGGTCGAGGCGGACCGGGCCGCCAGGCAGGAGCCTCAGACCTGTGATGCCGGACTCCTCCGTGGCCTCGCGGAGGGCGGAGCCCGCCAGGGTGGTGTCCTCGGGCTCGCAGTGGCCGCCCATCTGAAGCCACATGCGCAACTTCCTGTGGAGAGTGAGCAGCACCCGGCCGCGCTCGGGATCGATCACCAGGCCGCTCGCCGTGATGTGCCCGGCGCCGCACGCCTTCCACACGCCGTCCGGATGGGCCGCCAAGTGGTCGAGGTACGCCTGGCGCAGCTCGGACTGGTCCTCGTAGCTCTTGAGTACGAGGACCGTGTCGTCGTGCAGGGTCACTCTGTGTCGTCGTCCTTCTTCTTGAGGTCCGGCTTCTTGAGGTCCGGCTTCTCGGCGGAGCCGCCCGCGGCCTCGCCGAGCATCTTGTCCAGCTCGGAGAAGTCCAGCTGCTCGCGGTGGACGAAGCCGTCCGGGTCGTCCAGGTCGGACGCGGTCGGCAGCATGTCGGGGTGGGCCCACAGGGCGTCGCGGCCGTCGACGCCCCGCGCGTCCGTGAGGGACGCCCACAGGCGGGAGGCGTCGCGCAGACGGCGGGGGCGCAGCTCCAGGCCGATGAGCGTCGCGAAGGTCTGCTCGGCCGGGCCACCCGTGGCGCGACGGCGGCGCAGCGTCTCGCGCAGCGCGTCCGCGGACGACAGGCGCGGCTTCGCGGCGGCGTGCACCACCGCGTCCACCCAGCCCTCCACCAGCGCCAGAGCGGTCTCCAGACGGGCCAGGGCCGCCTTCTGCGCCGGAGTGTCCTCAGGCTGGAACATGCCCTGCTGGAGCGCCTGCTGCAGCTCTTCCGGGTTCTGCGGGTCGAACTGGCCGACCACATCCTCCAGCTTGGCCGTGTCGACCTTGATCCCGCGCGCGTAGCCCTCGACCGCGCCGAACAGGTGCGAGCGCAGCCAGGGCACATGGGCGAAGAGACGCTGGTGGGCGGCCTCGCGCAGGGCCAGGTAGAGCCGCACCTCGTCCTTGCCGATGCCCAGGTCCTTGCCGAACGCCTCCACGTTCAGCGGCAGCAGCGCGGCCTTGCCTGCGGGGCCGAGCGGCAGGCCGACGTCGGTGGAGCCGACGACCTCGCCCGCGAGCATGCCCACGGCCTGCCCGATCTGCTGGCCGAACATGGCGCCGCCCATCGACTTCATCATGCCGATCAGCGGGCCGGCCATGGCCTGCATCTCCTCCGGCAGGATGTCGCCCATGGCGCCGCCGACCCGCTCGGCCACGGGGTCGACGAGCTCCTTCCACGCGGGCAGGGTGGCTTCCACCCACTCCGCGCGGCTCCACGCCACGGCGGAGCCCGCGCCGGACGGCAGAGATGTCACGTCGTCGAGCCACAGGTCGGCCAGGCGGACGGCCTCCTCGACGGCGGTGCGCTCGGCAGGACCGACGCTCACGTCCTTCGTGCCGTCGGCGGTCCCCTGGGAGACCGTCTGGCGGGCGATCTGTTTGGCCATGTCCCAGTTCACCGGGCCGCCCTCGTACGAGAGCATCTGGCCCAGCTGCTGGAAGGCGGCGCCCAGGTCGGTGGGGTTCATGGAACCGAACATCGCGGCGAACGGATTGTCGGCGCCAGGGCCGCCGGCCCCGGGAAACCCGAAACCGAACGGGTTGGCCGGTCCCTGACCACCACCGCTCTCCTGGTCCTTCTTCTTGCCCTCGTCGCCGTCGTCCGGCTCCTCCGGCGGAAGGCCGAATCCGAATGGGGTGTCACTCACGGGATTCCTCGGCTGATAGGGCCATCGGTTTTCTCCGACGGCACGGCTGCCCGAACACCACCCAGCGTAGACACCACGGCGGGTTAAGGCCTCGGTGCTCCGCCGACCGAAGGCCTGCGGCAGGATGGATGCCACCTGGTACGTACGCGTCACCCGCGTTCGTACTGAAGACAACCGCTGGAGACGCCCGGTGAGTTCCCCAGATCCGCAGGTTCGCGCAGCGCGAAACCACTCAACCAGTCCCGCCGCGCGCGGGCCCGTCGTCGCGGTCACCGGTGCCGCGTCCGGCGTAGGAGCGCTACTCACCGAGCGGCTCGCCGAGTCCGACGAGATCCGGCAGGTCATCGCCATCGACGAGCGGCGCGGCGAGTGCGCGGCCGCGCAATGGCACATCCTGGACGTGCGGGACCCGGCGATCGCCGAGAAGCTGCGCGGGGCGGACGTCGTGGTGCACCTCGCCGTCGACCTCGACCTGGGCACAGACTCGGCTGCACGCAGCGCGTACAACGTGCGCGGCACACAGACCGTGCTCACGGCGGCCGCCGCGGCCGGGGTGCACCGGGTCGTGCTGTGCACGTCGGCGATGGTCTACGGGGCGCTGCCCGACAATGAGCTGCCGCTCTCGGAGGACGCCGAGTTGCGGGCGACCGCCGAGGCCACCGGGGTCGGCGACCTGCTGGAGATCGAGCGGCTCGCACGCCGGGCACCACGCGCGCATCCGGGCCTCAATGTCACCGTCGTACGCCCGGCAACCCTTGTCGGAGGGACGGACACGGCGCTGACCAGGTACTTCGAGTCGCCCCGGCTGCTGGTGGTGGCCGGATCGCGGCCCGCCTGGCAGTTCTGTCACGTCGAGGATCTGTGCGGCGCGCTGGAGTACGCCGTGCTGGAGAAGGTCGACGGGGAGCTGGCCGTCGGGTGCGAGGGGTGGCTGGAGCAGGAGGAGGTCGAGGAGCTCAGCGGGATCCGGCGCATGGAGCTGCCTTCCGCGGTCGCTCTGGGGGCCGCTGCCCGGCTCCACCGGATCGGGCTGACGCCGTCGCCGGCCGGGGATCTGGCATACACGATGTATCCGTGGGTCGTGAGCGGCAGCAGGCTGCACGACGCCGGGTGGCGGCCGCTGTGGACGAACGAGGAAGTACTCGCGGAGCTGCTGGAGGAGGTCGCCGGGCGGCACACCGTGGCCGGGCGGCGGCTGGGGCGCAAGGACGCGACCGCTGCGGGTGCCGCGGGGGCGACGGTCGCGCTGCTGGGTACGGCGGCGTTGGTGCGGCGGGGCCCG
>NZ_LRTR01000168.1 GCF_001550375.1 Streptomyces europaeiscabiei | reverse complement strand
GGTGCGGCGGGCCCGGAAGGCTCGGGGGCGGCGCTGAGAAGCGGCCTGGGGGCGCGCGCCGGAGATTTCGCCCCCGCCCGCCTTTACCCGTTCAGTCCCGTACCCCGGGACTGCGCCTCCCTCAGCCCCCCATCGGCCATCGGCCTCCGCCTCGAACGCCGGCCGGGCTGAGCTCTTGAATCTCCGGCTGCAGGAGGATCCAAGCCGCCATGCGCGCGTGGCAGCGGTTTCGACCATGTCGGGTTGGCGGCGGGTGGGGCACGATGGGGGTATGGCAGTGAATGATGATCACCCAGGTGAGCAGGGGGCTACGGAGCCCATCAGGCTGATCGGGATTCGAGAGACGGCGCTCTCCGTCGACGAGGTGTTCCGTGCGGTCGGGGAGGACGCGGCCGGGGGGACCGCGCTGTTCGTGGGGACCGTGCGGAACCACGACGGGGGAGCAGATGTCGACGAGCTCGGCTATTCGTGTCACCCGACGGCCGAGGCGGAGATGCGGCGGATCGCGGAGAAGGTGGTCGCCGACTATCCGGTGCGTGCGCTCGCGGCCGTGCACCGGGTGGGAAACCTACGGGTCGGGGATCTGGCCGTGGTGGTCGCCGTGTCGTGTCCGCACCGGGGAGAGGCCTTCGAGGCGTGCCGCAGACTGATCGACGATCTGAAGCATGAGGTCCCCATTTGGAAGCACCAGAAGTTCTCCGACGGCACCGATGAATGGGTCGGCGCGTAGCGCCGTCGGTGAGGAGCGGCGGCGGGGCGACGGGAGGGCTGGTGGGAGCCTGCTGAAGCCGTGACCGGAACGCGCTCGTGCGCCTTCCGGTTGCGTAACCTGCCCCCCGGCGCGAGCGTTGACAGAGCGGACGGATAATCTGCTGATCAGTCAGTTGTGGTTGCTTGATAGGGGTTGGGAGGCGGCATGGCGGCGCTCGCCTGGTTGCTGATTCCACTTGTGGCCGCGATCGGTGCCGGACTGTGGGGCGGCTGGGCCAGCCGGAACCGCAGGAGCATCGAGGACGGCACCGAGCTCGCGGGTTATTCGCGCTTCCGCGAGGCCATGGAGCGGTCCCACTCCGGCGGCTAGTGCCGCGGCACCAGCCGCCTGCTTCGCCCCAGCCCCGGACGGACGGCCCCGACAGTGCACCGACAGGCCTGTCCCGTACTGTCGTTCCATGCCACGCCGCACCGCGACGATGCTCGCCTCCACCCTGATGCTGATCGCGCTCCTGTGCGCGGGTGTGATCATTCCCGTGCCCTATTCGGAGATGTCACCGGGACCGACGGTGAACACGCTCGGAGAGCACGGCGGCGAGCCGGTGCTGCAGATCTCGGGACGCAAGACGTACGCGACGACCGGCCACCTCAACATGACCACGGTCCGTGTGACCAGCGCCGACTACCGGATGAACCTCGTCGAGGCCGTGTACGGCTGGCTGGCACACGACAACAAGGTCGTGCCCCACGACACGCTCTATCCGGACGGCAAGACCGAGGAGCAGTCGACCCAGGAGAACGCCGAGGAGTTCAGCCAGTCCCAGGAGAGCGCCAAGGTCGCGGCCCTGGAGCAGCTCGACATCCCGGTGAGGTCCTGGGTGATCGTCTCCACCGTCCTCAAGGACTCCCCGGCCGAGGGCGAGCTGCACGCCGGTGACGTGATCAAGTCCGTCGACGGTGCGGCGGTCAAGGCGCCCGAGGACGTCGCGAAGCTGGTCACCAAGCACAAGCCGGGCGAGGACGTCGACTTCCTCATCGTGCCCGCCAAGGCGCAGGCAGCCGCGGAGAAGGCGAACAGGACGGCGACCGAGACCGAGAGGGTCACGATCACCACGGCGAAGTCCGACGACACGGGCGAGGAGCGGGCGATCGTCGGCATCTCCGCCGGAACCGACCACACCTTCCCGTTCACCATCGATATCAAGCTCGCCGACGTCGGCGGCCCGAGCGCCGGACTGATGTTCGCCCTCGGCATCTACGACAAGCTCACGCCGGGCAATCTCACGGGCGGCAAGTTCGTGGCCGGCACCGGCACGATCGACGACGAGGGCAAGGTCGGCCCCATCGGCGGTATCGAGATGAAGACGGTCGGCGCGCATGACAAGGGTGCCGAGTACTTCCTGACGCCCAAGGACAACTGCGCCGCGGCCGCCAAGGACACCCCCGAGGGACTCACCCTCGTCAAGGTGGGCACCATCGAGGACGCGCTGGGAGCCCTGAAGGACATCCGCTCCGGCGACACCGCCGACCTGCCGAAGTGCACCACCAAGGGCTGACGGGGACGGACGTACATGCGCGCGGGGGCGCTCCCGAGGAGCCGGGGGCGCCCCCGCCGCCGTACAGCAGCCGGAGATCAGTCCACGAAGGTCGCGGACAGGGCCTCCGCCAGGCCCGGTACCAGTTCGGGGCCGGTGAGGACCTCGGTCGGAGTGTCCTTCTCACGTAGACGCAGAGCCGAGTCGCGGGAGCCGTCACGGAGGACGGCGACCGTCATACGGACCTCTTGGCGGCTCGGGTGGGAGGCGACCCACTTGGAGAGGCGGGCGTCGTCGAGGTTCTCGGGGACGGATGCCTCGGCGGACGGCGGCAGCATCAGCCGCTCCACGGTCAGCGCGCAGCCGACCACCGCGTCGGGCCAGGCGATGGTGCCGAGGAACTCGTCCAGGGCCTTGCCTGCGGGGATCTCTTCCTGCTCGATCGGGGTGAGACCGACGGTCTCGGACTCGTTCTGCAGACCGAGCTGGGCCGCGAGGGCGGGTTCCTGGGACCGCAGACGCGCGGTATCCACGAGGGCGAAGAGTCGAGCGGGCTGGTCCCAGCCCAGGCCCGAGGTGTACTCGTCGATCTCGAGCACGGCCCGGGTGAGGGGGTTCGCTGCCATGGGAGTGTTGGACATGGTCACAATCCTGCCTCGTTCGTTCCCGGAAGCGGGAACCGAGTAAAGCGTGAGTAAGTTGCATAGGTGAGGCCCCTGCGATCACGGGGCCCGCTGGAGGGTCCGTAGACGCGGGCCTGACGTATCGACAGCGAACTTCGAGGTGCGCACCTTGGCTTTCCAGATGCCGGACCGCGGCGGAGGCCCGACGGGGCCGCGGATCAGAGTGGGCCGACCGTCCCGACGTGTCCGGACGCTGCTCATGACCTTGGGCGTCCTTGCCGTCCTCGGCATGGCGTTCGTCATGTTCGCGGGATTCTGGACGGACTGGCTCTGGTACCGGTCGGTGAGGTATTCGTCCGTCTTCACCACCACACTCTGGACGAAGATCGGGCTCTTCTTCGTCTTCGGTCTGCTCATGTCGGCCTCGGTCGGATTCAACATCTGGCTGGCGCACCGGCTGCGGCCACCGCTGAGCGCCATGTCGATGGAGCAGCAGAGCCTCGACAGGTACCGCATGGGCATCGCGCCCTACAAGAAATGGCTGCTCCTCGGGATCACCTCCCTCGTGGGCCTCATCGCCGGCGCCTCCGCCTCTGGGCAGTGGCGGACCTGGCTGATGTGGGTCAACGGAGTCTCCTTCGGTCAGAAGGACCCCCAGTTCGGTCTGGACGTCTCCTTCTACGCCTTCGACCTGCCCTGGTACCGCTTCCTGCTCGGCTTCGGCTTCGCCGCCGCCGTGCTCTCGGTGATCGCCGCCGCGCTCACGCACTACCTGTACGGCGGCCTCAGGGTCACCTCCCCGGGCGCGCGTGCCACGGCAGCGGCCACCGGGCACCTGTCGGTGCTCCTGGGCATCTTCGTCACCCTGAAGGCGGTCGCGTACTGGCTCGACCGGTACGGGCTCGCGGTGAAGTCCAGCGACTTCAAGGCGACGGGCAACTGGACGGGCCTCAGGTACGTCGACGCGAACGCGTACCTGCCGGCCAAGACCATCCTCTTCTGCATCGCCGCCATCTGCGCGCTGCTGTTCTTCGCCACCATCTGGCGGCGTACCTGGCAGCTGCCGGTCATCGGCTTCGGCCTGATGGTGCTCTCCGCGATCCTCATCGGCGGGCTGTACCCGGCGATCGTCCAGAAGTTCCAGGTCCAGCCGAACGAGCAGGCCAAGGAAGCGCCGTACGTCGAGAAGAACCTCTCGGCGACCCGGCAGGCCTACGGCATCGACGGGACCGAGGTCGAGGAGTACTCCGGTGTGAGCGACACCACGGACAAGGCCAAGCTCCGTGCCGACGCCGACACCACGGCGAGCATCCGCATGCTCGACCCGAACATCGTCTCGCCGACGTTCCAGCAGCTCCAGCAGATGAGGAACTACTACGCGTTCCCCACGAACCTGGACGTCGACCGGTACGCCAACGAGGACGGCGCGGAGCAGGACACCGTCATCGGTCTGCGCGAGCTGAACCTCGCCGGCATCCCGAAGAACAACTGGATCAACGACCACTTCCGCTACACCCACGGCTACGGCGTGGTCGCCGCCAAGGGCACCGAGGCCACCTCCGGTGGCCGTCCGGTGTTCACGGAGTCCGACCTGCCGTCCAAGGGCGACCTCGGCAAGTACCAGCAGCGGGTCTACTACGGCGAGAAGACCACCCAGTACTCGATCGTCGGCGGTCCCCAGGACGAGATCGACTACTCCGACGACAGCGGTGAGAAGACCACCAGCTACAAGGGCAACAGCGGGATCAACCTCTCCAGCCCGGTCAACCGGGCCGCGTACGCGGTGGCGTTCAACGAGCCGCAGATCCTCTACTCCGGCGCCATCGGCGAGGGTTCGCGGATCCTGTACAACCGCACGCCCAAGGAGCGCGTCGAGGCGGTCGCCCCCTGGCTGACCATCGACGGCGACGCCTACCCGGCCGTCGTCGACGGGAAGATCCAGTGGATCGTCGACGCGTACACCACCACCAACGGCTACCCGTACGCCTCCCGCACCACCCTGGGCGACACGACGGCCGACTCGCTGACCGCGGACAACAGCCAGCGGGCGGTGGTGGCCCAGCAGAACCAGGTCAACTACATCCGCAACTCGGTGAAGGCGACCGTCGACGCGTACACCGGCGAGGTCAAGCTCTTCCAGTGGGACACTCAGGACCCGGTCCTGAAGACCTGGATGAAGGCCTTCCCGGGCACGGTGGAGCCGAAGGAGGACATCTCCGACTCGCTCCTGGCCCATCTGCGGTACCCGCAGGACCTGTTCAAGGTCCAGCGCGAGCTGCTGACCCGCTACCACGTGAAGGACGCCGAGACGTTCCTCAGCGGCAGCGAGGTGTGGCAGGTTCCGGACGACCCGACCAACACCTCGGGCAACGCGGTGCCGCCGTACTACCTGAGCATGAAGCTGCCGGGCCAGACGGCACAGGCGTTCTCGCTGACCACGACGCTCACGCCGAACGGCCGGGACAACCTCAGCGCCTTCGTGTCGGTCAACGCCGAGGCGGGCACCAAGGACTACGGCAAGATCAGAATTCTGAAACTGCCGACCAGTGAACCGATCGACGGACCGAAACAGGTCCAGAGCCAGTTCAACTCCGAACAGGACATCGCCGAGACCATCAGCCTCCTCAAGAGAGGCGACTCGCAGGTCGAGTACGGCAACCTCCTGACGGTCCCGCTCGACGGCGGACTGCTCTACGTGGAGCCGGTCTATGTGCGAGGCGGCGGGCTCAAGTACCCGCTGCTGCGCAAGGTCCTGGTCACCTACGGCGGCAACACGGCCTTCGAGGACACCCTCGATGCCGCGCTCAACAAGGTGTTCGAGACCGAGGGTTCGCCCACCGAGCCACCGGTGGACGACGGCGACGAGGGCACCGACGAGCCGCCGCCGTCCGGCGATCCGACGGTCCAACAGGCCCTGGAGGAAGCCCAGAAGGCGTTCGACGAGGGCCAGCAGGCGCTCAAGGACGGCGACTGGGAGAAGTACGGCCGCGCCCAACAGGACCTGGAGGACGCGCTGAAGCGGGCCGGGGACGCACAGTCCAAGGCCGACAAGACCGGCGGCAGCGGCAGTGGGAACAGCGACCAGAGCGACGGCGGAGGCTCCGGAAACGGCTGATGCAAAGCTCCACCCCGCGCCGTGGTACGGTTGCAACGCAACGGCGCGGGGTGGAGCAGCTCGGTAGCTCGCTGGGCTCATAACCCAGAGGTCGCAGGTTCAAATCCTGTCCCCGCTACTGAAGTTGAAGGCCCGGATCCTCTAAAGGATCCGGGCCTTCGACGTGTTGTCGGGGGTAGCTGGGAAATCTGTGTTTGACTTGTCGCTCTGTGGGCATGTCGACAAAACGCTGTAGTGACCTCAATGGCTGCGGTATACCAGGTGTACCCAGGTTGCAGGTGGTGCGACGATGGACGTTATGGGGGACAAGGCAACTCTGTTGGAGACAGGGCGGTTTGCGCAGCCTGCCGACTTTGTGTTGCCCGCCGTGTCCGCTTCGTCGGCCGAGTCCGTGCAGGCGGCGGACGAGGACGAGACGGGGGACGCCGTAGAGGAGGCGCGTCAGCGGCTCGCCGCCGAAGCCGGCGACGCCGAGGCGATGAGCGTCCTCGGAGCCATGCTGCTGCGCCGCGGCGACCTCGACGCAGCCGAGCCCTATCTGCGGGGCGCCACCGCTGCAGGGGACCGCGCGGCCGCCAACAACCTCGGTGTCCTGCTGCATCAGCGCGGGTACGCGGAGGAGGCCGCGAGCTGGTGGCGGATCGCGGCCGTAGCCGGTTCCGCCGCGGCCGCGCACGCGCTCGGCCGGCAC